>OZ242341.1:323700-647401 GCA_965208545.1 Candidatus Poriferisocius sp. | reverse complement strand
GATATTTTCGGGGTACAGCGAGGCCGGATCGACGTCACGCACGAGGACCACTGCGAATTCGAGGGGAGCAAGGCTATAGCCAAAGGAATCCCGTATCAGTGACGGCTCCACGTGGGTGTTCTCCGGCAAGAACATGGGCAATTCGATGCCCCGGCGTTCGTAGGCCCCCACAAAGTCCAGGCCTGATTCGGGAGCGCTTCCCAACATCGCCTCTGCGCCGCTGGCCAGCCAGCGCTCGGCGAAGATGTCCACCTCGGATTCGGCGGCAATAACGTCGTTGAAAGTTGTGCGAAGAGTGTGGGAGACAACCTCGATTCCCCTCGAATCGAGCGCTTGAAGGTAGCGGTTGTGAAGGTCTTCCCTGGTGGCCATCCCATGTACGGCAATGCGCATCCCGGGGGCCAGGTGTCCTGAATCGACCAACGTGTCGATATTCACTTCAACCAGGCGCTCCGGCAGCGGATTGGTCGAGATCAGGGGGGCCACCGACCGCTCGAAGAGCTCAGCGGTGGATTCGAAGGCGTTGATGACGATGGTGTCGTTGAATTCCGTATAGCACAACGGCATCTCACGAAGGAGGGTTCCCACCACCGCGAAGACCCCCTCATCCTCGACATTCCGCACACACAGTGCCTCGGCATCGGCCTCGCCCATGGGTAGGTAGGTAGAGAAGATCAGGTCAATCTGCCGTCCGATGATGCCGCCTGATTGATTGACGGCGTCGACTGCCACCTGGAACTTCGCTTCGAGGTCGCCATTGTCTCTTCCGATTACCGAGAGGTCCGGAAAAGTTGCGGCGATCTTGATGGTTTCGGCGGTGACCCCGGTATCGGTTGCCGTCAACACAACCGGAGCGGCAGTTTCCTCTTCGGCAACTTTCCCTTCGGCGACCGGCTCCGGAGTCTCGCTGGGGGCATCCTCGGCTTGCGATGGCTCGACGCCTTGGTCCCCGATCGCCGGTTCCTCAGTCTCCGGTTCCTCAGTCTCCGGTTCCTCGGTTTCCGGGGCTGGGGTGGACATCGGAGTTGAATCCGGCTCTGTAGGAGTCGCGCCGGATTCACCTTCGGATGATCCAGAGCACCCAAACGCAAACAGGGCGGCAACCAACAGAACAGCACATCGGCGGGCCAGCTTTGACATGATGCTCGACCTCCAAGACGATTGGGATGGATCACCAGACATACGGCCGTGGCCGCAAGTGGTGCGGATGATGGACAGCCGATGTGAGTATAGTTTTGCCAGTATTGATGTCAATACCTTATGCCAGTGTTAAGCGCAATTGATTTGGAGGATCGGCGATGCGAATCGGCGATGTGGTGAAGGCTCTCGGTTCAGTGGCAGCGGCACCGCTTCGGGTGCGGCGCCACCCACCCCAGCCCCCGGTCGGGAGCGAGCACTACCTCCTGCCGGAGTTGGCGCCAGATCTCCAGTCGACTTCTACCAAAGCGGTCGACTTGCCGGTTGTCCGAACGCCCCCCGGCCGGTGGCGGGAGTGGCCGCCGCTGGTGCTGGCCGGTTGCGACGAGCCGCTGGCCGAAGGTGCCCCTGACCTTCGCGGGGTATGGCAGGTGTACCGGGGACCGCTGAAGGGCCACATCGAACGCAACGAGCAGGCCGGCAACCGAGTGGTAATCACCGCGGCTGGAATTATTCACGACATGTTCGCCGACGGCACCCTTGATGGAGGCGTGCGCGACGAGGGGGTCGGCGGTGCTCAGATCGAGGTTGCGGCCCGGTTCGAAGAAGGTCGACTGAACCTCTATTTGGGGGGCAAGCGCCTGGTGGTCACCCGCTATCGCGACGGAGATGATCTCGTCTGGCGATGGGGTCCCTACAGAAACCGTCTTCGCCGTCTGGCCTCGCCCGACGACGCGGCTTAGGCCGCGTCCTCAGGCCCTGCTCCTAGAGGTCCGTCTGCCTCTCGGGCGCGGTCGACAAGCTGGACCACCGGCTGCGGCGGGTTGGGCGAAAGGACGCGCTCGTCTCGCCATGTCTTGCAGGCGTCGGCCAGCGATGACGCGGTCGCACTGCTGGCGCGGGCGGCTAGGTCGAGCACGGCCGTGGCTGCTTCTCGAACGGCAGGGTCGTCGAGGCCGGCCTGGGTTACTCGGCACCATGCATCGGGGATTGCCCGGCAAATCGCCTCCGCGGCGTCACCTACATCGGGATCGGTGAGAACCGCCCACACCGTGGCGGTGGCGGCCATACGACCCGACGCGGGAAGAGCATCGAGCATTCGAACCTCAAGGTAGCCCCGAGGTTTCAACGGCGGGAAGAGCGTCGTCAGGTGCAACTCGAGGTCGTCCCGAGTCGGCGGATCGCTGCTTTGCAAGCATTCCCCGAACGTGAGCTCGTCTAGCTGCGGTTCCATGCGGTGGTCACGCCATCGCAACATCAGGTTGGCGTTGAGGACATAAGTGGCCCAGTTTTCGGGCCCGCAGCAGACGGGACGCGTGCGAGTCGGGTCGGTGGCGGCCCAAATCTGCTGGCGGCAGGAGGCCGACTGGAATGCGTCGCCATCGGTGGTGGGTGAGTTGGCAAAGGCCGCCATCAAGACCGGGGCCACCGCTTGGGCCCGGCGCCAGGTGACGCTCGGATTGGGCCCGAAACCGATGTTGATCTGGAACGATGCGGTGAGGTTCATCATCTGGAGCCCGGCCGGTGAACGAGCCGCGAAGTACTTCTCCATGGCCTCGTAGCGAGGGGTGTCCAACGAGCGCCGGGGCGGGCGGATGGGATCGAGGCCCAACGAGACCAGCGCCAGGCCATGCCCCTGGAATCGCTTGACGAGCTCGGCGGTGTCAGCGGCCACGGCATCGACGAGCTCCACCGGATCGGGAAATGGCCGGGTGACGAGCTCGACTTGGCCTCCGGGCTCGATGGTGATCGCGCCGCCAGCCGGCAACGGACCGTCGGCCACCCCGGCCGCTTGTTCAGCCGGGATGGGCTTGCTGTGGTCATTGCAGTCGAACACCAGCCACTCCACCTCGGCTCCTATGCGGGTCGGCGAGCTGGGAGGAAACGCCTCGGCCGCTCGGTTGATGACGTCGGTCTCGGTTGTCATCGCCGCGTCAGTGTGCGTTTTGTTCGAGCCATGAGATCACGTCGTGGTCGGGACGGGTTCCGGTGAGGCGACCGAGCTGTTGGATCCCAGTCGGGCTGGTCACGTTGATCTCGGTGAGATGGCCATCGATCACATCGATTCCCACGAACACCAATCCGTCGGCGCGCAGCGATGGAGCGATCCGATCGATGATCCGTTGGTCGGTCTCGTTGACCTCGGCCGCCACCGCCTGGCCTCCCACGCAAATGTTGGCCCGAAAGTCAGATTCGGTGGGCAGCCGCAAGACGGCCCCGAGTGGATCGCCGTCGAGGAGCAGAATGCGCTTGTCGCCAGCGGCGACGTTTTCCATGAACTGCTGGGCCACAACCGGCGTGCGGCCGCGGCTGGTCAACGTGTCGACGATCGACGGCGCGTTTTGGTCGTGGGGATGCAGCACCATCACTCCCCGACCACCGTGACCTCCGATCGGCTTGAGCACGGCGGCGCCATGCTCCTGGCTGAACGCCGTCAACTGATCGGCGTCTGAGGTGACGATCATCGGGGGTGTGATCTCGGGAAACCGGCAGACGTAGAGCTTTTCGTTCGCATCCCGAAGACCGCGGGGGGCGTTGACCACCAGCGTGTCCTCGACGAGGTGGTCGAGAAGCAGGGTGAGATGGAGGTAGGACGAGTCGAAGGGCGGATCGGTTCTGACCAGCACTGCGTCGACGGTGGTGAGATCCAGTCGCTCTGGAGTATCCAGCCGTAGCGGGAGGGCGGCTCCCTCGTCGGCCCTGGCCCGGCGGGCCCGGGCCCAAACCCGCCCCTCGTTCAATTCGATGTCGCCGGCTTGGCAATGCCATGTTCGGTGCTCTCGCTCCTCGGCCGCCAGCATGAGCGCGTAGGTGGTGTCGGTTTCCGGGTCGACGGTCTCAGGCCCGTCCATGATCACCACGATGTCCATGGCTAGACCGGGGCCCGCTTTTCGCGGTCTAGCGAGGTGAGGCAGGTCACCGCAGCGCCTCTCCCGACATGGAAACCACAAAGCCCATCGAGGGATCGGACCGGCCCTCGAGCAAATCGTGATACACCGCCGCGGTCTCCTGGGGCCCGGAACGGTGAACGACGGTGAGCCAGCGATCGGTGCCGTCGAGAATCTCGTGCCACGCGGCGGCAATACGTCTCGTCAATTCGGCCGCTCCCCACTCCTGGGAGCGCTTGGCAATCTGGGCGGGAGCGAAGAAGAACTTGGGCGACGGACCGGGCAACTCAGATCCCCCCGATGCGGTGTCCTCCCAGTGGGTGGCGCCGACGGTCATGGAGAAGCGAAGACCCTCGCCGAAGTGGGCATGTACCCCCGACCTCACGGTGTCGCTGCCAGCCATGTCGACCAGTCCCGAAGCCTCCTTGGGGTCGAGCTGGTTGATTTCTTCGTAGACGATCACCTCGTCGTACAGGCCGAGACCTTCGACGAAGGCGCGGTTGCGGGCCGACGTGAGACCCACGCTGCGGTGCCCGCGACGAGACAGGCACGCGGCCAGACAGATCGAGGTCTTCGATGAAGCACTGGTGACCAGGGTCTGCGAGGCGCCATGGAACCCGTGGTCGCCCAGGTAATCGTCGGCCAGAAACGACGTCATGAACAGCCCGCGGAGCAAGAGGAACTCATCGACCCGGTCATCACGGAACATGATGTCGGCGGCGACATCGCTGAAATTGGTGTAGACCGCAGCGTGGTCGGCCCGGTGGACCCCGGCGTCGGCGAACGCGTCTCCCTTGGGCTCAGCGGTGATGACCACTTCGGTCGACATGGGATAGAAGCCGAAGAAGCGGCCGCCGGTCCCGATGTCGGGATGGGCGGATTCGACCACCGAGCCCAGCCCCATGGCCGGGATCCGCCCCCAGGGTGCCTCCGTTGGGAAGAAGCCCCAATAGTCGAGCATGTCGCCGGCAACCGCATAGGTCACGTTGTTGGCGGTCAGCGCGAATCTCTCCACGGCCAGCCGGATCTGCCCCGGTGAGAGTTTGGCCGGTGACGAGTCAACTGTCCGGGTGTCGCGAAAATCCTGACGGTTGACCTCGAAATCCATAGCGGAACCCTAACGGTCGCCCCAAACTATTGCCAGTGAAAGGCGCAATACTATAAGGTCCGCCCATGCCCCGGTATGGAGCGCTGAACGACACCTACGTGGCCTCTTGGTTCGAACGAGAAGATCCCGGCGGGCCGATGTGGGCGCTCAATCTTATGAAGTACCGAGCCGTCGCCGATTACGGGGATGGCCGGACCTCCACGCTCAACGGCGTCGAGGCCGACAATGTCTACGCACCCCACGAGCAGCTGAAGGCCGTGGGCGCCCGCATCATCCTGCTCGCACCGGTGGTACATCAGCTGCTGGGCGACGACACCGAGTGGGATCGGATCGCCATCGCGCAGTACCCCTACCGCGCCGCTATAGCCGAGATGACCATGCGCGAGGACTTCCAAGAGTCTCACGTTCACAAGGACGCGGGAATGGAGTTCACCATTGTCATGGCGACCTTCCCGGCAGAAGACGACCCGATACCGCCCCAGGCGTCTGGAGCATCCTCCGACCAGCTCCTGCTTCTCCAAGTTGTGGCCAACGCTTCGTATCCCGATCTAGCCGAAGCGATCGAATCGACCCGCATCGGCCGGTTCTGGGTGGAAGACCAGTTCCTCGGCGATCACCGGACGTTTGCCGAAGCCCGATTCGACTTGATTTCCCCGGCAACGGCCGAAGAGCTCGCGGCCGACGGGACCGCCCACGACGAGGCCAACTACGCAGTGATCGCCGACCCGCTCCTCGACGACGTGGCCCGGTCGCTGACTGACCCCAGCCGAGTATTGTTCTAGTGCGCATTCTCCGCACGCCCGACGACGCGGCCGATGGCCTGGCCGACTATCCGATCGAGCGCCGCTACATCTCGATTCCCTCCGGAAACGGCCAAGAGCTGCGCGTTCACGTCGTCGACACCGGCGACTACGACGCCGCCCCGGTGGTCTTCCTCCACGGCAACCCGTCGTGGTCGTTTATTTGGCGGCACCAGATCAATGCGGTCGCCGCGGCCGGCTGGCGGGCCATCGCCCCCGATCTGGTGGGTATGGGGATGTCTGACAAGCCGTCGGAGATGGCCGACTACACGCTGGACCGACACATCGACTGGATGCGGTCTCTGCTGTTCGATCATCTCGACCTTGCCGATATCACGTTCGTGCTGCACGACTGGGGCGGCATCGTCGGCATGCGCTTGGCGGCCGAACAACCCGACCGGGTCAACCGCATGGTTATTTCCAACACCGGCCTCCCCTGGCGGGACATCAACGAACCGCTCCCCGAGGTGATCGAGGCGTCCGGCCCGTTGGCCGACTTCCAGGCCTTCGCAGCAGCAGCCCCGGTGTGGGAGCCGTGGACCCTGCTGCCCATGGTCATGGTGACCGAGCCCACCGCCGATTTGGTGTCTGCCTACCGGGCGCCCTATCCCGACCAGGAACTCACCGTGGGGAGCCGGGCCTTCACCCAGCTGCTGCCCACCCGCCCCGACAACCCCATGTATCCCGCCAACTACGAGGCGTGGAAGGTGCTGGAACAGTTCGACCGACCGGTGCTCACCATATTCAGCGACCTCGACGAGGTGGCCCCAGACGGCTGGAGGCCGATCACCGCTCGCATCCCCGGCGCCGTCAACCAGCCCCACACAATCCTCCAGGGCGGTGGCCACTTCCTCCAAGAGGACCTGCCCGACCAGTACACACAAGCCCTGTTGACCTGGCTGGGGGCACCAGCATGACCAATCCATACACGCTTTATGGCGCCCCGGTATCGCTTTTTACCGGCAAGGCGCGCTCCTACCTGCGCAAGCAGGGAATCGACTTCGTCGAGGTCTCACCGGGCAGCGACCGCTATCTGAACTACATCGTGCCGACGGTGGGCCGGTGGATCATACCGGTCATGGAAACGCCCGACGGGCGGATCATTCAGGACGGCGCCGACATCATCGACCACTTTGAGAAGGGCGACGGCCAGCCGCTGCGCCGGATGTCGGTGTACCCCGAGTCGCCTGTGCTCCTGGCCATCAGCCACCTGTTCGAGATCTTCGGCGGGGAAGGGCTGATGAGGCCGGCCATGCACTACCGGTGGCATTTCGACCGTGAGAACCTGGACTTTCTGAGGTCGGAATTCGCCCTCGTGGCGCCACCGGCCGCCTCGGCTGAGGAGGGAGAGAGAGTCTTCCTGCACAACAGTGGGCGCATGCGCAAGGCGACGGTGAAGTTTGGAGCCACCCCTGAGACCGCTCCACTAATCGAGCAGGCCTTCCACCAATGGCTCGATTTCTTCAACGCCCACCTCGCCCACCATCCGTACCTGCTCGGCGGACAACCCACCATCGGCGACTTCGGACTGATGGCCGCCATGTGGGCCCATCTGTTTCGCGATCCGGTGCCGCAGTCGCTGGTGAAGGCCCACGCGCCCCGGGTGGGGCGGTGGGTCGAGCGCATGACCACCAGCGAGCTCTACGCCCACGAGTACCACGCCGAAACCGACATGATTTCCGACATCGACGTCCCCGAGACGCTGAAATCGATGATGCGCCATGTGGCCGAGGAATGGCTGCCCGAGATCTCGGCCCACTACGAACACGCCAATCAGTGGCTGGCCGACCGGCCCGACTTGGTTCCCGGCACCAATGGCAAGGACAACCCGGCCAGTCGCAATATTGGCGACGCCACATTCGAATGGCGGGGGACGCGCATCACCACCGTCGTCCAGCCCTACCGCTTCTGGCTGCTCCAACGCCTACACGACGATCTCGCCGCCGCCGAACCCTCCGATCAGGCTCGGGTTCGCCAACTCTTCCGCGACACGGGCGTCGAGGCCCTGCTCGACCTTCGGACCATTCGACGGGTCGAGCGGGTCAACCATCTCGAGGTCTGGGGCCCAGTCACCGATGACTGAGACGCTCAAGTGACTGCTACCGTCAAACCGCGATGACCGACGTGGACCGCACCGACGCACCAGTCGACGGGCGTGTCGCCCGCCGAGAGCGCAACATCAATACCGCTCTCGACACCGTCCTGGAAATGTTTGCCGAGGAGTCGCTGATTCCGACCATCGAGCAGGTCTCCAAGCGGTCCGGTCTTTCCCTGCGATCCCTCTACCGATACTTCGCCGATCCCGGCGAGCTCGTCGAATCTGCCATCAATCGCCATCGCGAGCTCATGAGAGACGCTGGCCGCCTCCACAAGATCGGCCAAGGACCGCTCGACCGCCGGGTCAACGACTTCGCGGCCATGCGGCTCCGACTCTATGAGAGAGCCGGCCCGGTATATCGCGCTGCGGTACACAATGCTCCCAACCACCCGCGGGTTCGCGATTGGCTGGCCTTAGCCCGCGACGACCTCCGCGACCAGTTCCAGCTCCAGTTCGCTCCCGAGTTGGGCACCGTGAAAGCGGGCGATCGTCAAGCCGTTCTGTCCGCCGGCGACGTGCTGTTCCAGTTCGACACCATCGACTACCTGCGCCGCCATCGCCGATACACCATCGCCGAGACCGAGGCCGTGCTTCGGGCCGCTCTAGCGGCAATCCTCCGACCCTGAACAGGTTCCCCTGGAAATCAGGGCCGCAGCAAGAGCTTGCCGTGGTTCTCGCCGCGAAACAGCATGCGGAAGCCCTCGGGGAAGTTCTCGATTCCGTCGATGATGTGCTGGCGATGCTTGATCGAGCCATCGGCCACCCACTCGGCCAGATCGGTCACGGCCTCGGGGATGCGATGGAGGTAGTCGAGCATGGTGAACCCCATCATGCGGCCGCTTTTGGTGATGAGCTGTAGGTAGTTGCCGGGTCCGGTGGCGTTGGCCATGTCCTCGTACTGCGAGATACCCCCGCAGAGCACGATGCGGGCGTGTCGGTTGATGTGCCCCAATACCGCGCCGAGGATCTCGCCGCCGACGTTGTCGAAGTACACATCGACCCCGCCGGGCGCGGCGTCCTGCAAACCCTCGTCCACCGATTTGGTCGTCGACTTGTAGTCGATAGCGGCATCGAGGCCCAGTTCATCGAGCAGGTAGGCGCACTTGGCCGGACCGCCAGCGATACCCACAACCCGCGCCCCCTGCCGCTTGGCGATCTGGGCCGCCACGCTGCCAACGGCCCCCGATGCGGCCGACACCACCACGGTGTCGGTGGCCTCAGGACGCCCCAGATCCAGCATGCCGAAGTAGCCGGTGAATCCGGTCATGCCCAAAACGCTCATATGGTGCTCGATCGGTCCTAGCGCCATGTCGATCGGGCGCATGGAGCGGGAGTCCACCACCGCGCGGGTCTGCACGCCAGTGAACCCGGAGACTACATCGCCTTCCGAGAAGAAATCGCTGGCGCTGCGCACCACCGGCCCAATTCCGAACGCCCGCATGACGTCGCCCAAGGCCACCGGTTCGATGTAGCTCCGCATGGGTGTCGCCCACCCCTTCATCCCCGGATCGATGGAGATCAGCTGCACATCCACCTCGATCTCGCCGTCGCCCAACTCGGGCGGCGAGTCGTGGGTGATCTTCCAGACGTCGTCGCCGGGAATCCCGGAGGGGTAGGCCACCAGGCGGACCTGCGAAGGTTGCGAGGTCATGAGCCGACAGCCTAAGTTTTGCGGGTAATACTGGCAAATGATCGCTACGAACGACCAGGGAACCGACATGGGCAACGTCGACACGCTGAACCTCATCCAAGACTCGCTCTTGCGCCGCATGCGAACCATGCACTCGCTCTACTACCAAGCGGTGAGCACCATGGAGCTGCATCACGTGAATCACTTCGAACGGGAAGGGGTGCTGCCCATCGCGTTCTCGCTCTTCCACTACACCAACATGCAGGACGCTACCTTCATGGGCATCTCCGGTGAGCTGCCCATCTGGAATGACGATTGGCAGGCCCGAGTGCAGATGGCCATAAACGACCACGGCAAGGAGCGGCCGGTCAGCGACATGATCCACCAGCGCATCGGCGATTTCGAGGCGTTCAAGGAGTACCAGCGAGCGGTGTTCAACCGGACTGAGGCCTACATCGAGCACATGGATCCCGCCGATTTCGAGCGGGTCATCGTCGCCCCGCCCTATCCGCCCCAGATCGCCAGCACCTACAGTGCGATGTGCGCTGGCCCCCAGGGCATCACCGTGCTCGACGCCTTCGAGTGCTGGCACTACCAACACGGGCTGCGCCACATGGGCGAGATCGAGCTGGCTCGGGGCCTGGTGGGCCTGGGCGGCATGACGTCTTGACCGCCCAGAGGATCCACCGGCGCTCCTCGAGCCCGACGATCCCCCCACAGCAAAGGAGCGAGAGATGGAAATCGTGTTGACGGGGACCGGATCCCCGTTGCCCGATGCCAATCGGGCCGGTCCATCCACGCTGGTGAAGGCGGGCGACACCCACATACTGGTCGACGCCGGTCGAGGGGTGGTGATGCGCATGGCCGGGGGAGGTTCGCTGCCGGCGTTCTTGGCTGCCGTATTGGTGACCCACTTGCATAGCGATCACATCTGCGATCTCAACGACGTCATCACCACGCACTGGATCATGACTCAGGGCAACGTTGCGCTTCGGGTGTTCGGGCCACCGGGCACCGCCCAGTTCGTGGAACGCCAGCTTCATGCCCTGGAAGCCGACATCGGCTACCGCATTGAGCACCACGATGTCCTCACCAGGGGTCCGAATGTGGAGGTCACCGAGGTGGAGCCGGACGATCAGTTCGCGGTCAACGACGTGAAGGTGTCCACCGCGGCCACGGTCCACGCGCCGGCAAGGCCCACCATCGGCTACCGCCTTGAGCACAACGGCACGACGGTGGCATTGGTGGGCGACACCCTTCCCTGCCCGGGCGTGGACACTCTGGCCGCCGACGTCGATGCCTACGTGCAGACGGTGATTCGCCGGGATCTGGTGGAGCTCATCCCCAACGACATGGTCCAAGACATCCTCGACTATCACTCTGGCGTGGTGGAGGCGGCCCAGACCGCGGCCCGAGTCGGTGCCCGGCGCCTGGTATTGACCCACATGGTGCCCGCCCCCACCGCCGAGCAGTACCCCGAATGGATCGCCCGGGCCGCCGAACACTTCGCCGGCGAGATCGTTATCGGCGACGACCTGACCACGGTCACCACAGCACAGAGCGACGCTCATGGCTGACCCATCGACCAAACGTCCGTTCCCCGGCGTGATCGGCAAGACCCTGGCCGATTCCGAGCCGTTCTTCGAGGAGCCACCCCACCCCGGCGAGGATGCGCCCAACGTGGTCGTCGTGCTGCTCGATGACACCGGCTTCGCCCAATTCGGCTGCTACGGCTCCGACATCGACACCGCCAACGTCGACCGGCTAGCCGCCGACGGACTCCAGTTCACCAACTTCCACGTCACCCCTCTGTGCTCTCCCACCCGGGCATCGCTTCTGACCGGCCGCTCGCAGCACACGGTGGGAATGCGGTCGGTGTCAAACCACTGCACCGGCTTCCCCCACCAGCTCGGCCACATCACCAACCACGCCGCCACACTGGCCGAGGTTCTCAGAGCGGAGGGCTACGCCACGTTCTGCGCAGGCAAGTGGCACCTGGCGCCGTCCCAGGACGCATCGGCGGCTGGCCCGTTCGACCAGTGGCCCCTGGGTCGGGGGTTCGACCGGTTTTACGGGTTCTTGGAAGGTGAGACCGACCAGTTCCACCCGGAACTCGTAGTCGACAACCACCACATCGACCCACCGGCGGGCCCCGAAGACGGCTATCACCTGAGCGAAGACCTGGTGGATCAGCTGCTCCAAATGATCCGGGACAGCAAGGGTGTTCGACCCGACCGCCCCTTCTTCGCCTATCTGCCCTTCGGTGCCACCCACGCCCCCCATCAAGCCCCGCCCGCCTACCTGGAGAAGTATCGGGGCCGCTACGACGAGGGCTGGGACGTGGTACGACAGCGCTGGTACCAGCGGCAGCTCGAGTCGGGAGTGATACCACCGGGCACCGAGCTGGCTCCCCGAAATGACGGGGTGGAGCCCTGGGACAGCCTGCCGGAGAATCAGAGACTGCTGGCCTGCCGACTCCAAGAGGCCTTTGCCGCCTTTCTCGACCACACCGACGACCAGATCGGGCGATTTGTGGACGGCCTGCGCGACATCGGCCAACTCGACAACTCCATCCTGGTGGTGCTGGCCGACAACGGCGCCTCCCAAGAGGGCGGGCCATTCGGTGTCTTGCACGAGATGAAGTTCTTCACCGGCATACTCGAAGACCCCGATGAGGCCATCGAGCGCCTTGACGAAATAGGCGGTCCTCACAGCCATACCAACTACCCCTGGGGTTGGGCCCAGTGCGGCAACTCGCCGTTCAAGTGGTACAAGCAGAACACCCACGAGGGCGGCGTCCACGTTCCGATGATCGTCCACTGGCCCGACGGCATCGCGGCTGACCAGTGCGGCACCAAGCGCCGCCAGTTCATCAACGTTTCCGATCTGGCACCGACGCTGTACGACCTGCTGGGGATCGCGCCGCCCAACACGTTGAACGGCTATGAGCAGCTCCCGGTCACCGGCCACTCGTTCGCCACGGTGCTGGGCGACGCCGCCGCCCCGGCAACCAACAGACTCCAGTACTTCGAGATGTTCGGCTCGCGGGCGCTAGTGGTCGAACAGGACGGCAAGTGGTGGAAGGCCGTCACCCGCCATATCCATGGCCACGACTTCGAAGACGATCGATGGGAGCTCTACGACCTTTCCTCCGACCCCTCCGAGTGTTTCGATCGCGCTGACGACCAGCCGAAGGTATTGGAAGAGCTGATTGGCCTGTGGTGGGAGGAGGCCGAACGCCACGGAGTCCTCCCCCTGGACGACCGCACGATCGAGCTGTTCGCCGCGAGGCCGAACGACCGCTCGCCCCACCCCACCAGCCGGCGGTATGTATACCGGCCGCCGATCTCGCCGATCCCGTCATCGGCCTCCCCGTCCCCGGGGGGAAGAGCATGGGATTTGGCCGCGGAGATCACCAGGGCTAACGGAGACGACGGGGTCATCTGGGCCTCGGGGAGCGCCAGCGCAGGAATATCGGTGTTTGTGGAGAACGAACGGCTGGTGGTCGACTACAACGCCTTCATGGATCGCACCATCTTGGAGTCCGAACTGCCAGTGCCCCAGGGCCGCAGCACTGTGGAGGTGAGCCTCCGTCGTACCAGCCGTTCCAGTGGGGTAATGAGTGTCGCCATCGATGGAAGTGTCTGCGGTCGAGCCGAGCTGCCGCTCATGATGAGGTCGATTTCCCTGCTGAGCGACAGCATCGGATTCGATCATGGTTCGCCGGTCTCGGAGCGCTATGAGGGCTCGTTCCCATTCACCGGAGAAATCCATGAGGTGGTCATCGAACTCGGCCGGCAATCAGCCGCTGATGTCGAGGTCGCGGCCCGCACCGAGATGGCCCGCCAATAAGAGCTGGCAATAGGAGCACCACGAAGGAGTCATGGCCGAAGTCACCTGCACCAGAGACATCGCCGCCGAACCAGGGGCGGTATGGGCCGTCCTGGCCGACTTCGGCGCCATCAGCGGGTGGGCATCCAACGTCGAGCACTCTTGTCTGATGAGCGAGCAGGCTGAGGGCATCGGCACCGTGCGCCGGGTGCAGGTGGGCCGCTCCTCGCTGGTGGAGCGGGTCGTCGACTGGGCGCCGGGGGTAACGCTGGCCTACTCCATCGAGGGTCTTCCGCCGGTGATCCGATCGGTGGCCAACACCTGGTCGTTGCGGGAGACGAAGCGGGGGACCCGGGTTTCGCTGACCAGCCGGGTCAACGCCGGGCCTCGACCACCTCAGCAGTTGATCGCCGAGATTGTGGCCCGGCGATTGGCCAAGGCATCGGAGACCATGCTCGCCGGACTCGATCGGCACATGGCCAAGACCGCAGGAGCGGGCCGATGACCGATCGCCCTGACGTGGTAGTGATCATGACCGATCAGGAGCGGGCGGTGCCCCCCTACGAGTCCGACGATCTGCGGGAATGGCGTCGTAAAACTCTCGTCGGCAACCGGTGGTTCGATGACCATGGGGTCTCGTTCATGCGCCACTACGCCGGCTCGCTGGCCTGTGTGCCCAGCCGGCCCACCCTGTTCACCGGGCAGTACCCCGACGTCCACGGCGTGACCCAGACCGATGGCTTGGGGAAGATGTGGAACGACTCCCGGATGCGGTGGCTGCGCCCTGGTGAGGTGCCCACGCTGGGCCACTGGTTCCGAGCCGCGGGCTACGACACCCACTATCAGGGCAAGTGGCACATGAGCCACGCCGATCTATTCAACCCGGCAACCGGCGATGCGCTGGCCACCAACGACAGCGAGGGAAAGGTCCATCACACCGCTGTCCAGACCTACCTCGATGCCGACCCCCTTGATGCGTTTGGATTCTCGGGATGGATTGGCCCCGAGCCCCACGGTCCGTCATTTGCCAACACCGGATTCGTGCGCGACCCGCTGATCGCCGACCGGGTGGTGGCCTGGCTCGAAGACCGGTATGCCCGGCGCCGGGCCGGCGATCCGGAGGCCGCTCGGCCGTTCTTGCTGGTGGCCAGCTTCGTGAACCCCCACGACATCGTGTTCGCACCCGGATGGCTGCGACGGGGCAGCCCCCGCACCGCCGGGGTCGAGGATCCACCACCGGTGCCCCCGTCGCCGACCGATGGCGAGGACCTATCGACCAAGCCAGCCGCCCAAATCGCCTTTCGGGCCTCGTATTTGTCGTGCTACGGGCCGCCGCCTCTTGTCGACCGGGCCTATCGGACGCGGGCCCAGGCCTACCGCGACCTCTATTACCGCCTTCACGCCGAGGTGGACGGCCCGCTGGACCGGGTTCGCCGGGCCGTCACTGAAGGAGGATCAGAGCACGCCGTTCTGGTGCGGACGGCCGACCACGGCGAGCTGCTGGGGGCCCACGGCGGGCTCCACCAGAAGTGGTTCAACCTGTACGACGAGGCCACCCGGATTCCGTTCACCATCGCCCGGGTCGGGCCTCAGGCGACCGGGGGCCGCCGGGTCGACGATGCCCCCACCTCCCATGTCGATCTGGTACCCACGCTGTTGGCCGCGGCCGGCATCGACCAGCAGTCCACCGCCGAGGCGCTTGGCAAGACCCACACCGAGGTTCATCCCCTGCCCGGTCGCGATCTCATGCCGGTTGTGGACGGCGCTTCGGCACCCGACGCCGATAGGCCGGTCTATCTGCTGACCCGCGACAACATGCCCGAGGGCGACTCGAATTTGAGCGCAATGGCTCGGCAAATGCTGCGGGCGGCGAACCCGCCGGCACCACTGCGCATTCAGGTGCCCGCCCACGTCGCCGCCAACTTCGAGGGTCTCGTGGCCCGGGTGCCGAATGCCGACGCGGGCGGCGGTTCGGGCCATTTGTGGAAGATCGTGCGGAGCTTCGACGATCCGGCCACCTGGACCGAGCCCGGCGTCCGCCACTTGGCTGCCAACGGACCGGCTGGTCCGGTCCACCGCTTCGAGCCGCTCCCTGATCAGTGGGAGCTGTACGACCTCGATGCCGATCCAATCGAAGCCCAGAACCTGGCCAACGACTCTGCTTTCAAAGCCGTCTTCGCCCACCTCGCCGGCCAATTGGCTGCCGAGCGGACCCGGAGTGTTCCCGACCGCAACCAGCCCTGGCCTTACCTCGATCGCATCCCCTCGGAGGGCCCGATGAAGAACAATCCCCCACCTCCCGCCCGTTTGCTGCGCAAGGCGCTTCAGCGAATTGGCATGCATCCCGATGACGACCGGCGCTTTGAGGCAGACCTCAGCGGCCGCCGAGCCCTGGTGGTGGCCACCAATCACGGCATGCTCGACATCGGCAAGCCCACCGGAGTGTTCTCCAGCGAGATGACCGTGCCCTACTACGCCTTCTTGGACGCCGGCATGGAGGTACATGTGGCCAGCCCGTCCGGCGGTGAGATCCCCGTCGAACCCCAGTCGCTGAAGCCGGTAATCCGCACCGAGGCCGACGACCGGTTTCTGGCTGATGACGAACTCCGCCAGAAGGTCACCGAGTCGTTGGCCATCGGCGACCTCGACATGGCCGACTACGACATCGTGTATTTGGCCGGAGGTTGGGGGGCGGCCTTCGACTTCGGCTTCTCGGAGGACCTCGGCACCCAAGTCACCGAGGCGAATCGGCTCGGCCGGGTGATCGGCGGCGTCTGCCACGGACCGCTCGGCTTACTGCTGGCCAAAGATGCCAACGGAGAGCCGCTGGTGAAGGACCGGCGGGTGACCGGGGTGACCGACAAGCAGGTAAACGAGCTCGGCATCGAGAGCACTCCCCATCATCCCGAGACCGAACTGCGCCGAGCCGGGGCCATCTACGAGAGCGCCACCCGGTTCCGTGACCCCCTGGCCAACCACTGGGTGGTCGACGGCAACCTGGTGACCGGCCAGAACCAGAACGCCGCCCCCATGGTGGCTCGGGAAATGATGCAGCTCGTCACGGAGGCTCTTCACGAAGCCTGACATCAGGTCCGCCGTTCGCAGGGTCGAGGCTCAGACCTCGACGGTTACGGCTGAGCGGATGTCGGTGGCTGAGGCGGCTACCAGCAGTTGGTATTGGCCGGGATCAACGGTCCAGCAGTGATCCTGAGGGTCCCAGCGGGCGAAAGAGCGCTCGTTGAGCTCGATGGCCGCGGTGCCGGTCTCGCCGGGGTCGAGGGTGAGCTTGGCGAAGCCGGCCAGCTCCTTGGGGGGACGGGGCACTCCGTCGGTGGTCGGGGCGACGTAGACCTGGACAACGTCGCTGCCTCGCCGGTCGCCGGTGTTGGTGACGGGAACTGAGACGGTTGTGGCCGTGCCCTCGCCAGCCACCTCGGGCGGACCCCATTCGAAGGTGGTGTAGGAGCCGCCGTGGCCGAAGGGGATCATCGGGGTGATGCCCCGGGCGTCGTACCAGCGGTAGCCCACGAAGATCCCCTCGCCGTAGCGCACCACGCCGGCCTCGCCGGGATAGTTGAGATAGGCCGGGGTGTCCTGCTCCCGCCACGCCCAGCTGGTGGGCATGCGCCCGCCGGGGTCGGCATCGCCCATCAGCACGTCGGCGATGGCTTCGCCCGCCTCCTGGCCGGGGTACCAGGCCAGCAGCACCGCTTTGGCCCGGTCGAGCCACGGCAGGGTCATCGGTGCGCCACAGTTGAGCACGACCACAGTGTTGGGATTGGCGTCGAGCACCCGCTCCACCAGCTCGTCTTGCTGGTTGGGCAGCTCAATCGAATCCCGATCGCCGCCCTCCGACTCCCACTCGGCGTTGGAACCGACCACCACCACTGCGGTATCGGCTTGGGCGGCCAATGCAGCCGCCTCGTCCAGGCCCGTCTCCCGGTCGAGCTCGGCCAGCTCCACGCCCACATCAACGATGGAGATCCACTGACCGCCTTCGGGGGGAACGTGATCAAGGCGGATCTGGTAGGGCTTGCCGGCTTCGACATCGAAATAGCCGTGGCCACCGTGCAGTCCAAGGCCGGCGCTGAACCCTTCAACGTGGTTATCGGCTACCAATTCACCGTCCACGTATAAGCGAGCGTGGGCGAAGCCGAGGGCGCAGAATCGGTGACGTCCGGATTGCTCGGGGGTCATGGTGAACTCAAGCCGCACCGACATGGCTTCGAGACCTTCCGGCCATAGCTCGCCATACCAAACGTTGAACGGTAGCGGTTGAGTGAGGGTTTCAAACGGCTCACCGTCGAATCCGATGCCGTCATAGAGCTCAAAGCGCACGCCATCGGCGATCCACGACTCGGGCACCGCCTCGGCCTTGCGGCGCATGTCGACACCAGGGGCATGGCCGATCAGCTGCTCGCCCAGGCGTTCCTCCAGCGATTTCAGCACCGTGGTGGTGCGATGGGGGACCAGGCTGGCCGATCCACCGCCCAATACGGCAGTGTCCACCACCCCGGGCCCGATCAGGGCAATCGTCTTGTCGGGCGCCAAGGGCAACGTGGCGTCGTGGTTGCGAACCAGCACCATTGATTCGGCCGCCGCTCGCCGGGCCAAAGTCCGGTGCTCGGGACGTTCAATGCTGGCCTCGTCGTGATCGGTGGGCGTGCCCAAACGCCCGGCCCAATCCAGAAAGCCCACGATGCGGCGCACCTTGTCGTCAACCAGCGACTCGTCAACCAGTCCCGCCTCGACCGCCTCTTGCAGCTTGCCCTTGCCCCACCACCGGCCGGGGCCGGGCATCTCCAGATCCAACCCGTGGACGGCGGGGGCCACGGTTTCCTTGATGGCACTCCAGTCGGACACCACCAGCCCGTCGAACCCCCACTCCTCCTTGAGCACTCCTACCTGCAATTCGGGTTGGGCGCAGGCGTGGTGGCCGTTGACGAAGTTGTAGGCGCCCATGACTGCTTGCACGCCGGCCTCTTTGACCGCGGCTTCGAACGGGGGAAGGTAGATCTCCCGCAGGCTGCGCTCGTCGACATCGACATTGATGGTGCGGCGCTCGAATTCCTGGTCGTTGGCCACAAAGTGCTTGACGCAGGCCCCCACCCCTTGCGACTGGACTCCGGTGATGTAGGCCACTGCCATCCGGGAGCTCAGCTCGGGGTCTTCGCTGTAGGACTCGAAGTGGCGGCCACCCCGGGGCGATCGGTGGAGATTGACGGTGGGGGCGAGGATCATGTCGACCTTCCGGTCGGTGGCCTCGGTGGCCAGAGCCTGGCCCAGTTCATGGACAAGGGCGGGACTCCAGGTGGCGGCCAGCGCGGAGGGTCCCGGCACCACCAGGCCCGGTCCCATCGTGCGGCCCCGCACCCCGACGGGCCCATCGCTGACGCACCAGTCGGGGACGCCCAAACGCTCGCACCCGGGGATGATCCAGGCACTCTGGCCTGCGACCATGAGGCACTTCTCTTCCAGCGTCAGATCGCCAACCAACGCTTCGACATCAACCATGAAACCCGCTCCTCAACATCTTCTGGACAAGTTTTCTACCACTGGTATATTTGGGGCGCAACGGCGACGGGATCAGGGGGAACGCGATGAGATATCCACGGACGTTGTTGGCCTTGTTGCTGGCCTTGGCGGTGATCGCCACCGCCTGCACCACCGGGGGCGGCGGCGAGGACGAGCCAGCCGCAGAAGAGTCCCCCACCGCCGCGCCAGCCGAGCCAGAGGCCGAACCGGCCGCAGAATCTCCCGATGAGCCGGCACCGGCAGAAGATGAGCCTGAGCCGGCCGCGGAAGCTCCCGCGGAGCCAGCAGCAGAGGACGAGCCCGCAGAATCCTCATCGGAACCGGCGCCGGAGCCCACTCCCGAGCCCACGCCGATCGTGCTCACCGCCAGCTTCCGGGGCGTCACCGAGGACACCATCCACATCGGGGTGGGATTCTGGGACGTATCCGTGTTCGGCTTCGGCTTCTTCGGCGAGCCTCAACCGGTCTGGGATGCCCTGATTGGCGCAGTGAACGCCGACGGCGGCATCTATGGTCGCTCCCTTGAGGCCTCCATCGCCGGCTTCAACCCGGCCCTGCCCAACGAGATGCTGGCCGCCTGCATCGCACTCACCGAGGATCACCAGGTGTTCGCGGTTTTGGGCGGGCTGCGGGGCGACGCCAACTACTGCGTGTCGGAGCAGCACGAGACCATCCACATTGGTTCTCAGGTAAACGCCCGAGGAGAGCTGCTGGAACGGGCCAGGGCCCCTCTGGCCAGCTTCAGAACCGAGGGAACGGCCCGAGAGGAGAGGTTCATCGCCGAATTGGCCCGCAGAGGCTGGTTCGACGGCGCTAACGCGGTGGGCGTCCACTACGACGGCTCCGAAACTCAAAATCAAATGGGTGATGTGGTGGAAGCAGCCTTCGCAGATGCCGGCGTGGAGATCGCCATCACCATGAACATCGACGATCTCGTCCTCGACGATGACGCAATGGAGAGTCAGACCGAGATCATGCAGGAACAGGTGGCCGACGCCGGTATTGACCGCATGGTGATCTTTGGAGCCGCGGCTACCGGCCTCATCACCTACGGCGAGCTAGGGATCCAGATGGCCGCGGTCGACTCCACCAACTTCATCACGGCGATCTCCTCGGGCATCGATCCGATGGCGCTGGACGGCACCATCTCCTCGGCGGAGCGACTCGATCTAGCCACCGACCCAGTGGACGCTGAGACCCAGGAGTGCCTCGACGTGGTGATGGCCGCGCTTCCCGACGCTCGCTTCGAGCGTCCCGGTCCGGGAGTGGAGAACAGCAAGGAAGATCCCAACTACTGGAACTACACCGTGTTGGCGTGCCGCGATCTGTCGATGTTCATCCAGATCGCCACCGCGGCCGGACCGCATCTGACCAACGAGTCCTTCCAGGCCGGACTGGACTCGCTCTCCCAGGCATCGCTGCCGGAGATCCCGTTCTTGTCGTTCGGGCCCGGCAAGTACAACGGCAACGACACAATGCGGCTGGTGCAGTTCGACGGCGATGCCGATGAGGACGGCGAAATCGTCGGCCTGGGCGACCCCGTCGACCTCACCCCGTAACTCCATAGCAGCAGATGACCAAGTCGTCGGGCGATCGCCGCAGCTTCGCCGACTTCAGCCGGGCGCTGCTCGACGAAGAGGCGGCCCGGGAGGCGGCCGACGCCGACCAGCTCGAGATCCGCGCCGACGAGGACCTCCCTGGAGTCGGTGAAGAAGCTATGACGCTTCGCCAGGCCGTGGCCACCGGCGGCGTCGGCGTGCTGGCCGTTTTGGGCACCCTGGACGCGGTCGATGCCTTCCAACTGGCCATCCCCAGCCTCCTCGGTCCCGAAATCCAAGACTCATTTGGGGTTTCCGACGCCGGGCTGGCGGTGATGGGAGTCGGCGGTCTCATAGCCACCACGCTGTGCGCCATACCTATGGGCAAGCTGGGCGATCGCGTCAACCGCATGCGCTTGGTGGGGCTGGCCACGATCTTCTGGAGCGTGGCCATGTTCACCCGGGGGTTCCAGGCCACCGCACTGGGGTTCTTCATGGTCGGCGTGCTCATGGGGATCGGCACGTCGAACACCTTCCCGGTGCAAGGGGCAGTGTTGGCCGACGCCTACCCCATTTCATCTCGAGGCCGGATCTATGCGGTAAAGAACGTGCTCGGCCGGGGCGGCGAGCGGATAGCCCCGCTTCTGGTGGGCGGCCTCATGCTGCTGGTGGACGACAACTGGCGCTGGGCCTACTGGGTCTTCGCGTGGCCCACCCTGGCCCTGGGGATCTGGGCGCTGTTCGTCCCCGATCCGCCCCGGGGGCAATACGAGCAGAAGTCGGTGCTCGGGGAGGTGATGGAAGAGGACGACGACCCGCCCCGGGTGTCGCTGGGGGCGGTGTGGCAGCGTCTGATGGCCATCAAGACGCTGAAGCTGGCGTGGATCTCCTTCAGCATCATCGTGTTCTCGATCATCGGGCAGAGCTTTCTGGTCAACCTGTTCCTCGAAGATCGATGGGGCCTGAGCCCGTTCGAGCGGGCGATGATCGGGTTCGTCCCCGGGATGCTGGCTTTTGCCGCCGCGCCGTGGGCGGCCAAGCGTTACGACGCCTTGTACCGGGAGAGCCCGGCGAGGGCGCTGGCCTGGGTGGGCGCTCTGTTCTTCCCCATCGCGGTGGCCATCCCCATCCAGTTCTTCATGCCCCATCCCGTGCTGTTCGCCGCTGTGGGCATCGTGCCCGCGGTGCTGAGCGTGGTCATTTTCGGCATGATCTCCCCGCTGTTGGTGGGGGTCGTCCCCTATCGGCTGCGGGCCCAGTCCACCGCCTTGTCGATCATGGTGATCTTCTTGGGCGGCGGCGTGCTGGGGCCCATCGTGGCCGGGCTGTTGTCGGACGCCACCGACGAGCGCACCGCCATCCTGGTCGTGGCCATCCCATTCAAGCTGATCGGCGGTGCTCTGTTGATCTGGGGGGCCCGCCACATCCGCCACGACCTCTCCCTGGTGGTGGACGAGATTGAGAAGGACCACGCCGACTTGCAGCGACGGCGGGCCCATCCCGATCAGCTGCCCGCCGTCGGCCTGCGGGATATCGACTTCTCCTACGGGCCAGTGCAGGTGCTTTTCGGGGTCAACCTCCACGTGGATCGGGGTGAGACCCTGGCGCTGCTCGGAACCAACGGGGCCGGGAAATCGACCATCTTGCGGGTGATCAGCGGGCTGGCCGTGCCGTCGCGGGGCATCGTCGTCCACCACGGGCGCGACATCACCCTCACCTCGCCTCAGACCCGGGTGGATCTGGGCATCCACCAGCTTCCGGGGGGCAAGGCGGTGTTTTTGCCGCTGTCCATCGAGGACAACCTGCGCACCGCGGGATGGACCATGCGGCGGGATCGGGCCCAGCTCAAGGCCCGAATCGACCATGTGCTGGGGATTTTCCCCGAGTTGGCGGATCGGCTGGATGAGCCCGCCACCGCCCTCAGCGGCGGACAACAGCAGATGCTGGCGTTGGCCATGGTGCTGATGCACGAGCCCGACGTGCTGCTCATCGACGAGCTGTCGTTGGGCCTCGCCCCCGCGGTGATCGGCGAGCTGTTGGAGATCGTGGAGCGGCTCAAGGCCGAGGGCCAGACCATGATCATCGTGGAGCAGTCGCTCAACATTGCGGCGGCTTTGTCGGATCGAGCGGTGTTCATCGAGAAGGGTCAGGTCCGCTTCGACGGACCGACCGCGGAGCTGGCCGAGCGGGGCGACATCGCCCGGGCCGTGTTCTTGGGCGACGACCGCCCAGAGGCTGAGGACCCGTCGTGATCCTCGCCTTCGAGGTCGGTCGGCAGTACATATTCATCGGGGCGGTCAACGGCCTCTCTTACGCTCTGCTGGCCCTCGGCGTCATCCTCATCTACCGGTCCAGCCGGATCATCAACTTCGCGGTGGGCGCCACCGGGGTGCTGGCCAGCCAGGTGCTGGCCCACCTGGTGATCCGCTACGGCGCGCCCTACTGGTTGGGGGTGGTGCTGGCCGTGCTGGGCGGGGCCGTGTTCTTGGGGGTGGCCGAGCTGACCGTGGTGCGCCGCCTGTTCACCGCCCCCCGGGTAATCCTTCTAGTGGCCACCATCGGGCTGGCCCAGCTGGCCCAGGCCCTCATCTTCGCCCTGCCCGAGGCATCGGCCGAGGACAAGCGCCATCGCTTCCCCACACCCTGGAATCGAGAGCTGGAGTGGTTCGGCATACGGATCGAGGGAGGCGAGTTTGTCTTGTTCGTGGCTTCGGCCGTGGCGGTGGTGGCGCTCAGCATCTGGGTGCGGTGGTCGGCGTGGGGTCGGGCCATCCGGGCCACGGCGGCCGATCCCGATCGAGCTCGATTGGCCGGCATCCATCCGGGGCGGGTGTCGACAGTGGTGTGGACTCTCACCGGAGCGTTCGCCGGGCTGGTCACGGTGTTCCAGGAAGCCGACTCCATCGGGTCGTTCGTGGCCACCAGCCCCGGCCACGCCACCATGACCCGGGTGCTGGTGGTGGCGGTGTGCGCCTCATTTGTCTCATTCAGCGTGGCGGTGGTCACCGGGATAATCCTCGGCATCGTCGAGGCGCTCATCCGGCTCAACTACCCCCTGGATCTGGGGCGGTTCGAAGCGGTGCTGCTGCTGGTGGCCATCGTCGGGATCTTCGCCACCACCCGCCGGGGTGCCCCCGACGAGGCCGGGGCCTTCTCGTTCAGCCCCCGGATTCGCCCCATACCGGCGCAGCTGCGCTCGATCTGGTGGGTGCGCCACCATTCTCGAATCCTGGCCGTTATCGGAGTGGCCATCGTGGCGGTGGTGCCGGTGTTCGTCACCACGGCCAGCCGCACCTTCCGCTACAGCGAGATCTTGCTGATGGCGTTGGCCGCGCTCTCTTTGGTGGTATTGGTGGGCTGGAGCGGGCAGATCTCGCTGGGCCAGGGAGCCTTTGCCGGCCTCGGCGCTTTGACCACCACCGCGCTGGTCAACGGGAACGATCTCGGACTGGGGGTGGCCGGGTTCGACGTGGTGGTGCCCATGCCTGAGCTGCACTTCTTGTGGGCTGCGGTGTGGGGCACTGCCGTTGCTGCCGCCGCGTCGGTGGTTGTCGGCATCGGCGCGCTGCGGGCCCGGGGCCTGCTGCTGGCCGTGGTCACCCTGGCGTTCGCGGTGGCGGCGGAGAAGTTCTTCTTCACCCGGCCGTTCCTCAGCGGGGGCAGCCAAACCTCCGCACTCTTGGAACGAGCCCACATCGGGCCCATCGACCTGGCCCCCCAGCGAACCTTTTTCTATCTGGCCCTGATCGGCTTGGTGCTGGGGGTGGTGTTCACCGCCCACCTGCGCCGCACCGGCATCGGCCGCCGGATTGTGGCCACCAGGGAGAACCCGTCCGCCGCGGCGGCGGCCACCGTGTGGCCCACCGGATCGAAGGTGCTGGCCTTCGCCCTGGGCGGCGGCTTGGCCGGGTTCGCCGGGGCGCTGTTGGCCGGGCTCTACTCCACCGTGCTGTTCTCGTTCTTCTCGGTGGACACCTCGTTCAAGGTGGTGGCCATCGCGGTGATCGGCGGCATCGGCTCGGTGATCGGCCCGGTACTGGGCTCGCTGTGGGTGATCGGGCTTCCCGCCTTCTGGCCCGACTCGGCACTGATTCCGGTGCTGACCAGCAGCCTGGGAATCCTGGTGCTGCTGATGTACGCGCCGGGGGGCTTCGTGCAGCTCTGGTACCTGGCCCGGGACTCGTTCTTCAGCTGGTTCGCCCAGCGGCATCCGGCGCCCCCGGTGCGAGTTCGTGATATTCCCGCGCCGGCTTCGATCCCTTCGCCGCCGTCGAACGTGGCGCTGGCCACCAGCGAGCTCTCCGTGCGCTACGGCTCCCGGGTGGCGGTAGACCGGGTGAGCCTAGAAGTGGGCCACGGGGAGATCGTGGGGCTGATCGGGACCAACGGTGCGGGCAAGACCTCGTTCATGAACGGGGTGGGCGGCCTGATTCCCGCCAACGGCCGAGTGGAGATCTACGGGGCCGACGTGAGCCGGCTGGCCGCTCATCGCCGCCACCGGCATCACCTGGGACGGGCCTTTCAGGCCGCCACCCTGTTCCCCGATCTCACCGTGCGGGAGACAGTGCAGGTGGCGCTGGAGCGGCGCCTGCCAACTCGGTTCTGGCCTGCGGCCCTGGCTCTGCCTCCCGGTGTTCGCCGGGAACGGCGCCAGATCGCAGCGGCTGACGACCTGATCGGCTTCTTCGGACTGGGCGACTACGCCGACAAGTTTGTGGCCGAGCTGTCCACCGGCACCCGGCGGATCGTGGAACTGGCCTGTTTGGTGGCGGGCGGATCCCGCCTGCTCTGCCTCGACGAGCCCACCGCCGGGGTGGCCCAGCGGGAGGCTGAGGCGCTGGTGCCGTTGTTGCACGGGGTGCGCCGAGAGCTCGACGCCTCGGTGCTGTTGATCGAGCACGACATGCCGCTGGTGATGTCGATCAGCGACCGGATCTATTGCCTTGACGCCGGAAAGGTGATCGCCCAGGGGACGCCGGAGGTAGTACGCGACGACCCCCGGGTGGTGGCCAGCTACCTGGGCACCGACACCCGGGCCATCGCCCGTTCGGACGCAGGAGGAGATACATGAGCTCAGTGTTCGCCGATCCCCCGCTCACCCCCAAGGCCGAGGCCACCCGTGCCCGGCTGCTGGAAGTGGCCGCCGAGGTGTTTGTGCAGCGGGGTTACGCGGCAGTGTCGCTGCGGGACATTGCGGTGGCCGCCGGGGTCACCAAGGGGGCGATCTACGGCCACTTCCGCTCGAAGGGCCAACTGCTGGTGGAGGTGATCCGCACGCAGTTGGCCGTGCGTGATGCCCAATTCGACGCCCAAGCCGCGGTGGAGCGGCCGATGGAGACGTTCTTCCAGTTCATCAACCCGGACAGCCGCCACTTGCGGCTGTTGCAGATCGACGCCGCCGCAGCCGCCCGCCATGATCCCGATGTGGCTGCCGGCGTCGCGGAGATCTTCTCGGCCCGCAACGCCTGGATCCTCGACACCCTGCGCCGCCTCGATGCCCCCGAGGTGCTGCTCTACATCGTCAACGCCCTGTCGGCGGGCGTCGGGGTGCAGGAAGCCCACGGCCGGCCCGCGCCCGACCCCGAGCTGTGGTCCAAGACCGTGGCCCCGATGTTCGGGGTAACCGAGTCGTCGAGGCAGGCGCCGTGAGCTTGCGAGATTTGGCCGCAGCCGGTGGCGTTCGGGTCGGGGCTGCGGTCAACGACCAGATCTTCGGCTCCGGTGACGAGCAATACCGGTCGCTGTTGGCCGACGAGTTCAACTCGGTCACCGCGGAGCGGGCCATGAAGTGGTTATGGATTCATCCCGAGCTCGACCGCTGGGACTGGGAGGCCAGCGACGACCTGGTTGAGTTTGCCGACGCTCACCAGATGCAGGTGCGGGGCCACACCGTGGTTTGGCCCCATTGGGGCACGCCCGACTACATCACCCAATGCGCCGACGCGGGCGCGCTTCGCCAACACCTTGTCGACCACGTCCGTGAGCTGTTCTCCCATTGGGCAGGCTCAGTAGCTCGAGTGGATGTGGTCAATGAGCCGCTGCACTGGTTGGAGGGCCGCCCCGCCGACTCCGTCTGGCGCACCTTGTTGGGAGAGGACTATCTGGCCGACGTGCTGACCGTGGCCCACGAAGCCGATCCCACCATCGAGCTGTGGATCAACGAGACCCACACCGAGGTGATCCCCGACAAACACGACCTGTTCACCCGCATCGTGGCCGACCTGGTTGAGCGGGGTCTGCCCCTCCACGGCATCGGCATCCAGGGCCACCAGCTCTACCCTGACTTCTCCCCCGGGCCTCCCGATCCCAATCAACTCCACCGAGGGGTGACCACCTTCGCCGACATGGGGCTGGAGGTGGCCGTCACTGAGATGGACGTTTTGGCCCATCCGACCGACCCCGACCGCCTCGACGTGCAGGGACGGATCTACGGCGAGCTGGTCGACGCCGCGCTGTCGGTCGAAGCATGCCGGGAGGTCACGTTCTGGGGGGTGAGCGATGCCCATTCGTGGGTCGACGAGCATTTCGGGGCCGATCGAGCCCCCCTGCTGTTCGACCGAGAGGGCCTTCCAAAGCCGGCCTACGACGCGGTGGCGGCCGCGTTCGCGTCCCGTGCCCGTCGCACGCCCGTCGGTTGAACGCTCTAGGCGGTCAGAACTCGATGGGCACCGGGTCGGTGGAAGCTCGCACCGGCTGACTGCTACGTAGCACCTCGGTCCAATCTTGGTTGAAGGCGAGGTATCCCTCTGAGCCAGCCGCGGCGTAGTGGTACACCATGGCTGCCCGCATCCCATCGCTGAGGTTGTCGGTTGACCGATGGCGCAGGTGGGAGTGGAACACCAGCAAGTCCCCCGGCTCCATGAGGACCACCTGTTCGTTGTCGGTGGGGACATCGACGATCTCGACATAGGCCAGACCGGCGCCCTCCCGGGTATCGGGCACGGCATCGTGGATCGGCTCGGTATGGGAGCCGGGAACAATCCACAACGGCCCGTTGTCCATTGTGGCGGCGGTGCAGGCCAGCCACACCCCCACCTGGGGCAGGGGGGTCATGCGGAAGTAGTAGTCGTCTTGGTGCCAGGGCTGGCCGAGGGTGCCGGGGTGCTTGAAGATGAACTGGGACAAGAAGCAGTCCACGTCGGGGCCGATGAGATCGCCCATCATCGACAGCAAACGGGGGTCGGTGGCGAACTGGTGGAACACCGGCTCGGCCCGCATGACCCGGAAGATCTTGGAGACGCCAACCTCCGGAGTGGGGGGGTTCTCCTTCGTCTTGTCCGGGGTGATGAACAGATCGGGCCGTTGCTCGCCGGCCGCATCGGCCCGGGCGATCTCGACAATCCGGTCGATCATGGCGTCGGCGATCGTTCGGTCGGCGAACCCCCGCTCAATGAAGAAGCCGTTCTCCTCCCAGCTCGCCCGCTGCGCCTCCGTCAACCCCATCGCCAGAAATCTACCAACGGTCGATTCTGTGGGCAGTAGCCAGGTCGACCTAAGCCATTCTCAGCCCAAGTGTCTAGGGTTTGGGTCATGGCTGAAGAGCGGTCGATTGAACTGGAAGTTGAGGTAGCAGGCACGCCGGAGGAGGTGTGGCAGGCGGTAGCCACGGGGCCGGGAATCTCTTCGTGGTACGTGCCCCATACGGTGGAGGAACGAGCCGGGGGTGCGGCCATGGCTTCGTTTGGACCAGGGCCGGAGATGCAGATTCCCGGTCGGGTGGCGGTGTGGGAGCCGCCTCGGCGAATTTGCTTCGACGGCGGTGAGGGCGTGGACGGGCTGGAGTTCGAATGGACGGTGGAGCCCGCAGGCGAAGACCGGTGTGTGGTGCGGCTGGTGAACTCCGGCTTCGGCGAAGGCAACGAGTGGGACGCCCAATATGACGCCATGGTGGAGGGCTGGGGACTGTTCATGTCCAACCTCGGGTTGCACTTGGAGCACTTCGGAGGGCAGACGGCCGTCTCGGTGCTGCCCACCGCCATGGGAACCAGCTCCCGAGATGAGCAATGGGCCGAGCTCACAACCGCACTGGGAATCTCGTCGGCCCCGAAGGTGGGCGAACGGATCGAAGCCAACTCGCCCGATGCTCCCCCGCTGGCCGGCACGGTGGTGGAAGCCGGACCGTACCGGATCGCCCTGCTACTTGATGAGCCCGCACTGGGCACCGCCTTTGTGGCGGTGGAGTCATTTGGCGAGCACGCCGGGGCGTCGGTGTGGCTGTACCTCTACGGAGCCGACGGGGCCGAGGCCGCCGAGCGGGATGGACCCCTTTGGCAGGACTGGCTGACGGGTGCCCTTGGTGAAGGAGGAACAGATGGAAGCCCTGAGTGAGCGCAAGATCCTGGTGGTAGGGGCCTCGTCGGGCCTGGGCCGAGCAACCGCCATCGAGCTTCAGCGCAATAGCGCCCACGTTGCGTTCGCCGCCCGCCGCCGCGACTTGCTGGAAGAAGCGGTAGCCGAAGCCGGAGGTGGCCATGTGGTGGCCATCGACGCCCTCGACCCTTCCAGCATCGAGCAGGGAGTAGCCGACGCGGTTGACGCGCTCGGTGGCCTCGACGGCATCGTCTATACCTCGGGCATGTCGCCAATGGCGCCGATGGCCGAGTTATCTCAGGAGGACTGGCAGGCGGTGTTCGGAGTCAACACGTTCGGACCGAACCTGATAATCAAGGCCGCCCTGCCCCATCTCAGCGAGGACGCAGTGGTGGCCGCGGTGTCTTCCGACTCCACTGAGATGCCCCGCCACTCGCTGGTCCCCTATGCCGCCTCCAAGCGAGCCCTAGAGGCGACCATGGAAGGTTGGCGCACTGAGACACTGGGGACTCGCCGATTCGTCACCGTCATCTTGGGGCCCACCATGCCCACCGAATTCGCAAATTCATTCACCCCAGAGGCATTCGAAGCGGCCATTCCCCACTGGCAGCGCCAAGGGTTCCGTACCGGGATCATGAACGGCCATGAAGTGGCCCACGGGCTGGTCTCTTGTTTTGCGGCGCTGTTCGCCGCCCCCACCTTCGGGATCGAGTCGCTGCTGCTGCGATCTCCCGAGCCCGAGGTGGCCAATGAGTTCTCTGCCGATGTCGAGCAGCAGTAGTCCGGACACTCCGCGGTGACCACGCCAACCTCAATCTCCGTCGAGGAGCTGCCCGGCACTCCCCCCGTTCTGATTCCCCGCAACTACGACCTCGAACAGTTGGGCTACCTGGAGGCCGAGTTCGAGGCCCGGGGCCAGGCGCAGTCGTACCAGGCAGTCGGAGAGCGTCCTCGAAACGGGCAGATTGCCGCCGAGCCCGACGATTCCGCGCCGTTCATCACCCGGCTGCTGGTGCGACGTCCGACTACTGCGGCTGATTTCAGCGGAACCGTAGTGGTGGAGTGGCTGAATGTGTCGGGGGGCATCGATGCCTCCCCCGACTGGGACTACCTGCACCGCCACATAATCCGAAGGGGCGACGCCTGGGTGGGGGTCTCGGCTCAAAAGGCCGGCATCGACGGCGGCGGCATCGCCGAGGGTATCCACCTCAAGTTGTACAAACCGCAGCGCTATGGGCATTTGTCCCATCCTGGCGACGCCTACAGCTACGACATCTTCACCCTGGTGGGCCAAGCCTTGCGCCAAGGCGGCTCGCCGCTGCTGGGCGACCTAGTACCAAGACGGCTGCTTGCAGTGGGCGAGTCGCAGTCGGCGGCATTCCTGTCCACATACGCCAACGCCGTCGATCCGCTGGTGCGGATCTTCGACGGCTTCTTCCTCCACGGCCGCCCCGGAGTGCGGGCCGAGTTGCCCGGCACCTTCGGCCCTCGGGTGCTCGACGAGCGGTTCGACCCCCTCGCCCACTGCCCCGAGCAAGTCTGGGCCGACGCCCGGGTGCCGGTGCTGCTGTTGAGCAGCGAGACCGACGTGACCGTGCTGCGCAACGCAGCGATTGAGCAACCCGACAGCGAGAAAGTCCGGGTTTGGGAACTGCCCGGTGCCTCCCACGCCGACACCTACCTGCTGGTGGCATCGCGAGCCGATGGCGGCCAGCTGGAACCTTCGGAAATGGCCCGAATGCTCGAGCCGATTACCGAGTTGGTGATCATGACGGTGGACAAGCCCATCAACTCCGCCCCTCATCAGCACTACGTGGCCCAAGCCGCCCTTGAACACCTTGATCGCTGGGCGGGCGGCGGAGAGCCCCCGCCCGCCGCCCCCCGATTGGAGTTGGACGATGACGACAGAGCCTGCCGGCGGGACGAGCTCAGCAATGCCCTTGGTGGCATCCGCAACCCGTGGGTGGACGTCCCCCTCCGAATGCTGTCCGGGGAAGGGCAAGAGGGCGAGGGCTTTGCCTACCTATTCGGCACCACCGCGCCCTTAGAGCCAGGGACAATTGCCCGCCTCTACCCCGGAGGCCGCAACGACTACTTGGCCGCGTTCACCGACGCCCTCGACCAGAGCATCGCCGACGGCTTCATCCTGGAAGCCGATCGGGAGGAGATCATCGCGGTGGCCGCGGAGACCTACGATTTGGTCAGCCCTTCGGAGGGAACGAAGGAAGGCGGCAAGTGAGCAATCCCTCGAACGTCGCGGTCATCCTTCTGGACTCGCTCAACCGGCACATGCTGGGGTGCTACGGCGGCACCGAGTTCGACACACCGAACTTGGATCGGTTTGCCGCTGAGCGGGCCACCCGGTTCACCCGGCATGTGACGGGATCGCTGCCCTGCATGCCGGCTCGCCACGACATCTTGTGCGGAGCTTTGGACTTTCTGTGGAAGCCGTGGGGGTCGATCGAGCTGTGGGAAGAGCCCATCACCCGGGTGCTGCGCCGCCAAGGGGTCACAACCGCTCTGGTCTCCGATCACCCTCACCTGTTTGAAGTCGGCGGGGAGAACTACCACACCGATTTTCACGCCTGGGATTACCTGCGGGGTCACAAGGGCGACCCGTGGCGCACCTTCCACGATCCTTCTTGGATCGGCGCCCCGGCCATGCCCGCCCGGCGGAGCAATTGGTGGTACTCCCGGGTGTTCGGGTTCCCGGAGAAGGCCAACGAATACGACCGCTCCCGCACGTTTTTCCGGACCGAGGATGACTATCCCGGCCCCAAGACGATGAGCGCCGCAGCCCGGTTCTTGGCTGAGGACACCCCCCACCACGACCGGTGGTTCCTGTTCGTGGACGAATTCGATCCCCACGAGCCATTCGACACCCCCGAACCGTGGGCCGGGCGCTTCCACGAGGAGGTGTGGGACGAGGAGTGGATCCTCATGCCCCCCTACGCCGATGGCGCCCTTACCAAGGGCGATCTCTCCGAGCGGGAAGCCCGCCACGTGCGGGCCAACTATGGGGCCAAGCTGTCGATGATCGATCACTGGTTTGGGCGTGTCCTTGATCGATTCGACGAGCAGGACCTGTGGGAAGACACCGCGCTGGTGGTGTGTACCGACCACGGCCACTACTTCGGCGATGTCCGGGAGGGTCGGGACATCTGGGGCAAACCGGGAGTGCCCACCTATGAGCCCCTGGCCCATACACCGCTTCTCATCCACTGGCCGGGCCAGCCCGGCGGCAGGGTGTGCGACGCACTGACCACCAACGTGGACATCTTTGCCATCGTGGCCGACGTGTTCGACGCCGAGGTGATGCAGCCCACCCACGGCCAATCTATGGCGCCGCTGCTCACTGGCGAGACCGACTCCATTCGAGAATGGGCGCTGGGCGGCTACTACAGCCTTTGGGTGCAGGTGACCGACGGCACCCGCAAGTACGCCCGGGGATCAGTGGACGACAACTTCCCCCTGTCGATGTGGTCCAACCGGTGGTCCACCATGCCCCTGGGCATCGAGGGTGTGGCTGAGCTACCCATGCCCGACGACCGGGCCTGGCTGGACACGATGCCCGGGTCGGAGATCCCGGTGATCCGCCAGCCCTTCCAACCCGGCGACATGCTCCCCTTCTGGGCCAGTGCTGGCAACTGCGTCGACCGGCACTTCCTGTTCGACCTCGACGTCGACCCCGACGAGCAGGAGAACCGCAGCACCGAGTTATGCGCGAGCGAGATGCTCGACCTCCTGCATGCGGCGCTCACCGAAGTATCCGCCCCAGACGACCAGCTAGCCCGCTTGGGGATGGCTTAACAGTTCAGGCGGAGAACTGGCGCCACCACCCTCGCCGCCGCCAACCTGCTGTTCGAAATGCTGTGCGTAATGCCGGGAGTGGCGTACTCAGACTGAATTGACTTTCTACTGGGTGTCGGCGAGCGGAGCGGTGAACGTGGTGGTCTCGACGCCGTTGACGAACACTCGGTAGGTCTGGCCGGGGGTGAGCTCTTCGCCGAAGCGGAGAACTTCTTCCACCACGACCCTGTCGGCGTCGCAGTCGATGGCCCATGGGGTGGGCGGCGGCACCATAAGGGTGATGGTGGCGTGAATGTCCGAGCCGCTGATCTCAAACGATTGATTCCCCCGGCGGACGCAGTTCTCCACGGTGGACTGGTAGTGGTCCACCAAGATGATCACTTCGGGGTGGTACTCCACCACCTCGGCTCCGATCACCTCGACCTCTTCTTCTACATATTGGCGGGAGTTTTCCTCGTTCCACTCGCCGGTGGGATCGGGCGGCGGCTGCACGATCACCAGCACCATGTCGATCCTGGTGGGTTTGCCCCGGGTGATCACGTCGTAAGCGGTGTCGTTGATGAAGGCCAGCCGGCCGTCAGACTCGGTGATCCGCGCCTGGATGGAATAGGTGTTTCGGGGGTTGATGTCGTCTTTGTTGTAGCGCACCTCGAACGCAATCGGCACTTGGCCCGGGTTGGTGATGACCTGCTCGGCGATCAGCTCAGAGGCCACATCCATCAGGGAAGTATCCCGAAGCTGCACAGTGACCACCGCTCCCGGGGACAGCGCAATCCGCTCCCGATAGGTGACGGTGCCGGTGACTGCGGCATTGGCGTCGGGATCGGCGGTCGGTGTGGCAACGGGGTCGGTCGTAAAAGTCGACTCGGATTCTTCCTGTGGAATACCCGCAGGGGTTGCTTCTGGAGACTGGGGGGCAGTGCTGGTGGCGGTGGCATCCGGCTCTGAGCCCACCACGGCGATCGGCTCCTCGTCGGCGCCGCCTCCGCATCCCGCGGCCACTAGCAGAGCGATTGCTACTCCGATGGTGGCGATCAATTGGATCGTGCGCTTGGCCTTCATCGGCAAACCTCGCTCTCGAGAAAGTCTACGGCTGGGTCGATGCCCCTGGGCTTGACCTCACCAAATGAGACGAAGCATGGGCCTGTCTGGTTCCCGGCTTAGAGCGACTTTGGCCGGCGAGGCAAAAACGCGCTGGTTCGCTGGATGTACTCCTCGTAACCGGGGCGCTTCCGCTTCATGCGGTGCTCCACCATCGGCACCCCGGACACCTTGGCCAGGATCCAGGTGATGAGCGCCGGGGCGATCAGTCCCACGATCCCGATCGGAGTTGAGGCGGCGACCAGGCCAATCCCCCACCACGCCGTGGCATCGCCGAAGTAGTTGGGATGGCGGCTGTAACGCCACAGGCCCCGATTCATCACTGTGCCGGCGTTGGCCGAGTCGGCCTTGAACCGGGTGAGCTGCCAGTCGGAGACCGCCTCGAACCCGAAACCGACTAAGAACACCGCGGTCCCGATCACCCATAGCGGGGTCAACCCCCGGTCGGCGTCGCTGATGCCGATCATGAGGGGAAGCGACATCACCCACATGGCCGCGGCTTGCAACCCGAACACCCGCACCAGGCTGGTGATCCAGAATCGGTCCCCGGCCCGGCGGCGCATGGATTGGTAGCGGAAGTCCTCCTCCTGGCCGATGTTGCGAAAGGCCAGGTGGATGGCGAGGCGCAGCCCCCAGGCAGTGGCCATGAACGCCAACAGCGCGGCTCGCACGTCGTTTCCATCGGTGACCAGCCAGCTCACCCAAGCCACCACCACGAAGCCGAAGCCCCACAGGATGTCGACGATGCCGGCGTCTCGAACCACCACACTGATGACCCACACCGCCAGCATCATCCCGGCGATCACCACGGCCGCTACCCACAAGACCATCGGCGATCAGCGTACCGTGGTGGTTCGTGGGCTCCACCGAACGCCATGTGCTGCTGAGCTTCACCAACCCGGTGGTCGGCCATGAGGACCAGTACCACCAGTGGCACGACACTCATCTCCACGAAGTCGTTGCCTGCGATGGAGTGGTCGGCGGACGGCGCTACCGCATGAGCCCCGATGCCGACGTGCTGACGCCGGGGTGGATGCGCACCCACGCCGACCGCGGCGACCTGCCGATGCCGTTCGAGTTCTTGGCGGTCTATGAGATCGAAGGCGACCTGGCCACGGCAATCCAGGGCATCACAACCAAAGACGACTATTCCATTCGGCCCGGCGACAGCCTCGACCACGAAACCGTGGCCAGTTGGACCTTCACCCAGAGCGGTGTCCAGATCGGCGCGGCCAACCCCAGTGAGGTTGACCATCTCGGGATCTCACTGGCCAATCCCACCACGGGCAACCTTGAGTGGTTCGAGCACTGGTACACCATCCACTATCGAGAAGTAATGGCGACCCCGGGTTTCCTAACCGGGCGGCGCTATTGGGCCGCCGCCAACGTTCTCACCCCCCAGTGGGCCGTCGATCACGGTGAGATCGGCGCCAACGGGATGCCGTTTCAGCACCTCGTTGTGTACGAGGTGGGCACACCATACGCCGAAGCCAAACCAGCGCTAGAGGAGCAGCGAAAGAACTTCACCGTCTTCCCCGACGGCTCTATGGACTACGACGAGATCATCGCCTGGCGCTACACGCCGCTAGCCTGAGCCGCCATGTCAGACGAGATCCGTGCGCTGTTGGCCCGCTATTCCGACGGGGTGTGCCGCTTCGACGCCGAGCAGTGGGCGTCGACTTGGGCCACCGACGCGGTGTGGGAGATGGGCCCGATGACCAAGACCGGGCGGGACGAGATCTCCTCTAGTTGGCAGGGCATGCTGGCCCGCCTCGACGGAGTGATCCATCTCTACCTCAATGGCTGGGCCGATCTTGATGAAGAGGCAAGCACCGGCACCGGACGCTGGTACGTGATCGAGCACTTCAAGCGACCCGACGAAGACCCCATGACCATGTACGGCTACTACGACGATGAGTACTGCCGTGAAGACGGCCAGTGGAAGTTCGCCCGCCGAGTCCTCAACCGCATCTACTACGGCCCACCCGACATGTTCGGCGAATTCACCGGCTTCGGCCAATAGGCCAGTACCGCTAGGCTGACCGCTCGGTGTGGCCACCAGTGCCAGCACCGTAGAAGCCCACCTTGGAGGGACTCATTGCTTGCCAAGCTCGCCAAAATGCTGAAGGACAGGGAAGCGGCTTCAGGCGTAGACCTGACCATCAGCAAGTACCAACGCCGATTTGAGAAGGCCAAAGAGAGCAACACGGGCGGCGGAGAACACGACCACGAAGAGTTCAACAATCTCTACTACGACGTGGCCACGGACTTTTACGAATATGGATGGGGCAGGTCATTTCATTTTGCTCCCCGCGTCCGCGGAGAGAGCTTGGAGGCATCCATCCGTCGCCACGAGCACTATTTGGCCCACAAGCTCGCTCTCTCACCCGGGATGGTGGTGGCCGACCTTGGTTGCGGCATCGGCGGGCCGCTCTTGGAAATTGCCCGATTTTCTGGGGCCAAGATCGTCGGTGTGAACAGCAACGCCTACCAACTCGAACGGGCCCGGAAGTTGGCGGAAGAAGCACAGCTATCCCATTTGGCCGACTTCCTGCACTGCGATTTCTTGAACGTCGACGCCCCCGACGAGTCGTTCGACGCGGTGTACGGCATCGAAGCCACCTGCTGCGCCCCCGACAAAGTCAGCATCTATGGCGAGGCTTATCGATTGCTGAAGCCCGGCGGGTGCTTCGCCGCTTACGAATGGTGTCTGACGGATCGCTTCGACGCTGACAATCCCCACCACATCAAAATCAAGAACGACCTCTTATTGGGAACCGGCTTGACTGACCTCGACGATCTGCCGACCGTTGACCATGCGTTGAAATCGGTGGGCTTCGAGGTCTTGGAGACAACGGATCTCGATGCCCAGGGCGGTCCATCAATTCCTTGGTATCAACCTCTGGTAACCCCTGGCTTCTCCCTGACCGGCATTCGTGCCTCAGCTATAGGCCGATGGATCACCCACAATTCGCTGAGGGCCCTCGAAGCACTCCGAGTGGTGCCTCCTGGTGCGGTTCGTGTCTCAGAGACCCTGAACATCGGCGCTTCGGGCTTGGCCGAGGCCGGCAAGCTCGGCATCTTCACGCCGGCGTACTTCATTCACGCCCGCAAGCCGGACTAGCGGCGGGCCTGTTCGACCAACCACCCGAAGATCGGGTCGGTGGGGCGGGTGGGCATCATCTCGGGGTGCCATTGGACGGCCACCACCAGATCGCCCATCTCCAAGCCCTCGATGGCGCCGTCGTCGGACTTTGCGGTGACGGTGAGGTCGCGGCCGAGCTGATCCACCGTTTGGTGATGGAGGCTGTTGACCCGAGCAGACGGGCCGTACAGCTCGCCCAGGATCGATCCCTCGACGAAGCTCACCTGGTGGATGGCGGTGTCGATGGGAAGATCGAAGCGGCCGTGCTCGGGGACATGCTGGTGCAACGTGCCGCCCTGGTGGACGTTGATGACCTGAATGCCCCGGCAGATGCCGAGGACGGGGATATCGGCATCCAGCGCAGCCGATAGCAGCCCGAGCTCCAAGTCGTCGCGCTCCTGTTCAGGGCCAAGCAGTTCGGGGTGGGGGTCAGCCCCATAGCGAATCGGGTCGATGTCGGTCCCCCCAGGAAGGACGATCCCGTCGAGACGCTCGCCCACGACCGCAGGATCGACCTCGATAGGCAGGTGAACGGGAATGCCCCCGGCCTCCGTGACGCCGCGGGCGTAGTCGGCGAAATACAGGTCGATATCACGGTCGTCGAACACCTCGGGAAAGCCAGACATCTCCGAGGCGCGCTTGCGCCGGCCCGGCAGTCCGATCAAGGGGGGTTTCGTGGCCATCGAATTGTTCGCTTCCAAACGCTCTCACTGTCAAAGATAGTTTGGATTGTGGTGGATTCCCCGATTCGAGACGTCGACGACACCATTGCCTGGCGGGAGGCCGGCGAGGGCGATGTGGTGCTGTTTCTCCACGGGTTAGGCGGGTCGCGAACGGCGTGGGAGCCCCAACTCGAAGCGCTCAGCGACCAATGGCGTTGCGTGGCGTGGGACATGCCCGGCTACGGCGCGTCCTCCCCGGTGAGCCCGCTCACGTTCGAGGCCATCGCCGATGCAGTGGTCGGACTTCTCGATCGGCTGGGAGCCGAAGCCGCCCATCTGTGCGGCTTGTCGTTCGGCGGGCACCATGCCCTGCACACCGCCCTGCGCTATCCCACGCGAGTCCGATCGCTGGTGCTGGCTGACACCAGCGCCGTATTCGGGGGCGATGGGACCGACCCTGAACAATGGCGCCAGGAGCGCACCGAGATGATCGATGCCGGACTTCTGCTGGCCGACATCGCGGCCCCTGTCATCGATAGCATCACCGCCCCAGGGTTCGGAGGCGTCGAGCGCGACCGCACCATTGCGGCCTTCACCCGCGTCTCCGAGGCCGGGTTCCGGACCGCCTGCCAGCTGTTGCCCACTCACGATGTTCGCCACCGTCTCGGTGAGATCACCGTGCCCACACTGGTGACCGTGGGCGAGCTCGACGAAGAGACCCCGCCGGCCTACAGCGAGGAACTTCACGCAGCAATCGGAGACAGCCGCCTGGAGATAATCCCGGCGGCGGGCCACGTCAGCCCGGCGGAAGCTCCCGAGGAGTTCAACGGCCTCGTCCGCGAGTTCTTGGGCTCGCTCATCGATACTCGGCCATGATGAGATCTGAAGTCTCTCCGTCATGAGAGGAATCACCCCATGAGCGATTACGACCGGATTCGAGTGCTGTGGCCCGACCATCTCGGCCTGGCCCGAGGCAAGTATCTGCCCGTCCATCTGGCCGAACAGGGCACCGGGCACTGCATTACCACATTCGCTCTCGGGTACGACCGCAGCCTGGTCCCGGCCCCCGGCGCCTACCTGCTGGAAGGGCTTCCGGACGTGGTGGCCTCCTTCGACCCCGACGAGGTGCGCCCCAGCTGGGAGGACGACGCCACCGGCGTGGTCGTCGGCCATCTGGACTTCAGGGGGCTGCCCTATACCGTCTCAGCCCGCTATGCCCTTCAGCAGGCCATCGCCGATTGGGCGGAACTCGGCTACGCCCCCAAGGTGGGCATCGAGTTCGAGGCCTATGTGCTCCAGCCCGACGGCGAGGGCGGGTGGGAGCGTTGGGACACTCCCCGGTCGTTCGTCTACGGCACCGGCCGCTCAGCCGATCCGGTCGGCTTGCTCGACGACATCATGCGCATCGCCTGGGAATGCGGCTTCCCGCTGGAGAGCATCAACGCCGAGTACGACGAGTCGCAGTTCGAGTTGACGTTGGAATACGACGACGCCCTCAAAGCGGCCGACGAGGCTTTCTTGTTCCGGGTTCTGGCCCGGGAGGTGGCCCTGGCCCACGGCTTGGACCTCACGTTTCTGGGCAAGCCCTTCGTCGGCGTGGCCGGCAGCGGCGTCCACGTGAACTTCTCGCTGGTCGACGGCGACGGCCAAAACGCCTTCAACGACCCCTCAGCCGATGACGGCCTGTCTGCCCTGGCCAAAGGATGCTTGGCCGGGCTGGTTGACCACCACCAAGGGCTCACCGCGCTGTGCGCCCCCACGGTGAACGCCTACCGCCGGCTCCAGCCGGCGGAGCTCAACGGCTACTGGGCCAACTGGGGTCACGACCACCGCTGCGCAGCCAACCGGATACCCGAGGCCAGGGGAGCTGCCACCCGAATCGAAAACCGGGTGGGCGACGGTGCGGTCAACATCCACCTGGGCGTGGCCACCGTCCTCCAAGCTGCCCGGCTCGGCGTGGCCGATGGCTTGGAGTGCCCCGATCCACTCACATCTGACGGTTTTGAAGACGTCAACACCGATATCGGCGCGGCGCCCAGCCTGGCCGTGGCGCTGGAGCATCTCACGGCCGATTCTGCGCTGATGGCCGCGGTGGGCGACGACCTGTGCCAGAACTTCATCGCCAACAAGCAGGCCGAATGGGAGCGCTATATCGCTGCGGTGGGCGAAGACAAGCCCGGCGGCGAGGTGACCCAGTGGGAGCTCGACGAGTACCTCATGTACCACTAGGCCACTCGGGTGCGGGGTTCGCTAGTCGGCGAGCACCTCGTCCAGGTACCAGTCGACAAAGGCGTGGCACTGCTTGATATTGGCCATCTCGTACTGGCGGGTCTCCTCCATGAGCTGGTCGAAGTCGACCCCGCACTCGTCCAAGTAGTCCTGGGGGGCCAGCCGAAGGAACGACTCCACGTGGGCCACGTCGACCTCGGGATGGAACTGCGTTCCTACCGTGCGGCCGATCCTGACGAGCTGCACCGAGCTGTCGTTGCGGGCCAGAACCTCGGCGCCGGGGGGCGCTGTGAACCGGTCGTGGTGCCACTGCATCCACGGTCCCGGCCCGACCGGGTTGGGGCCGTGTTCGCCGTCGTCAAGCTCGAACCAGCCGATCTCAGTCACCGGGGACACTTCGACCACGCCGCCCAGCGCCTCGGAAATGAGCTGACCGCCGAAGCAGATCCCCAAAACGGGTTGCCCTTCGTCATGGGCTTGTTTGATCATCTCAAGCTCGTCGTAGATCCAGGAGTCGATCTCGTCCTTGTTCGTGAGCGTGCGTACTGAACCCATCGGCAACAGCAGGTCGTAATCGTCTCTGGACGGGAAGGGCACAGAGACGTTGGGGTGGTCGTAGTCGTGGGTCACCACGTGGATGTGGACCTCGTAGTCCCGCTGGCGCAAGCGAGTGGCAATCTGGCCAGGGAGGCCGTCCAACTCGTGGGCGATGGCCAGGGCACGCTTCACGGGCTGAACCATAGATGGATCTGGCCGGTTCCGGCGACCGATTCATACTCCCCGAACTGCTCGCCGGGAACGGTGCAGGCCGCTCCGCCCAGGGCGCCGACCATGGTCAGATAGTGGCCGAAGAATCCCTCAGGTGCATGGGTGGAGAACTCGGGCAGGAAGTCGAGCACGCTGGCATGATCGCCCTTGATGAGGCAGTCGATGACATGCTCGTCAGCGGCTCTGGCCTCGGGGGTGCGGAGGTGGAGCGCGGGGTCAGCAGCCTCGTGGTCGCGGAATTGGCGCAGGGGCCAGAACCGGTGGCTCAGGCCGCCGCTGGCCAGCACCACCACCCGGCGATCGACTTCGGCCACCGCCTGGGCCAACAGCTCGCCGAACAGCAAGAAGTCATCCGGCTCAGCGGTCTGGCAGATGCCGGCTGAAACCCAAGCCTCATTGCCCTGCAAGAACGGCAGCAGGTTGATGGTGGGATAGTGCACCGGCAAATGGGGGTCGTCGATGGCTGTAATCCAGGTGTCGTCCCGGTCGGCAGCCTGAGCGGCCCACGCCTCGGCCAGCTCCCGGTCGCCAGGCATGTCATAGGGCATCTGGCACATGCCCCGGGGCAGCTCTTCGGAGGTGAACAGCCCACAGCGTCGATCGTGGGAGGTCACGATGTGCTCCACGGTTGTAAACCAGTGGGTGTCCACCACCACCACGGTGTCGGCGCTCAGCGGGCGCAACTTCTGTTCGCCAAGATCGTGGAGCCCGCTGAACAGCGTGGTGTCCTCGCCATCGTTGAGTTCTCGGCGGGTCGCCTCGGGCATCACCAGCGGAGGGACGTGGGAGATCAAACCAGCCCCGACTATGGCACCCATCACGCCACCTTGACCGGAAGCCGCTTGATCCCCGAGATGAAGTTGGAGCGCAGCCGATCGATCGGGCCGGACTGCTCCAAGCAGCTCACCCGTTTCATCAACTCCTCGAACACCAGCCTTACCTCCATGCGGGCCAGCCAGGCGCCGAGGCACAGGTGGGGCCCGTTGCGGCCGAACGCCATGTGATCGTTGTGCTGTCGGCCCAGGTCGAAGCGGAACGGCCGCTCAAAGCCCTCGGGGTCGTGGTCGGCGGCCACGAACCAGATGACCACCTTGTCGCCCGCCCGGATCTGCGAGCCCCGCATCTCAACATCGCGGGTGGCCGTGCGGCGGAAGTGCATGGTGACCGACCCGGTGCGCAAGATCTCCTCCACCGCGGTGGTGGTCAGATCGGGGTCAGACTTCCATGCCTCCCATAGTTCGGGGTGGTTCAGCAGAGTCCACATGCCGTGGGTCATGGTGTAGCGGGTGGTGTCGTTGCCGGCAGCCACTAGCAGGGTGAAGAAGTTGTTGAACTCCAGGTCGGTGAGCGGGTCGCCGTCGATTGTGGGAGCGAGCAGCTTGGTGATGATGTCCTCTCGGGGACAGACCCTCCGGTCGGCGGCCTGCTCTTGGGCGTACTGGAAAATCTCGATGGCGGCGGGGCTGCGAAACGGCACCATCCGGAACTGCTCGGTGTCGGTGAGGTCCACGGGATAATCGGTGAAGTCGGGATCGGTATTGCCCAGCAGCGCATCGCCCCAGGCCACCAGATTGCGGCCGTCTTCATCGTCGGTGCCGAGAAGGCGGCCGAGCATCCTCATGGGGAGCTCCTCGGCAATGTCGTGGACGAAGTCGAACTCGTCGTTGGCCAGCGCCCTGTCGAGCACCTCCCCCACCAGCTCCCGGATGGAGTCTTCGAAGGTCTCGACGGTCCGGCGGGTGAAGCCCTTGTTCACCAGGCGCCGCAGCCGGGTGTGCTCGGGGGGGTCCATCTCCATCATGGTCCGCCGGGCCTCGGTCTGCTCGGCGTCCATCTCCTCCAGGCGAATGCCCAGTGACGACGTGAACGTCTCGACGTCGCGGCTCACCGCCAGGCAGTCGTCGTAGCGCAGGATCGACCAGAAACCGGCGCCATCGGCCTCTTCAGTCCAATGCACCGGATCTTCGGCCCGCAGCCGGGAGAACGTGGCGTGGGGGACGCCGGCTACATACGTGTCGTGGTTTGTGATGTCTGCGTCGTCGGGGCCGAGGTCGGCCAGGTAGTCATCGACAAAGGCTGGCTCGGCCATCACTCGGATTCCATTGGGTTGGGGGCGGCCCACAGCGTGGTGCCCCCAGCCATGGAGTTGCCCACTTGCCGGTAGTAGCCGCCGATGACCTCGGTGGGCGCCAAGCGGGTGAGCTCCTCGGTGGGATTCTCCGGCAGCACCAGCTCCGCGTCGCCGCTGAACACGGGGCCGAGGTCGGCGTCATAGCCCCGCATTGTCACCAGCTCGTCCAGAGAGTCACGCCCGTCCATCTCGATGGCCGGCATTTGGCGGCTGTGAAGCATGGGATGGCTGTTGACGAATCCGGGCGACTCGGCGGTGCCCCGGATGGTGAACCGGGCCTCGGCGATCCGCCGCCCCCATGTGCTGAGGGTGGCGCCAAACCGCCCGCCAGGCTCGAGGCGGGGTCCGGCCTTGCCGTAGGCCACCGGCCGAGTCATCCAGATCTCGCTCATCTTCTTGGGATAGCCCTGGATGTGGCCCCGGGCCATGGCGAAGTCCTTGTCTACCCAGATATAGGCCGCCCTGCTAAAGATCTGGCCCTGGTAGGAGCATCGCACCACCAAGAACACCTCTTTGTACTGGGCTCGGGCCGGATCGAGGATCTCCTCGAAACTGTCGCTGCAACTCTGCCAATCGGCCCAGATGAGGGCGACGGCACCGGGATCGTCGTCGACCAGCTCCAGCGGCTCGGGAAGCAGCTCGGCCACGTTGGCCGGATCAGTGCGGAACTCCACGGTCAACATGTCGCCCGAGTAGTGCCACGGCGGACCGGGCAGAATGCTTCCGGCGCCAGTCGGCGTACGGGGATACATGAACCCCTCAAGTTCGGCCACGTCGGCAGTATATTTGTTTGGTACCAAACGATTCAACTGGGCTAACGCTCCACGACATCCTGGAAATAGAGTCGAGGCTGTGGAAAACGGTTTTGCTGCCGAAAAATGTGAGGCAACCCAGTGACGCTTGCCGATCTCGCGGCGCGCGACGGTGTGCTGACCCCAGAGCGGGAAGCCGTCGTGGAGCGGGTTCGAGCATTAGGGCCGGCGCTAGCGGCAAGGTCGGCAAAGTACGACCGCGATGCGGCCTTTCCCTATGAGAATTGGCAGGACCTGGCCGACGCCGGCTTGCTAGCTATCTGCATTCCCAAATCGGCGGGCGGCTTGGGCGCCGACTTCGTGGGCTATGCCCTGGCGTCCGAGGAACTCGGGCGACACTGTGCCGCCACCGGGCTGACGTTCAACATGCACGTGTGCACCACGCTGCTGGTGGGCCAGATCGCCGACGACATGGAGCTCGACTCCCAAGATCGGTCCGCGCTGCTCTCACGTCGGGCCGAGCTGTGGCAGGGCATCGTCGAGCATGGACGCATCCACAGCCAGCCTTTCTCCGAGGGGATCGCCGCTGGGGCCACCGAGGGGTACGCCACCACCGCCGTTCCCGTTGACAATGGCTACCGGGTAAGCGGTCGGAAGATATTCGCTTCGCTCAGCGGGGCGGCCGACATCCACAACGTCGTGTGCGTCGTCGAAGGCGACCCCAGGGTGCGCCTGCTGGGGGTGGCCGCCGACTCCGACGGCCTGCACATCGAGGGCGAGTGGGATTCACTGGGCATGCGGGCCACCGATTCCCGAAACCTGGTGCTGGAGGATGTGTTCGTCCCCGCCGAGCGGGAGTGGATCCCCACGGGGATGTTCGATCAGGCCGCGGCCCGCTGGCCGTACTTCTTCATGACCCTGTCGTTCGCCTACCTCGGCCTGATGGGAGCCATCATGGACGCCACTGCCGAATACCTCATCGGAGACGGCGAAACCACCGCCCGGCGCTCCAACCCCATCAAGCAGCAGGGCTGGGCCGAAATGAACCTCATCTACGACCGGGCCCAAGCGCTGTGCTATCGAGTGCTGGCCGAGTCTGGCGTCGATCCTGAGCCAGATGCGGTGCGGCGGGCGTGGAGCTCGATGGTCTCCACCATGGACGGCGCTCCGCAGCTCGCCTCCCTCGCGCTGCGGGTGTGCGGGGGACGGGCGCTGCTGCGGCCGTCTCGTCTGGAGCAGTTCTACCGCGACGCCCGATGCGGCGCGGCCATGCACCCTTGGAGCATGGATGTGTGCCTGGAGCGCCTGGGCCGCGCCGGCCTCTTCGACGACGCCACCGAGACCCCGGTGTGAGCAAGGGCGATCATCGATGATCGAGAGCGCCTGGGTGAGGCGATACGCCGAGCAGTTCGAAGCCTGCAAGCTGGTTCCCACCGAGACTGCGGTTGTGCTGTCGGAGACCCGGAGCCGACCCGAGATCGTGCAGACCGCCCGCCTGGCCCTGTCGCAATGCGGGGTTACCCCCGTCGACGTCGTGGTCACCACCCCGCCCAACCCGGGGCCGCTGCCCATCCGCTCCACCGGAGCGTCGGTGGCGCTGGCCGCCAACCCAGCGGCAATAGGGGCGCTGACCAACGCCGAGTTCATCGTGGACTGCACGGTGGAGGGGCTGCTCCACGCTCCCGAGCTCGGCCAGATCTTGGCCAGCGGGGCCCGGGTGCTGATGATCTCCAACGAGCATCCCGAGAACACCGAGCGGTGGCCCCATGATCCGGCCCTGGCTGATCGAGTGGCTGCCGGGGTCGCCCTGTTGGAACAGGCCGAAGTGATGGAGGTGGCCTCCGACGCGGGCACCGACCTGACCGTCGACCTCGCCGGCGCGGTGCGGGCCGGGTCGCACGGCTGGTGTACCGATCCAGGGACCATCGCCCACTGGCCCGGCGGTCTGGTGCTGGCGTTCCCCGCCTCGGGGAAAGTGAACGGCACGGTGGTGCTGGCTCCCGGCGACGTGAACCTCACCTTCAAGGAGTACGTCCGCGACCCGGTGACTCTGACCGTGGTGGACGACTACATCACCGCCATCGAGGGGAGCGGGGTGGACGCCGAGTTGTTCCGCTCCTATCTGGCTGCCTTCGATGAGCCTGACGCCTATGCCGTGAGCCACGTGGGTTGGGGCATGAACACCTCGGCCCGGTGGGAGGCCATGGCCCTGTGGGACAAGGCCGACCACAACGGGACCGAGCTCCGAGCATTCGCCGGCAACTTCTTGTACTCGACCGGGGCCAACGAGGTGGCGGGGCGATATTGCCGAGGCCACTTTGACCTGCCCATGCGGGGCTGCACGGTGACTTTGGACGGCAATCCCGTGGTGGTGGCAGGCGAGTTGGCCGCCGAACTGCTGCCTTCATGAAGAGCCATTGACAGCATCAGCCATAATCTGTATTTTTAATTTTGTATACAAAGGTCGTTTGCTCCCAAACGACTTTTCCCGTAAGGTTCGCGAAACCTGACCGAGGAGGGGGAGTTCATGAAACTCAAGTTCAAGTTCTTGATCGCTTTGCTGGCGGTATTCGCCTTGGTGGTGTCCGCCTGCGGCAATGACGATGGCGACGGTGCCGCACCGGCGCCCGCACCAACCGAAGCTCCCACGGAGGCTCCGGCCCCGGCCCCAACCGAGGCGCCCGCCCCGGAACCGGAGCCTGAGCCGGAGCCAATGGCCGACAGCATCGACATCGACGGCATCCTGGCCGCCGATCTGAACAACTGCGCCGCACCGCCCACCGGCGATCCCATTCGGGTGGGCATGGCCATGGACTTCAGCGACGTGGTCGGGTTCGTGGACATCCCCGGCTCGAAACTGGTGCCGTTCATCGCCGAAAAGGTCAACTGCACTGGCGGTATCAACGGCTCTCCCGTTGAGGTTCGAGTGGCCGAGGTGGGCGACGACGCCGTGCTGGCTACTCAGGAGCTCCTGGACTGGGGCGCTCACTTCCTGATTGGCCCGCCGTTCGCCGACTTCGCCCTGCCGATCCTCCAGACCACCGAAGGCCAGGTCCCGCTGTTCGTGGCCGCCTCGACCGAGCCGACTCTGGCCGACGCCTCAATCAACTCGTTCCTGGTGACCTTCGACGACTTCGGCATGTCCGGGGCGGCGGCCCAGTGGGCCTATGACCAGGGCATCACCCGGGCCATCGTGTTCACCGAGGGCGAGGGTATCCCCTACACCGGCGTGAATCCCGATGCCTTCATCGCCAAGTTCGAAGAACTCGGCGGCGAGGTGGTCAGCGTCCAGACCTACGTGTGGGCGGTTGACACCGACTTCTCGGCCCAGGTAAACGAGATTGTTGGCGTCTCCCAGAACAACGAGGTGGTGTTCTCCGCTGCCCTCGGATTCCAGGTCACCGCACTGCGGGGCCAGCTTGAGGGTCAAGGCCTCGACGGCTTGACCTACATCGGCACTGACGCCTTGGACGCCACCGGCATCCAATTCGAGGCCAACAACGAGGGCATTGCCCACACTCCGCATACCAGCATCGCCCCGGGCGACCGCATCGACACCATGCTGGCCGACTACGAAGCGGCCAAAGGTGAGGCGCTGGATAGCCGGGGCTTCATGGCTCTGTATGTGGACTCGATGTTCCTGGGCATTCAGGGCATCCTGGACTGCGGTTGCACCAACCCGGCCGACATCGGCGCCGCGGTGGCCCAGATCGAGGGCTTCCAGGGCCTGACCGGTGAGATCACCTTCGCTGGCACCAACGGCATCCCACCCAAGGCTGTGCCGATCAACCGGATCGTCGACGGCGTGGACACCCTGGTTGCCACCATCGGGTAACCGCAGGCCGAAAAACTCAGGCCTGTTGCTCACATACGATTAGCACCATGCTCGAAGTCTCGAGATTGACTACCCGCTACGGTGCGATCTCAGCGCTTCGAGACGCCGGTCTGCGTGTTGGGTCCGGTGAGGTGGTCGGCCTCATCGGACCCAACGGCGCCGGAAAGACCACGCTTCTAGGTTCGATCGCCGGGCTGCTCTCCCCCGCGGCCGGATCGGTCACCTTCGAGGGGGCCGACATCACCGGCCACTCTCCGGAGAAGCTGCTGCGCCTCGGTGTGGCGTTGGTCCCCGAGCATCGGCGGATCTTCGGCGACCTCACCGTGGAGGAGAACCTGAAGATCGGCGGCATCACCCAGTCCCGCGACGAGCGGGCCGATTTGCTCGACGAGATGGGTGAACGGTTCCCGGTGTTGCGAGAAAAGCGGACGGTGGCCGCGGGCTATCTCTCGGGCGGGGAGTCCCAGCAGCTGGCCATCGCCCGGGCCCTGATGTCCAAGCCCCGACTGCTGATGATGGACGAGCCCTCGCTGGGGCTGGCCCCCGTGCTGGTGGATGTGGTGTTCGAGCTGATCGAGTCCCTCCGGAGCCAAGGGCGAACCCTGCTGGTGGTGGAGCAGAACGCCACTCGCATGCTGGAGGTGGCCGACCGGGCCTACGTGCTGCGATCAGGGGAGATCGTGGCCGAAGGGACGGGAGCTGAGCTGCGGGAGCGCCCCGACCTGTTCGACACCTTCGTCGGAGGCAACGGGCAATGACCGAGCTGCTCCAGAACCTCATCGACGGCCTAGGTCGGGGCAGCATTTACGCCCTGCTGGCCCTGGGCGTGGCGGTGATCTTCGGCGTCATGCACCTGCTCAACTTCGCCCATGGCGAGTTGATCACCGTCTCGGGCTATGTGGCGTTCTGGACCATCAATGAGGGCTGGTCGTGGTACCTGGTCGCCCCGGTCATCATCGGCACCGCCATCGTCACTTCGCTGGTGATCGAGCGGGTGGCATTCAGCCGGGTCCGAGGCAGCTCCGACTTCACCCTGTTGTTGACGTCTTTCGGCGTCCATTTCGTGGTGTCGGCCATCTTCTTGCTCTACGTGTCCGCGTCGGTCAAGACGTTCTCAGAACCAGGATGGGTTGCCAACACCTTCCCGGTCGGTTCGCTGAACGTTGAGGTTTACGACGCGGTGGTGATCGGGGTGACGCTGGTGACCCTGTTGGGCACGTCCTGGCTCGTTCAGCGCACCATGTTCGGACTGGCCCTCCGAGCGGCCGCCGCCGACTTCGATACCGCCCGGCTCATGGGGGTGCGCTCCGACACGGTGATCCGGGGGGCATTTGCCCTCTCTGGCCTGCTGGCCGGTATTGCCGGCGTGTTTTGGCTCATGCGATCAGGGCACACCACTCCAACTGTCGGGATCACTCCCATGCTCAAGGGGGTGCTGGCCGCGCTGATCGGGGGCTTGGGCAGTCTGCGAGGCGCAGTGCTGGGTGGCTTCGTGCTCGGCCTGGCTGAGGTTCTGTTGCGGTCTCGGCTGCCCGATTCGGTGGCCAGCCTGACCGAGGGATTCGTGTTCTTGCTGATCGCCCTGCTGTTCATCTTCCGGCCGCAGGGCCTCATTCGGGTAGCCCACGCGGAGCGAGTGTGATGGCTGAGCCGCGCGGCCCCAATGCCGCCCACGCGGGGATGTTCCCCAACTTGCGCCGTGACGTGGCCTTCCCCATTGTCGGGGTGGGGCTGCTGTTCGGAGTCTTCATTGCCTTCGGGTTGCTGTATCAGAGCTATTTCGGCGGAGCGGGCGAGCGTCTGGTCACCACCGCCATGATCAACGCCATCATCGTGCTGGGCATCCAGATCTACGTCGGAAACACCGGGGTGCTGTCGTTTGGGCATATCGGGTTCGGGGCAATCGCCGGCTACACGTTCGCCATCTTTGCCATCGCCCCAGCCGAAAAGGTCAAGCGCATTCCCGATGCACCACTGGGGCTGACCGATGTGGACATGGGTTCTTGGGGCGCAGTAGGCGTCGCCATCGCCGTCACGGTGGTGGTGGCCTTTTTCGTAGGCATCGGTTTGGCTCGCTCCGGGGCTGAGTCGGGAGCGGTAGCTGCCACCGTCATCACTCTCGCCCTGTTGTTTGTCACCCACGAGGTGGCCCGTCATTGGCCGGAGTTAACTGGTGGAGAGCGCGCCGGTCTGTCGTTCCGCATCGGGGGCAAGCTCGACACCCGTGTACCCATCTATTTGGCGCTGGCCGGTGCGCTGGTGCTGGCCCGTCTCTTTGCCCAGAGTCGGCGGGGCCGACTGGCAAAGGCAGGGCGGGAGGACGACTTGGCGGCCCGGGCCATGGGCGTGAACCCCTTGGTGCAACAAATGATCGCTTTGTTGACTTCGGTGGCCGTGGTGTCGGTGGGGGCCAGCTTGAAGGTGTATGAGGATGGCTCGCTCCTCCCCGAAGACTTCTTTTTCTTCTTCACCTTGTTGACGCTGACAATGCTCATTGTGGGAGGTCGCAACAGCGTCACCGGGGCGCTGTTCGGCGTGGCTGTGATCACGGTGGGACGGGAATTGGCCCGCCGAATGGGCCAAGACGGGTTCGAAGTCTTCGGCCTCGGGCTCGACAGCGAGCCGCTGGACTGGATCTTCCGGGAGAACCTCCAAACCGTGTTCCTCGGCGTGGCCATGCTCGGTTTCATGATCTGGCGGCCCAAGGGCATTCTCAGCGACTGGGAATTCGACGAATGGCTCTACCGTCGATTCACCAGGACCCAAAGTGCGCCCCCTGTACCGCAGGCCACCATGGGAGCCGACCAAGAGGCCCGGCTGGAAGTAAGCGATGTCAGCGTGGTCTTTGGCGGGTTCCAAGCGCTCTCCCAGTCGGGCTTTGAGGTGAGCAGCGGTGAGGTGGTGGGCATCATCGGCCCAAACGGCGCGGGCAAGACCACGATGCTCAACGTCATCACCGGGCTCGTTCCCGCCACGTCAGGCCAAGTGAAGTTGAACGGTGTTGATCTCATCGGCACCCCGTCGCATGAGGTCGCCCGAGCCGGCCTGGTCCGCACCTTCCAGAACCTCCGGCTGTTCGGATCGCTCACCGTACGAGAGAACGTCGAGGTGACCCGTTTGGTGGCCATCGCCGAACACGACGACCGCTCCACCCCCGAAACCGACGTTTTGGTGGCCGCCGCCGGATTGTGGGACCACCGGGACCGGAGAGCCAGCGAGCTCGACTACGGCAATTCCCGCCGGCTGGAGCTGGCCCGGGCCGCCGCCGCCCGGCCGTTGTTCCTGCTGCTCGATGAGCCCACCTCAGGCATGAGCGACACTGAGTCGTTGGCCATGGTCGAGCAGGTGCAGACCATGGCCGCGCTGGTGGGCGCCGGCGTGGTGGTGATCGACCACGACTTGGACTTCATCATCGGCATCTGCGACCGCATCTACTGCCTCGACCGCGGTTCGGTCATCGCCACAGGCACCCCCGAGGAGATCCAAGCCGACCCCTCGGTGCAGGCCGCCTACCTCGGATCGTCGGCGGAAGGGTCCCCAGAGAGAACTTCGTCAATGCAAGAACGCTCAGAACACGGACCTCCATTGAAATGACCGAGCTAGCCGTCTTCGGTGACCCCTACCAGGGCACCCGGCCGCCGACACGGCGGCGGGGCGGATTGGCCGACGACGTGGTGCTCTATGTGAGGGAGCAGATCCTCACCGGTGCGTTGAAGCCGGGAACCAAGATCGACCAAGAAGCTCTGGCCGCCGCGCTTGACGTAAGCCGGAGCCCGATCCGGGAGGCGCTGGTCATCCTCGGCCAGGAAGGCCTGTTGGACCTGATTCCCCGGCGGGGCGCCGTGGTGGCCGATCTGACCCCCGAAGACATCGTCGACCACTACGAGCTGTTCGGCGTGGTTGGGGGCCGGGCCGCGGCCATTGCGGCCGACACCCTGGGCGAAGATGAGATCGAGCAACTGCGAGCCATTCACGAGCGGTTCGTCGACGGCACCAGCGACGACCTCTCTGCTCTGAACTGGGCTTTCCACCGCATCATCAACCGCACCGCTCCCCGCCGGACCCGCTGGCTCCTTCGCCTGCTGGAGCGCTCGGTCCCGGCCGACTACTACGAGTTCACCGACGGATGGGACGCTCAGGCCGTTCAGCACCACGCCGCCATCCTCGAGGCCATCGTCGACCGCGACCCCGACGAGGCCCGCCGACGGATGGAGCACCACCTCCACGAGTCGGGGGTGGCCGCCGTAGCCCATTTGGAGCGCCAAGGATTCTGGGAGGACTGAGTGGCCGCCACACCCGACGACTTCGAACTCATCCGCACTGAGGTGCGCCGACTGTGCGACAAGTTCGGCAACGAGTACTGGCGTGAGCTCGAGCCCAGCGGCTACCCGGAGGAGTTTGTGGCCGAGCTGACCGCCCACGGTTGGCTCGGATCGCTGATCCCCGAGCAGTACGGCGGCGGCGGGCTCAGCCTGGCGGGGGCGTCGGTGATCGTGGAGGAGATTTCGGCCAGCGGGGGCAATCCCAGCGCCTGCCATGCCCAGATGTACGTGATGGGCACACTGCTGCGCCACGGGTCGGAGGAGCAGAAGCAGAAGTACCTGCCCCTGGTGGCCGACGGACGCAAGCGATTGCAGGCATTCGGAGTCACCGAGCCCACCGCCGGGTCGGAGACCACCGCCATCCAGACTCGGGCAGTTCGAGATGGGGACAGCTGGCGCATCAGTGGCCAGAAGATCTGGACGTCGCGGGCGCTGTACTCCGATCTGATGATCCTGCTGGCCCGCACCGCCCCGTCAGACGACGTGAAAAACCGCACTGACGGCCTGTCGGTGTTCCTGATCGAGCTGAGAGATGACGACGGCGAGCTGGTGCCGGGGCTGACCATCAACCCCATCCCCACAATGATGAACCACAACACCACCGAGGTGTTCTTCGACGACGTGGTGGTGCCCGGCGATGCCCTGGTGGGCACCGAGGGCCAGGGCTTCCGCCACATCCTCGACGGCATGAACGCCGAGCGGATTCTCATCGCCGCGGAGTGCATCGGCGACGGCCGGTTCTTCCTGGAAAGGGCCAGCGAGTACGCCAGAGGGCGAGAGGTGTTCGGACGGCCCATCGGCATGAACCAGGGGGTGGCCTTCCCGCTGGCCCGGGCCTACGCCAACCTCGAGGCCGCCAACCTCATGCGGTGGAAGGCGGCCAACCTGTTCGACGCCGGGGAGCCGTGCGGGGCCGAGGCCAACATGGCCAAGCTGCTGGCGTCGGAGGCCTCCTGGGAGGCCGGGAATGCCGCTCTCAACACCCACGGCGGATTCGGGTTTGCGGTGGAGTACGACATCGAGCGCAAGTTCCGCGAGACGCGGCTGTATCAAATAGCCCCGGTCAATAACAACCTGGTGCTGGCCTTCGTGGCCCAGAAGTGCCTCGGCCTGCCCAAGAGCTACTGATATGCGCGCCGTCGTCCTTGAAGCTCGGAATTCGCCCCTCGTGGTGGTTGACGACTACCTCGAGCCCGGTGCCGACGGCAGCGAGGTCATCGACGTCATTGCCTGCGGGCTGTGCCACTCCGACCTGCATGTGGTGGCGGGCGAATTCCCCAGTCCCCTGCCCATCGTGTTGGGCCACGAGGTCACCGGGTTTCACCCCGACCTGGGACCGGTGATGGTGTACGCCCCCTGGGGATGCGGGCGATGCCGGGAGTGCGCCGATGGCAACGAGATGATCTGCGCGGATGCCACCGAGGCCGGTCTGGTGGTCGACGGTGGTTACGCCGAGCGCATGGCCATCGCCGATCGGGCGTACCTGTATCCGCTGGGCGATCTCGATCCGGTGGCCAGCGCGCCGCTGGCCTGCGGAGGCCTCACCGGCTACCGGGCTGTGCAGCAGACTCTGGAGACGCTGCGCCGTCCTGGTCGGAAGCGCCGGGTGCTGGTCATCGGCGTCGGCGGGATCGGCCAGTTCGCCCTTCGCTACCTCAAGCTGCTGTCCGACGCCGAAGTGCTGGTCCTCGACCGGGCCGCCGACAAGCGGGCCACGGCGCTGGACATGGGCGCCGACGGGGCGCTTGACGCTGACGACGAACTGCCGCTGTGCGATGCAGTGATCGATTTCGTGGGTAGCGATGCCACGCTGGCCATAGCGGCCAGTGCGGTGGCCAGGCAGGGCCTGGTGGTGGCAGTCGGCTTGTACGGCGGCCGCATACCGTTCGGCGTTGGGGCCGTTCCCCACGAGGCCCACTTCATGTCCAGCATCTGGGGCACCCGGCCGCAGCTGGGGGAACTCCTCGACTTGGCCCGCCGGGAGCCGTCCATCATCGCCCCGGTGGAGACCATGCCCTTCACCGATGCCCAACTCGCCCACGACCGCCTGCGCACCGGCGACGTTCAAGGCCGACTGGTACTGCTGATCGACCAAGCCCATGCCAACTGAACCGTCAGAGAGGTATTCGAAACATGGCTGAGACCACCAGCGTCGACGACTTCCGCACCGCCTGTGAGCAGGCCGAGGTTCACACCGTCGAGGTGGCCACACTCGACACTCTGGGCCATATCCGGGGCAAGCGGGTACCGGTGGAGCGGTTCTTCTCGACGACCGTCGATGGCGGCCTCAACATCGCCGATGCCATCTTCACGTTCGACATGCAGAACGACCTCCCCGATCACCCCTACATCAACATGGAGTCGGGCTTTCTCGACTGCCACCTCGTGCCCGACGTCTCCACCGGGCGCATCTTCTCGCATCGTCCGGGCTATGCCCTGGTGTTCGCCGACACCTTCGACCCCCACGGCCAACCTCACTTCGCCGCCCCCCGCAACGTGTTGGCCAACCAGATCGAACGGTGCCGCCAAGCCGGTTTGGACCCGGTGGTGGCCACCGAATTGGAGTTCTATATCTGCGCCCCCGACTGGACGCCGGTGCAGAACCACATCCAATACTCCTCGCTCACCGACGCCCTGGAGTTGGAGGACTGTGTGCGAGACATGCGCCACGGTTTGCTGGCCGCTGGGCTGGAGTTGGAGTCGTCCAACCCCGAGTACGGACCCGGGCAGATGGAGATCAACATCGGCCACGCCGACGCCATGACCTGCGCCGACAACACCGTGCTGCTCAAGAGCATCGTCAAGCAGGTGGCCGTCCAGCACGGAATGCGGGCCACCTTCATGCCCAAACTGTGGACCGAGCCGTCGGGTTCGGGCATGCACATCCACACCAGCCTGTCCGAGGGCGGAGCCAATGCGTTTGCCGACTCCGACGGCATACCCAACCAGCTCATGACGCACTGGGTCGCCGGGCTGCTCGAGCACGCCGAATCCATGACGCTGCTGGGTGCCCCCACCATCAACGGACCCAAGCGCATCCGCCCCTACACGTTCGTGCCCACCCACGTGCACTGGGGCCTGGACAACCGCTCGGTGTATTGCCGGTGCATCTGCGAGCCCGATTCAACAGCCAACCGGGTGGAGCACCGGGCCGCGGGGGCCGACGCCAATCCCTATTTGATGATTGCCGCCATCCTGGCCGCCGGACTCGACGGGATCGAGCGGGCGCTGCCCCTGCCGGCCATGAGCGAGGGCGACATGTACGCCGAACCCGGCGACTCTCTGGCCCTGCCCACCGATCTGGCCGGGGCCATTGCCACCTACCGGAACAGCCCGCTGTCCGAGCTTCTGGGAGAGATGTTCTCCGAGGGTTTCCTGTGCTTGGCCGATCACGAGCTTTCGTTGGCCGCGGAGAACTCGCCCCATCCCGACGAGGTGAACAACTGGGAGCGGGCCCGGTATGCGGAGCACTGCTGAGATGGCTGCGACATCGGCCGCCGTGGTGGAGACACCCAACGTCACCGAGCCCAGCCTGTATCTCGAGGGGATCCCCCACGACCGCTTCACCCAACTGCGGGCCATCCCCGGCCTGGCCTGGCACCCCTACGAAGACGGGGGCTTCTGGGCGGTGACCCGCCACGCCGAGGTGCGCTATGTGTCCCGGACCCCCGAGCTGTTCTCCTCAGCCATCGGCCATACCAACCTGTGGGATCTGGAGGCCGACGCGCTGGAGGCCCGCCGATCGCTGATCGATACCGACGCCCCCGACCACACCCGGCTCCGAAGACTGGTGGCCGGTGCCTTCACTCCCAAGAACATCCGCCGGTGGGAGGAGACGGTGCGGGCCATCACCATTGAGTTGCTCGACGAGTTCGCCGCCCAGGGCGGAGGCGACTGGGTGGAAATGGTGGCCGCCCCGCTGCCCATTCAGGTCATCTTGAACATGCTCGGCGTACCGGTCGAGGACGCCGACTACCTGGTGGAGCTGTCCAACTACCTGGTGGAGGGCACCGGCGACGCCCAGTCGATTCCTCCCGATGCGTTTGGGAACACCACCGAGCTGCGCCTGCTGCCGTTCAACAGCCCGGCCAGCCACGCGCTGTTCAAGTATGGCGAGGGGATGCGCCAACAGCGCCAAGATGATCCCCAAGACGATCTGGTATCTCACTTGGTGCAGGCCGAATCCGAGGACGAGCGGATGTCGAGGAGCGAGTACCGCAACATGTTCCACCTGCTGGTGTTCGCTGGGAATGAGACCACTCGCACCGCCATCAGCCATGGGGCGTTGGCGCTGGCCGCCAACCCCGATGAGTGGCAGCGGGTTCTGGACGACCCATCGCTCATCGAGTCGGCCGCCGAAGAGATCCTGCGTTGGGCCACCCCGGTGATGCACATGCGGCGCACCGTCACCGCCGATACCGAACTGGCCGGCACCCGCATCGCCAAGGGCGACAAGGTGGTGATGTGGTACGCCTCGGCCAACCGCGACGAGACCGTGTTCGAGAACCCATTCAGGTTCGACGTAAGCCGGGCCAACAGCGACCACTTCGCCTTCGGCGGCGGCGGTCCCCACCTGTGCCTAGGGGCCTTTCTGGCCCGGCTGGAAGTCACCGTGCTGCTGGAGGAGATGGCCAAGCGGTCGATCTGCTTGGAGCAGACCTCGGAGCCGGTACGAGCCCGGTCGAACTTCGTCCACGGCGTGCAGTCGGTGGGCATGCAACCGGCCAAGGCGTCATGACCGAGACACCCAACACCGACCGGTTGGCCGCCGAACGCTCCCGCTGGGTTGCGGCGGGCACGGCAGGACGGCCGTTCTTCGTCGCTCGGGCGTCGGGCGCCCGCATCTGGGATGTGGACGGCCGAGAGTTCATCGACTTCGTGGGCGGCGTGGGCACCGCCAACCATGGACATACCAATCCCGAGATCGTGGCCGCCATCCGCGAGCAGCTCGATGCCTATCTGCACCAGTGCTTCTCGCTGTCGTCCTATGAGCCGTACGTGGAGGTGTGCCGGCTGCTGGCCCAGTGCCATCCCGGCGACTTCGACAAGAAGGGGCTGCTGTTGAACTCGGGAGCCGAGGCGGTGGAGAACGCGGTGAAGATCGCCCGCTACCACTCCGGCCGCCAGGGCATCATCTGCCTCGACAACGCCTTCCACGGGCGGACCCTGCTCACCATGTCGCTCACCGCCAAAGTGCGGCCCTACAAGCTGGGCTTTGGGCCATTCGCCCCCGAGATATACCGAGCGCCAGGGCCCTACCCCTACCGGGGCGTCACCAGCGACGACGCCATCGCCGGCCTGCACCGACTGTTCAAGAACCAAGTCGACCCGGCGAATGTGGCCGCCATCATCTTCGAGCCGGTCCAGGGCGAAGGCGGTTTCATTCCCATGCCCAAGGACTATCCCTCCCGGGTGGCCGAGATCGCCGCTGAGCACGGAATACTGCTGATCTCTGACGAGGTGCAGGCCGGTATGGGCCGCACCGGTCTGCCCGCAGCGTGCGCCCATTACGGAATCGAGCCTGATCTGTGTACCTGGGGCAAGGCCATGGGCGGTGGGCTGCCCATCTCCGGGGTCACTGGCCGCGCCGAGATCATGGACTCGGTGCATGCCGGCGGCATCGGGGGGACCTACGGCGGCAATCCCCTGTCGTGCGCAGCCGCTCAGGCAGCCATCTCCCAGGTGCTCGACCCCGAATTCCAGGAGACAGCCCAAGCCCTCGGTGAGCAGCTTCGGACCCGGCTTGATGCGCTGGCCGCCCGTCACCCCAGCATCGGCGAGATACGGGGTCTGGGGGCCATGCTGGCCATCGAGCTGGTGAAGGACCCCGACAGCAAAGAGCCCGACGCCGAACGGGCCGCCCGGGTGATTAATGAGGCCTTCGACCGCGGGCTCATCCTCATGGGGGCCGGGGTGTACTCCAATTGCATCCGGGTGCTGGTGCCGCTGGTGGCCACCCAATCGGACATAGACGAGGGCATGGCCATCCTCGACCAGGCTCTGGCGGCCGGCTGATGGCTGGGGGCGATGATTTGGTGCGGGTGGCGGTGGACCGGGAGCTGTGCATCGGCGGCGGGATCTGCGAGATGCTCGAACCCGAGGTGTTCGAGTTGGATGACGACATAGTCATCTCTTCGGTGATCAGCGACGGACTCTTGCCCCGAGACCGAGCCGACGTAGTAGTGGATCGCTGCCCCGGAAGGGCCATTTCCATAGTGGAAGGAGTGTCTTGATGGAGATATACGACAACTGGATCGACGGGGAGTTCGCTCCCCCGCCCAATGGCCGGCGCATGGCCACAACCAATCCGTACTCTGGGGAGCCCTGGGCTGAGGTGGCCGACGACCCCGCGGCGGTAGACGACGCCGTCCGGGCCGCTCGGCGGGCATTCACCGACGGCCCCTGGGCCACCATGGCCGCCACCGAGCGGGCCCGGCTGATGCGCCGCCTCGGCGAGCTGCTGACCCGAGACGCCGAGCTGTTGGGCCAGGTCGAGACCAGGGACAACGGCAAGATCATCCGCGAGACGTCGGCCCAGGCCAAGGGCTTGCAGGGCTACTACGACTTTTTCGCCGGGATGGCCGACAAGATCGGTGGGGAGCAGCTTCCCAGCCCGTCGCCCAACTTCTTGGTGTACACCGAGCGCGAGCCCATCGGCGTGGTGGGAGCCATCGTCCCATGGAACTCGCCGCTGGCCCTGTTGACCTGGAAGCTGGCTCCGCTGCTGGCCGCCGGATGCACCGTTGTTGTCAAGCCTTCGGACATCACCCCGGTCACCGCCCTGTTGCTGGCCGAGCGGACGGCAGAGGCCGGAATTCCCCCCGGGGTCATCAACGTGGTGACCGGCGGCGCCGAGGTTGGGGCGGCCATCACCTCTCATCCCGACATCGACAAGATCACCTTCACCGGCGGCGGGGCCACCGCCAAGCACGTGGCCCGGGCCGCAGCCGACAACCTGACACCCACGGTGCTGGAGCTGGGTGGCAAGTCGCCCCAGATCATCTTCTCCGATGCCGACCCCGAAGCGGTGACCAACGGGCTCCTGGCCGGGATCTTCGCGGCCAGCGGTCAGACCTGCATTGCCGGATCGAGGGCCTACATCCACCGGGACATCGTCGACGAGGTGGTGGGCCGGGTGGTGGCCCGAGCCAATGAGCTGGTGCTGGGCGATCCTGCCGATACGGCCACCGAGATGGGACCGTCGGCGTCGGATGCCCAGCGGGACCGGATCCTGGCCATGATCGACCAGGCCCGTACCGAGGGGGCCACCATTGCCGCCGGTGGTGTGGTCGACCCCGAACTCGGTGGACGGTTCGTTCGCCCCACCGTGATCACCGGGGTGACCAACCAATCCACCATCGTCCGAGAGGAGGTGTTCGGCCCGGTGCTGGCGGTGCTCGACTTCGAAGACGAGGACGAGGTGATCAAGCTGGCCAACGACAGCGACTACGGGCTCGCCGCCGGCATCTGGACCAACGACATCCGCCGGGCCCACCGAGTGTCGAGAGCACTCCGGGTAGGCACGGTGTGGATCAACACTTACCGCAACGTGAGCTACATGGCCCCCTTCGGCGGCTTCAAGCAGTCAGGTTACGGCCGGGACAACGGGCTCGAAGCCCTCGACGGCTTCCTCCAGACCAAAACCGTCTGGATCGAGCTCACCGGGGCCACCCGCGACCCGTTTGTGATCGGATGACCCTACTCAGAGGCGTTCGTCGTGACTGCTCGCAGGAGCCGGGCCAGATCGTGTTTCTCGGCAACGCTGAGCCCCCCGCTCATCTTGCCCTCGAATTCGTTGAACTGGGGAAACAGCTGCTCAATTGTCCGCAGTCCAGCCGAGGTGAGGGCCACGGTCACTCGGCGGCGGTCCGACTGCATGCGGGTGCGCTCCACCCGGCCCTGCTTTTCCAGGGTGGTCACCATCCCCGTCAACGTGCCTTTGGCCAGATCGCACTCGGAGGCCAGTTGAGCGGCTTCCATCTCTCCCCACACCCACAGCACCCACAAGATGGTGAAGCCTCCCCACGACAAACCGGCTTCGGCCAGCACCTCCCGCTCGGCCCGGCGGCGGACCGCCGCGGCAGCTCGATAGATGTTGGAGATGGCCTGCATCGAATCGAAGTCAAGAGGCTCGTCGCCCAGTCGGGCCTGGATGTCAACCTCAGCGTCGAGGAGGCGTTCGTTGGGAGTGGAGTCTGTCGGCATGGGATCCCTAGGTAGATTGCCAGACATGCCCGAATTCCGCCGCATCCTCCTCGACGGTTATCCCTGCGATGTCGAACGCATCGGAAACCGGCTGGTCTCTGGTGACGGCCGATCGGTGACCATCGATGATGCCGTCCATTTGGCGCCGGTCACGCCTACCAAGATCATCTGCATCCACCTGAACTACCGCAGCCGTGTGGAGGAGTTCATGACCAAGCTCCCGCCCGCGCCGACCTACTTCCATAAGCCGATCACCGCACTCACCGGCCACAAAAGCGACGTCGTGCGCCCAATCGGCTGTGAATGGCTCAACTACGAGGGCGAGATCGCCATCGTGATCGGCAAAACCTGCCGCAACGTGTCCCCCGCCGACGCCGGTAACTACATCGCCGGCTACAGCGTGGCCAACGACTACGGCCTCCACGACTTTCGGGACACCGATGCCGGGTCGATGCTGCGGGTGAAGGGCAGCGACACCTTGTGCCCGGTGGGCCCCGGCCTGGTCACCGATTGGGACTTCCGGGGCAAGCGCATCCAGACCATCGTGAACGGTGAGGTCAAACAAGATGCCACCACCGACGAGATGGAGTGGGACATGCACTACATCGTGGCCGACATCGCCCGGACCATCACGCTGGTGCCGGGCGACATCCTCTTGTCGGGAACGCCGGCCCATTCCCGACCGGTGGTGCCCGGCGATGTGGTCACTGTGGAGGTGGAGGGCCTGGGCGCGCTCACCAACACCATCGTCTCCGGCCCCACCCCCATCCGAGACGATGTGGGCGCGCAGCCGTCGAATTCCGAGGAAGTGCAGTCCACCGCCAAGGGCGGGGATTGGGAGTTTCGGGGCATCCGCGCCCCCCTCGGCCCTGGCGCCCAGCACTACGAGTCCACTGTCGAGGAGGAATGACGCGGTGAAGATTGGCATGGGGACCCGCCATGACGTCGGCGGGGTGTCGGTGCCGGTCGACCATTTGATTGGGGGATCGTGGGTGTCCTCGCCTCACCGGTTCGAGACCCGGTCGCCGATGGGCTGGGAGCACCTGGCCGATGTCGCTCGGGGCGACGACGCCACGACGGACGCCGCGGTTGCTGCCGCGGTGGAGGGCTTCGAGGCCTGGAGCGCCTTCAGCGTCGGGGAGCGAGCCGACGCGCTCCACCGACTGGCCGATCTGATTGAGGCCCGCAACGACGACATCGCCCTGGTGGAGACCCTGGACATGGGCTTTCTCTATGAGTCCATGAAGCAGCGGCTGGTGGCTCGGGGCGCGCTGAACTTCCGCACTTATGCCGACCTGATCACCGAGCACGAGAACCGCACCTGGGACGCCAAGAGCATGCGGAACCAGGTGCAGCGCATGCCCGCTGGCCCGGCGTTAGTCATCACCCCCTGGAATGCGCCGTTCATGCTCAGCACCTGGAAGCTGGCCCCTGCGCTGGCCGCCGGAAACAGCGTCATCCACAAACCGGCCGAGTGGTCTCCGCTGTCGGCAGCGCTCCTGGCCGAGCTCACCCTGGAGGCCGGATTCCCGCCCGGCGCCTACAACCTGGTGCAGGGCATCGGCGAGGAGGTGGGGGCCGCGCTGGTGGCCGACCCCCGAATGCGCCGCATCACCTTCACCGGATCGCCGGAGACCGCCCGTCACATCGGGCGGGCCGCGGCGGCCAACATCGTCCCGTTCACCGCAGAACTTGGCGGCAAGGGACCGTTGGTGGTGTTCGCCGACGCCGATCTCGATGCTGCCGCCCACCGAGCGGCCTGGCAGTTCGACGACTCGGGACAGGTGTGTCTGGCCGGCACCCGGCTGCTGGTGGCTGCCGAGGTCAGAGACGAGTTCTTGGAACGGTTCCACCACCACGCGGATGCTCTAGTGCTGGGCGACCCCCGGGATCCAGCAACCGACATCGCCCCATTGGCCCACCCCGACCACCTCGATCGAGTCCACGGGTTCGTGGAGCGGGCCCGGGAAGCGGGCGATGTCATCGTGCGGGGTGGCCACCCGGTTGACGAGAGCCTCCACTACGAGCCGACGCTCATCGAACCGGCGTCCAACGACAGCGAGGTGGTGCAGCGGGAGATCTTCGGCCCGGTGCTCACCTTCCAGACTTTTGCCGACGAGGCCGAAGCCGTCGCTTTGGCCAACAGCACCGACTACGGGCTGGCCGCCCAGATCTGGACAGCGTCACAGTCAAAGGCCGAACGGGTGGGCGCGGCGGTGCGGGCTGGTCTGGTGTGGGTCAACACCTTCTTGGTGCGCGACCTCACCGCCCCATTCGGCGGCTGCGGCATCTCCGGTATAGGCCGAGAGGGCGGCGACTACGCCCTCGACTTCCACAGCGATCTCAAGACCCTGATGATCCTCGACGACACCACTGTGTAATCGCCGAGTAATGCCTGCTACATGGAGCGGGAGGGGTCCATGGGGGCGGGGGCGGCTTTGGCCATGGAGTCTTGTTGGAAGGTAGCCACCAACTGGCCCTCAGCGGTAAACACCTCGCCCTGGCCATAGACCCGTCCATTGGCCGCCTTGGTGCCCAGCATCTGGATGAGCAGCCACTGAGAAACGTCTAGGCGATCCAGAAAGTGGAGGGTGTGGGCGATCACCCCGGTAGAGAGGGTGCGGTGGGCGTCCTCGATGCGGATTGTGTCCCGGTGGGGGCGCATGGCCAAACCGATGATGTTGCCGCAGGTGGCCCAACCCGCGATGCCCTGGTTGGCCGCCTGAGAGTCAACCCCCGGTTCGTAGCGGTGCCAGGCCCGCTCCACCGGCATTCCGTCGATTTCCGGCTCGCCCAGCACCGGCCGCCACTCGGCCCCGGGGAAGATGAAGGCGAATCCGGGGTCCAAGCCGTCGGGACCGGGCACATCGGGCATTGCAGGCTCGTGGCGCATCAAGTCGTCGTCCACCGTGCTCATCAAGATCAGCGCCCGGCTGAGCAGCCTGCCCCCCTGGGTGGCGGTCACCGCATCGCTGGCCCAAGTGCGCCCGGCCTGCATGGAGTCGACGTCGACTTCGATGGGCAGGGTGTAGGTGCCGGCCCGGGCGAAGATGGAGTGAACGGAGCGAATGTCCTTGGCCCCGCCCACCTCCCGATCCGACGCCATCATCATCTGGGCCATGAGCTGGCCGCTGAACACCACATCGCGCCCCTCAGCCGACTCCGCCGGCTGGAAAACGTGATAGCGACGCTCACCGACTTCGGTGAGCTCCAAGATGTCAGGCAGTTCGCCGCTCATAGAGCGTTATGCCTCACTCGTCCATCCCGAACATGGCCGGATCGAAATCCATCATCCCGGCCATGACCTTCACAAACGGGTCGTCCCAGGCGTCCACCAGTGAGGCGTTGGTGTGGCCCTGGTCCACCAGCAGGTTGATCCCGTTGATGCCGCTGGCCGCGTCGCTGCTCAAGAACAGCAGCGTGTCGCCCATCTGCTCGGGAACCAGGGTGGGCACATCGGCGGCCTCCCGGTAACTGGCTCCAAACGCCAGCCACAGGTCGGCGTTGGCCCGGGCCAAGGGGGTGTCGGTGGGGCCGGGCATGATGGAGTTGATGCGCATGCCCTTTTGCAGGAAGGGGAACGCCTGCGCGGCCACATAGCCATTGATGGCCTGCTTGCTGAACATGTAGCTGTCGGTGCCCTCGTGCTCGTCGATCCACGCCGCCGCGGTGTCCCAGTCGGGGGTGGCCAGAAAGTCCTGCACCTGCTCGAGGTTGCTCATCCAGCCCAACCCGGCCGCCGACGAGATAAAGCTCACCGAGCTGCCTCGGCCCAGCTTGCCGCCCTTGATCAGCGCTTCAATGAGATGGCGCTGGGAGGTGAAGTTGATCAGCATCAGATTGCCGGTGCCGTCGGCCACCCCCGCACACGCCAACACGGTGTGCACTGGCCCTTCGATGGCCTCGACGGCCGCGTCAACACTGGCCTGATCGCCCAGGTTGACATGGATGTACTCCCCGCACTCGTAGGCGACGTCGGCAATGTCCAAAACGATGGTGTGAGCTCCCAGCGAGGCCGCTTTCTGGGCGGCCGCCGCTCCCATCCCGGTGGCCCCGCCCACCACCAGCACCCGCTTGCCCTCGTAGTTGACCAGATCGGCCATATCCGTTCCCCTTTTCGGTCTTGCTTGTGAATGGTCTAGCCGATATTGGGAGACTGCTGACAATGAGCCGAGGGCAACCCAACATCGCAATCGCCCACTGGCCGGGCATGGATTTGTTCGGCGAGGCCGATCTCGACCGGCTGCGGGCTTTGGGTTCGCTGTTGAATGACGAGCCCATCGGGGCATGGGACGATGAAGCCAGCGCCGTGCTGGCCGAAGCCGAGGTGATCGTCGGCCATTGGGGGTGCCCGCCGCTGGACGCCGCCATGCTGGATCGGGCCCCGAAACTGGGGCTCTTTGCCTACGCCGCGGGCACGGTAAAGATGACCTTGACCGATGCGGTGTGGGATCGCGACATTCGGGTGACCAGCGGAGCCAATGCCAATGCCGAACCGGTGGCCGAGTTCACCTTGGCCGCCATCTTGTTTGCCAACAAGGGCATTCTGTGGCGCCGGGGCCCGGCGGACTTCTCGGCCATGTCGGCCATGGGCGACCGCCAGTGGGGCAACCATGGCCGCACCATCGGCATTGTCGGGGCCTCGTTGATCGGCCGGCGGGTGATCGAGTTGCTGCGGCCCTTCCCTCACTTGAAGGTGACTCTGTATGACCCCTACGTCGCCTCCGAAGAAGCAGCCTCTCTGGGGGTTGAGAAGCTGGAGCTCAACGAGCTGTGCGCCAGCGCCGACGTGTTGTCCATCCACGCGCCGGCCCTGCCTGAGACCATGCACATGATCGGCGCCGACCAGCTCTCGGCACTGCCCGACGGCGCCACGGTGATCAACACCGCCCGCGGCCCGCTGATCGACCACGAGGCGCTCACGTCCCATCTGGAATCGGGGCGGCTCTACGCCATCTTGGACGTCACCGATCCCGAGCCGCTGCCCGAAGACAGCCCGCTACTGGAATTGCCCAACGTGTGGATCAGCCCCCATCTGGCCGGGAGCCAGGGCACCGAGCTGGCCCGCATGACCGACTACGCGATCGAAGAGGTCCGCCGTTGGTCCGCCGGCGAACCGGCCCTCAACGAGGTGACCCGCAACCGATTGGCCACCATGGCATGAGCCTGGATTTTCGCTTTCCCGAACTCCCGCTGGCTGAGGCCACCACCGCCGGGGCGCTGGCCGACCGCCTGGTGACGGCGACAGCCGAGAAGATGGCCGAGTTCGAGCAGTCGGCCGCTCCCGGCTTCAACCTGCCCGGCCTGTACGCCGGGCATCCAGTGCTCGACGACACCACTGCCGACCTCATGTACGTGCTGGGGCTGCTCATCGAATGCGGGGTTGACGAGGTTGCCGGGTGCGCCCTGCAAGACCGAATCCCGCCGCTTATCGCCTCGCTAGACCCTGCCGCCGTCGAGGGCTTCTACAGCTACCGGGTTGGCGAGACCGTGTTGCGGTTGGGCGGCCTGGATACGCTGCCCGCCGAGCTGCGCCAACCTGTGCTCGACGCCGTGCACTCCAAAGAGATCATCGCCCGGCTCGAGGACACCGATGCCATCCCCCCAAATTTCGCGGTGGTGGCCACCCGATGTCTGCGGGCTCTGGCTCGCCTCCAGGGAGACGACGAACCGGCCGAGCTTCCTCAGCTGCTGGATCGGGTGCGCTCCATGTTCACTAGCCCCACCGGCTGGCTCAACGACGGCATGGGGGCCTTCGTCCACTTCGACATCTACACCCCCGACATGTACCTGTTCGCCGAGCCCCTCGTAGACCAACTCGGTCCCGGATGGGCCGACGGGCTGTCCCAGGTGCTTCGCGATCTCGACGAGGTGGCCCAGCCGGGCGGGGCCGTTATGTGGGGGCGCTCCATCGGCGCGCTGGGCATGGCCATAACCATTGAACTGGCCGCCATTGCGGCCGGGCGCGACCTGAACGCCCCGCAAGACCGCTGGTTGGCCCGGGCCGACGCCACGCTCGGCGATTTACTGGAATGGTTCCCCAACGGGGTGATCGCCGCCCACCAGAACCGGGCGGCAATGTTCTACCGGGGCCCGGCCCGGCGGCTTCAGATGACCTTGGACATCTATGGAAAGCTCCTTCTGTCGGCCCTGGAGCTGCGCCGCAGACCAGAGGTGACGGGCGCGCCATCTACCGATGCCTTCCTGCCGGCCGAGCGATTCGTCCGATTCGACGATTCCGGGCGGGCCACGGTGTGGTCGTACCGGTCGAAGTCACTGTCGTTGGCGCTGCCCACCGTTTTTGGCTTCTCCGCCGATTACGCCTCTTCCCCTCGGGGACCTGGTCTGTTGGAGCAGCCCACTTCCGGGCATCCGGTTATGCTGCCGGTGATTTCCCCCCGGGGGCGAGACGAAATGGCTGGCACCAGCAGTGCCCCGCTGATTCCCGCCGGTCTGCCCGTATCGGTGGAGCACACTCCTGGGGCAGTCACAGTGGTCCACGACGGATGGGCACCAGCGGGAAGCAGCGATCCGGTGGTGGCCGGAAGCAGAACCGCCACATACAAGGTAGAAGGCCGTTCGCTGGTCGTGTCCGAACAACTCCGATTTGACGACCCCGACGCCCTGCCCGGCCCCCTCACCCTTTCGGTGGCCGAATCCGATGCTCGGCCGATTGACGTGGGGATCGACACCGGTCGGGTTCAGGCCATTGACACCGCCGGGGTAGCTGAGTGGCGCAGTTTCTGGGGCGAGCTGCCCCGGGTGATCCAGGCTGAGATCGAACCAGCCGCTTCGGTGGACTTCACCTGGAGGATCACTCCCCGGCTGCGGGTGGCCAGCACCATTCACGGCCACCCCTACGACCGATCGCTGTACGACCCGCTGGCCGACCGAGTGGTGGCATCCGGCGCGGGCATTCCCGACGACAAGCTGATCAGAAGGCTGCGGGACATCGACGTGCTGCACATGGCCTGGCCCGAGTGGTGGAGCGGTGTCGACCCCGAGCGCACCGCCGAAGTGCTGGAGCAGGTCAAGGCCACCGGCACCGCCGTCGTGTGGACCCAGCACAACCTGCTCCCCCACTTCTTCAAGACTGACGAGGCCGCGGCCAGCTATCAACTGTGGGCCGAGGCGGCCGACGCGGTCATCCATCACAGCGAAGTGGGTCGGGACGTGGCCCTGGGCACCTACCGCTACGGCGCTCACACCGAGCACCATGTCATTCCTCACGGCCACTGGGGCCGCGAATACGAAGCGGTGGCCAACACCACCCGGCAAGACGTAGAACTGTCCGAGGGATGGGCGCCGTGCGGTCTCCGAGTAGCTGTGATCGGCACCCCCCGAGTGGAGAAGGACCTGCAACTGGTGGTGGACGCGGTGGCGGCCTGTGCCCGAGACGACATCCAACTGGTCATCCGGGTGGACCTGTCGGTGGCCGTGCCCGACGATCCCCGCATCATCGCTGAGCATGGCCATCTTGACTTCAACCAGTATCTGCGGCGCATGAAGGCCTTTGACGCTGTCATTCTCCCGTTTGCCCCCTCCGGGATGCTCACCACCGGCACCGCGTTCGACTGCCTGGGGGCGGGGGTGCCCGCCATCACCAGCGACTGGGATTTCTTCGACGAGACCTTCACCGACGCCGACATCCGCTACGGCTCAACTGTCGAAGACCTCACCCGGTGTCTCGACGAGCTCACCCCTCAAGAGCTGGACCGCTCCCGCCAGGCCCTGATCGAGCGCCGCCCTGCTTTCGACTGGGAACCCATCGCCGATCAAACCTTGGCCGTTCTGGAAGCCGCCGCCCTCAACAAGGCCTAACACCGAGATCGTGGTAAAACTCCCATTTGCAAGCATCGAAAGAGGACACGCTATGGACGACTACAAATACGTCGATTACGAGACCGCTGACGCCGTGGCCACCATAACTTTGGCTCGGCCCGAGAAGGCCAACGCCCAAAACGAGCGGATGCTCGACGAGCTGCACCACCATTTCTTGGCCGCCGAGTACGACGACGATGTGAAGGTGATAGTGCTGCGGGGCGAGGGCAGGCATTTCTCCGCTGGCCACGATCTGGGGGGCGGCGCCCCCGATCCTGACGCGGTGTCGCTGGCTGAGCCCGACGGCAGCTGGCAGTTGAACAAGATCTACCGGTGGGAGGCCCGCAAGTACCTGGGCTATTCGTGGCACTGGCGCAACATCCCCAAGCCCACCATCGGCGCCATCCAGGGCAAGGCCATCGCTGGCGCCCTCAACCTGATCTGGCCGCTGGACCTGCTGGTGGTGGCCGACGACGTGGAATTCTCCGACCCGGTGGTGCTGATGGCCATCGGTGGGGTGGAATACCACGGCCACACCTGGGAGCTGGGCGCCCGCCGGGCCAAGGACCTGCTGTTCTCCCAGCGCACACTGGGTGCCGAAGAAGCCCACCAGATCGGTCTGGCCCGAGAGGTTGTCCCCCGCGACCAATTGTGGGAGCGCACTCACGAGCTGGCCGCGCAGATCGCCACGAACAACGCATTCGGCTTGGCCCAGGCCAAGCGGGCGGTGAACCAGACCCTCGACGTGCAGGGCTTCTATACCGCCCTTCAGTCGGTGTTCGACGTCCATCACACCGGCCACGGCAACGCCATCAGCGTCAGCGGCTATCCCATCTTGATGCAGCTCGACGAGATGAAGCAGAACCTCAAGAAGCAATAGGAACCCGATGGCGCTCGACCGCCTGAAGCGCTAGCCCACCCGACATGGCCACCGACTACGACGCCATTTTCAAGGCCTACGACATAAGGGGCACCGTGGGCGATCAGATCGACGCCGACGGCGCCCGGGCCATCGGCGGTGCCTTCGCCCGTTTCGTGGCCTCATCGGGAGCCGAAGCAGTGCTGGTCGGGCGGGACATGCGCCCCGAGGGCGAGGAATTCGCCGCCGCCTTCGGCGATGGAGTGATGGGCCACGGCATCGACGTGGTGGACGTGGGGTTGTGTGCTACCGACATGCTCTACTACGCCTCGGGAAGCCTCGGCCTGCCCGGCGCAGTGTTCACTGCCTCCCACAATCCTGCCGGCTACAACGGGATCAAGATGTGCGGGGCCGGGGCCGCTCCAATCAGCTCTGACACCGGCTTGGAAGCCATCAAGGCCATGGCGATCGCCGGCCCCGATCCTGGCGCGGCCAGGGGAGCCCGCACCACCCGCGACTTGCTGGACGACTATGTGGCTCATGTCCGCTCGTTTGTTGACGTTGGTGCACTGGCACCGCTGCTGGTGGTGGCTGACACCGCCAATGGCATGGGCGGCCTAGTGGTGCCCGCGGTTTTCGAGGGACTGCCCCTGGTCCTCGACCATTTGTACCCCGAACTGGACGGCACCTTTCCCCACCATCCGGCCGACCCTCTCCAACCCGAGAATCTGCGGGACCTCCAGGATCGGGTGTTGGCATTGGATGCCGACGTGGGAATGGCCTTCGATGGAGACGCCGACCGAATGTTCTTGGTGGATGAGAACGCCCGACCGGTTTCGGGGTCGCTCACCACCGCCATCATCGCCCGCTCGATTCTCGACCGCGATCCCGGCGCCACCATCATCCACAATCTGATCTGCTCCCGAACGGTTCCCGAGGTGATCGCCGAAGGGGGCGGCACGGCGGTGCGAACCAGAGTGGGCCACTCCATCATCAAGCAGTCCATGGCCGACACCGGCGCGGTATTCGGAGGAGAGCACTCGGGCCACTACTACTTCAGGGACAACTATCGGGCCGACAGTGGGCTGATTGCCGCCCTGGTGGTGTTAGAAGCCCTTAGCCACCACCCGGCTGGCCTATCTGACCTGGTGTCTGATCTTGACCGCTACGCGGCGTCGGGCGAACTCAACTCCACAGTGGACGACGCGGCAAAGGTGATCGAGCGGGTGGCAGCCGCCTACCCGAGTGCCCGCCAAGACCGACTCGACGGACTCACCGTGGACCTGGGCGACTGGTGGTTCAATCTGCGGCCCTCCAACACCGAGCCCCTGCTGCGGCTGAATCTCGAAGCCCCCACCCCTGATGAAGTCGAACAGCGGGTGGCCGAGGTCCAAGCCCTCATCGCCTAACCCGCCCGCTCCCAAGATAGGCGCAAGATGCCCGCCAATCTCGTTGCTTTCTGGCGGTCTCCCCGAGAGGATGAGGGTTACCAGGAATGATTCGCGGTTCGGGCCGGGGAGAGGATTGCCCCCCTCCCGTCCTCCTCTCCCCGGCTCGGCCGTAATTTAGACGCTGAGCACGAATTCCGCACGGCGACCCAAGGCCAGCGGTGGATTCTCCCATCAACAACTAACGTGCGATTTGTGGACCCCTTCGGCAATCTTCGGGTGCTCGATCTGTCGCCCAACCGGATCGGCGCCCAGGTCAGCCAGTTTTTTTCTGACTTCGGCGCCGATGTGGTGTGGGTGGAGCCGCCAGGGGGTTCGGCCATGCGCCGGGAGGCGGCATACCCGTTTTGGTGCCGGGGCAAGCGCAGCATTTCATTGGACCTCCACGAAGCCCATGACCGAGAGATCGTGCGTCGGCTCGCCATCCAGGCCGATGTGCTGATCGAAACGTTCAAGCCGGGGGTAATCGATGAGCTCGGCCTGTCCCACGACTCTCTGGCCGAAGCCAACCCTGGACTCATCCACACGTCGATCACCGCGTTCGGACGACAAGGGCCCTATGTCGACGTACCCGTCGACGAGGATCTGGTGTTGGCCAAGTTGGGCATCAACTACCTGTTCGGGCGGATGAGCCCCTACGACGCACCCCCTTTCGTAACCGCGCCCTTCGCCGCCTTCTCGGCCAGCCAGGTGGCGCTTCATGGCACTCTTGCCGCTCTCTACGAGCGGTCGCGAAGCGGTCGGGGGCAACTGGTCGAAACCAACTTGGCCCAAGGATTCGCCACCCTTGATCCGTGGGGCTGGTTCGAGTACCTGATCGCCCAGCGGTGGCCCGACGCCTACTCTCCGACCGAGGCCTACGACGATCAAGGCTGTCCGATCAGCCCCCTCATCATCATGTTGATCGTGGCCCTCACTGCTGACGGGCACTGGCTTCAGTTTGCCTCGGTCGGCCCCCACCTGTTTGCCGCCAAGATGAAGGCGCTCGGCTTGGATTGGATGTTCGCCGACGAAGAGTGGGAGGGCATTCCGGTGCTGAGCGACGCCGGAAAGCGCATGGAGCTGTGGACCCGAATGCTGGAAGCGGCCAAGCAGAAGACCTTGGCCGAATGGCATGAGGTGTTCGAACAGGACCACAACGTGTTCGCCGAGCAGTTCCGCAACGGACCAAGGGTGCTGGAGCACCCCCAGCTCGTCCACGACCAGATGGTGGCCGAACTCCACGACATTGGGCGCGGCCCGGTGCGCCAGCCCGGCGCACTGGTCAAGGCGGGGACAACGCCGGCTCTTTTGGAGCGCAGCGCACCGGCATTGGACCAGCACCGCCAAGAGATCTTGGATGAGCTATCGGCAATGGCCGACGGGCCTGCACTGGCCAGCAGCACATCGAACGGCCCCAGCGAACTGCCGCTGTCCGGAGTGAAGATCCTCGAGCTCGCAGTGCTGTTCGCCGCCCCCCATGGCACCACCATGCTCACCGATCTCGGAGCCCGAGTCATCAAGGTCGAGCAGATGTCGGGTGACGTGATCCGCGCCATAATCCCCTTCCCCGAAGCGGGCGGGGCCAAGGTGATGCAGGGCAAAGAGAGCATCTGCGTGGACCTCTCGACCGATGAGGGACGGGCTCTGGTCCAGGAGATCATCAAGGACGTCGATGTTGTGGTCCAGGGATTCCGAGCCGGAGCAGTCCAGCGGATGCAGCTCGACTACCAGAGCCTGAAGAAGCTGAACCCCGACCTGATCTACGTCAATGCGCCCGGGTACGGAGTGGATGGCCCCTTTGGCGACCGGCCGGCATTCGCGCCCAGCATTGGAGCGGCCAGCGGCATTCCGCTGGCCAACGTCGGCACCACCGTGCCCGAGCACCCCGACCTCACCATTGAGCAGATCCGCGACGGTATGCGCCGTCTATCGGCCGCCAACACCTCGGCCAACGCCCAAGCGGATGGCTTTGCCGCCCTCGGGGTGGCCTCGGCGATCCTGTTCGGGCTGGTGGCACGGGATGCGGGGGCGGGAGGGCAGGAACTCTTCTCGTCGATGCTCAACACCGGCGCTCACGCCATGTCGGCTCACACCGTGACCTACGACGGCGCGCCGCCACCGCCGACCCCCGATGACCAGTTGCGAGGACTGAGTCCGCTGCACAGCATCTATGAATCCCAGGAGGGCTACGTGATGCTGGCTGCCTCTGGCAACGGGGATTGGGACCGGTTGGTGGACGCGCTGGGCAACGACGTCAATCTCGGGAGGGACGACCGGTTCGTCGATGCCGAGAGCCGAACAGCCAACGCCGATGCCCTGCGCGAGGCACTGGCCCGCGTGTTCGCCCGCCGTACAGCGGCGGCTTGGGAGACAGAGCTGTTGGCCCAAGGCATTGGCTGCACAAAACTGCATCTGGGTTTCTCCGAGGAGATGATGCTGGCCGAGGACTTCGGCCGGGCCAGCGGCTACATCGTCGATGTTGTGCATCCGACCTTTGAGGAGCATCCCCGACTGGCGCCATTCGTGCGTTTCTCCCGCTCGGCCACCCAAGCCAGGCCCGGCGTGCTGGCCGGGCAATCCACCGATGCCATCCTGGCCGAGCTGGGCAGGAGCGCAGAAGAGATCGCCGGTCTGCGCGAGCGCGGAATCGTAGGCTGAGCGCCGTGACCATCAAGGACCAGGCCGCGGTCGTCGGAATCGGCCGGACGCCGTACTGGAAGCGGGGGCAGTCATACCCCGAGACCGAGATGTCGATGGCCTGCACTGCGATCCTGGCCGCACTGGACGACGCCGGGCTCACTGTGGCCGACATCGACGGATTCGCCATCTATGCCCACGCCTGTGATCCAGCGACGGTGGCCGCCACCCTCGGGATTCCCGAAATCCGCTACGCCGCCTCTACCACCTCGGGAGGCGGAGGAAGCGCCGGTGCCCTAGGGCTGGCCGCCTCGGCCATTGCCGGAGGCATGGCCACCTGCTGTGTGACGCTGATGTCGCTCCAGCAGCTCAACCGACGATTGGGCGGAACCGCGGTAGACGGCATGCTGGCCTACGCCTTGATGAGCGAGGGGGGTGGCGGCGCCTACGGGCGAGGCGGAATGCCACCCACAGCCGCCTTCACCGCCAACAACGGCCTGCTCTCTCCGGGTCACAGCTTCTCGATGATCACCGCCCGGCACATGCACCTCTACGGGACGCGCCGCGAGGCGTTCGCTGAAGTGTGCATCTCGCAACGGGAAAACGCCATGAAGCGGCCGATGTCGCTTCGCCGAGAGCCGCTGACCGTCGATGACTACTTCGATGCCCGCATGGTCTCCGATCCGCTGTGCCTGCTCGACTACACCATGGAGAGCGACGGCGCGGTGGCGGTGATCACCGTAAGCGCGGATCGGGCCAAGCACCTCAAGCAGCCGCCCGCCTACATCATGGCCTCGGCCCACGGGGGAACCGGACGCTGGGGTCCAGGCATCTTCCGGTATTGCCAAACCCCCGATGAGGAGTTCGCCTCCTCGGGCCACCGGCCGGTGGCCCAGCGCTTGTACGGGATGGCTGGAGTCGGTCCAGAGGATGTGGATGTGGCGCTGCTGTACGACCACTTCTCCCCGCTAGTGGTCTTGCAGCTGGAGGACTACGGGTTCTGCCCTGTCGGCGAAGGCGGTTCGTTTGTCGAAGACGGCAACATCCGGTTTGGCACCGGGACGATTCCGGTCAACACCCACGGTGGCAACCTGTCCGACTCCTACATCATCGGCATGACCCACATCGTCGAGGCGGTTGAGCAGCTGCGGGGCACGGCCATCAACCAGGTGGAGGGTGCGGAGATCGCGCTGGTCACCGGGGGTCCGGCCAGTCTGCCGGTGAGCGGAACGTTGTTGAGGAGGTGAGATGACCGCCAACCCCTTCGGAGATGTCCGGCCCGGTGTCTTTCCCACGCTCCTGGCCGAAACCCATGCCGACGAGAGCACCCAGCCGTTTTGGGACGCGGCCAAGCAGGATCGGCTGGTGGCCCCCCGCTGCACCCACTGCGGCACTTTCCGGCTCCCACCCGAATCGTTCTGCTTCGAATGCCAGCACCGCGAGGTGGAGTGGGTTGAGCTCCCTGGCACCGGGACCGTCTTCTCTCGCATTGTCGTCCGCCACCCGCTGCACCCCGGTCTTTCTCCGGTGGTGCCCTATGTGGTGGGGGTGGTCGAACTCGACGGCACCCAGGGCGCAGGTGCGAGAATGTTGGTGAACATCATCGACTGCGATCCTGAGACGGTCGCTATTGGCGACCGGGTTGAGATCGTGTTCGAACACGTCAACGAGGAGATGTCCGTACCCCGGTCTCGACCGGCTGAACGGCGAGGGTGAGCCGACAAGGACAGCACATGACCACCAAGATCTGGGCCAATTCGGGCGACTCGCATCTCGTTGAACCAGACGATCTGTTTGAGCAAAGCCTGCCGCGGTCGCTGGCTGAGCGGATGCCTCGAAGCGTGAAGGACCCCGACGGGGTTCACGAGACCATCCATGTGGACGGCCAACAGTTCCGTCGGCCCATACCCGCGGCCGCGAAGTTCCTGACCGACGAGGATGGGCTGTCGGTTGGGGGCCGCGCCCCGGGGTCCAACGACAAAGAACTGCGGATCAAGGATCTCAACCAGGAGGGGATCTGGGCTGAGTTGATCTACCCGTCTATCGGCATCTGGTCGGGATCGATCAAAGACCCCGAACTGCTGGCGGCCGGCAGCCAGGCCATCAACGACTGGGCCATCGACTTCCAACGGCATTCCCCCCGGTACGTCTGCACCGCCACCATTCCGCTGCTCACCGCGGAGAGCGCGGTGGCGGAGATCCATCGGGCGACCGATATCGGTTTCAAGGCCGTCTATTTCCCGGTGGCGCCGCCGCTGGGCACTCGAGACTGGCATTACACCGACGACTGGGAGCCGGTGTGGTCGGCCATCCAAGAGACGGGCCTGGTAGTCGGCATTCACATCGGCACCGAGCCCCACGACGATTCCACCATGCACGGCGCCTACCTGCGGGGGCCGGGCGGCGCGGTGCTGAACTATATGGAGACCACCTACGGCGGGCAGCGGGCGGTGTCGAAGATGATCGCCTCAGGGGTTTTCGACCGCCACCCCGACATCAGGGTGATCGTGTCGGAGGGGGGTGCCACCTGGGGCCCGTTTGTGGCCGACCGCCTCGATGAGGCCTACCGCCAGCACGCCTCCATGGTGCGGCCCAAGCTGCGTCGCCTGCCCAGCGAGTACCTGTATGAGCACATCTATGCCTCCTTCCAGCACGACCGCTCTGCGGTAGCCGCCCACACCGCGATGGGCTGGAAGAACGTGTGCTGGGGCAGCGACTACCCCCACCTTGAGGGAACGTACGGCCATACCCAGAAGACGCTGCACGAGCTGTTCGACGATGTGAGCCCAGAAGTCCGGCGGCGCATCACCATCGGCGTCTTCGAGGAACTGTTCCCCCATGTTCCGCCCGCGCCCCAAGACGGCGACGAGATCTCCTGAATCCTGCCCTCTACCCGATGGTGATCAGGGTGGTGCCGGCCAGCACGGCGGCGATGCCCACAGCTTGCCACCACCGTAGGGTGTCGTCATCCAAAATCACCGCCAGGGCGATGGTGACCACCGGATAGAGCGACCCGGCCACCGAGACCTCCCCAACCGGGCCCCGCTGCACCCCAGCAATGAACGACGCCATGCCCGAGCCGCCGGCGATGCCCCCGGCCAGGGCGGCCAACCGCAGTGAGCGGGGCAGGATCTGAGGGATGCGACTGGCCCTAGTTACCAGCAGCATGACCACCAGGGCGGCCGCTCGCTGGGTAACCGCCGGCCACATCCCGCTGTCCACGCTGGTTTTATCCAACAGCACGATGAGCGCCGTGAAGGCAAGGCCGCCCAGCACGGCATAGGCAATGCCCGTGCCGACGTTGGTCACGGATTGGGGCACGATCACCGCCAAAAGCAGCCCGAACACAGCCACCGCAATGCCGACGTTGGCCAACTGCGTGGGGCGCTCGCCGGTGGCAAATCCGTAGGTCAGAGGCCCCAATGCTGTGAAGGCGGCCACGATGGGCGACGCGATGGCCGACGAGGACACGGCCAAGCTGTGCCACATGGCCGAGAGGGCAATGGCGATTAGCACTCCCGAGGCCGCGCCGAGAAGGAGGTCGGCAGCAGTGATGGCGCTGGGCACGATCAACACCAGCACCAAGGTGATGCCCAACCCGCCCACGAAGGCGGTACCCACCGTGGTCATCGCATGGGCGCGCCGACTGCAATACCGCCCGAAATAGTCGGAAACGCCGATCAGCGCCGACGCCAAGGCCCCCAGCAATACCGGCATGCCCCCCGCACGCTAGTGGCCAAAGGGATGCCCGATTGCTCACCGGCTATGTTCTGGTTCGCCAGGGAGGTCCCATTTTGCCGACTCGAGAGCTCACCATCCGAGAGATGCCGCCGCCTCCGCACATTGTGGGGTTGCAGCACTTCACCACCTATGCCGAAATCGACGAGATTCTTCGGTCGCGGAATTTCCGGCAGGGGTCACATCAGGAGAGCCAGCCGTTCTTCGGGCGCTCCCTGTTGACCATCGACGGCGACGAGCACTTCGAGCGCCGCCGGCTCGAGGCCCCGCTGTTCGCCAAGGCCGCACTCGAGTACTACGAGCACACCGAGCTGATTCCGCTCATCGACAAGACGCTGGAGGAGTGTCGCGACAATCGGGATGCCGACGGTGTGGTGCGAGCCGACCTCTGCGTGCTGCTGCGCACCATGCTGGCCCGCATAGCCGCCGCCACCACCGGCATCGACGGAGTGGACACCCCTGAGCGAACCACCGCATTCCGGGAGTACGTCGAGCAACTGGGTACGGGGGCCACAGTTGAGTGGTCCACCGAGGACCATGACGAGGTGATAAGGCGCATCTTGGCGGTACGCGATGACTTCGACCGCGACTTCTTTGCCTCATCAGTGGCCCGCCGCCGAGCTCTCATCGAGCAGTTTCACCATGGTGAGATCGAACGGGACGAGCTGCCTGTCGATCTGATCACCATGCTCTATCTGCACTGGAACGACGACTGGGACGAGGGGCTGCCCATCCGGGAGGCCTGCCTGTTCTTGGTGGCTGCTACCCAGACCACTACCCACTCTGTGCCGCACCTCATCGCCCACCTCGACGAGTGGTTCGACAGCCACCCCGAGGACCGGTCCAAGGTAACCGACCGGGAGTACATCAAGCGGGCTGCCCACGAGGCCCTGCGGCTGCACCTGCCGTCGCCTGCTCTGCTGCGGATTGCCAACGAGGACGTGGAGTTGAGCAACGGAAAGACCATCGCCACCGACGAGCGGGTGGCCTGCCTGTTTACCCCGGCCAACCGCGATCCCGAGGTGTTCGGCCCCGATGCCGGGGAATTCAACCCCTACCGGGAGGTCAGCTCAGTAAAGCCCTGGGGACTCACCTTCGGCGGCGGCGAGCACATCTGCATCGGGCGCACCCTGGTCACCGGCCTCTCGGCCCGCACCGACAACGACGAGGGCACCGACGGCACCCTGGTCAACATCGCCAGTGCGCTCTACGAGGCTGGCATAGAGATCGACGCCGACGATCCGCCCACCTACACCGAGGCCAGCCACCACGACGCCTACGGACGCTTCCCGATTTTGCTGACCAAGTTGTAGACGCACATGGGAAAAGAGCAGTTGCACGTCACCGTCGACCACCAGCAGTGCCAGGGGGTCGGCTACTGCGAGCGGGTTGCGCCCCTGGTGTTCCGACTAGGTGACGACACACTGTCGCATGTCATCGACAGCCATCCCCCCGAATCCGAGCGGGATGTAGTCGAGGAAGCCGCCACACTCTGCCCCAGCCGCGCCATCCGCTACTGACGGTCCCAGCCGCGGCTATACCGCGGGATCGACGAGGCGGCCGATGAACAGAATTGCGCCAGTGTCCTTGTGGGTGATGGCCCAAAGGAAGGGGCGGTCGGCGACGACGGTGAGATCGGGCTCAGGCGGTGCGGATTCGGCAAAGGCCGCGGCAGTAGCGGCGGCGGCTTCGGTGCCTTTCTCGTCCACAATCACCTTGGCGCCGTGCAGCGCGGCGGTGATGAAAATGCCGGGGGCGATGCCGTCGAAGCCCGCACCAGCGCAGAAACCCTGAGGACAGAGCCACTCGAACAGGTCGGTGGGTGGAAGGGTCTGCTCCCACTTGGGCATGGTGAGGTGCACCAATCCCTCCTGCGCCATATCGGCCAGCCCAGTCAGTGTCCCGGCGCTGAGTGATTCCTCGACCGCGCCTAGTCCGATGGATTCGTGGGGGACGATCAGCCACATTGCCAATTCGCCGCCTTGGTAGGGGAGCTCCACAACATCGGAGTGGATCAGCCGGACAAAGCGGCGTTCAACGGGGTCGTAGTCGCGCATGAAGGGCACTGCCACCGGCTGGCCCTCGGCGGTGGTGAACTCGTCGACGCGGGTCAGGTCGGCCAAGAACGGCACAAGCCAGTCGGCCTTGAGGTAAACGGTGTTCACCAAGATCAGCTTCTGGTCTCTGACGACGCTTTCGCTCACGATGGTTGGGATCAGGCCGCGGGTGCCCTCCGACACCCAGCGGTTGATGGCATTGGCCGCACTTTCGGCATCAGCAGTGTCGACCGGCTGGATGGATGCTCCGTAGTGGGCTGAGGCAGTGTCGATGAAGGCGGGCAGCGGCGAAAACCCGTCGTCGGGGAAGAGCCGGTTGGCCACCTCCAAGGTGGTGGTCTCTACCGAGGCCTTGGCCAATCGGAGATCAACGGTGTTGGCGGCACGGTGTACTCCAACACCCGGAAATCCGAAGATCCTGTCGAGTTGGGCTCCGGAATCCGCAGAGGCCCCGGCCCGGCTCAGGCTGAACGCGAGACCGATGCTCAATGGGCTGGACACCGCGTTGCCCTTCAGTTGTCGGTGGAATTCCCACCCAGCGGCGTTGACTCCGGCAACCCACTCGCCTGCGGGGGCCGATGAATCAGCGGGCTGTCGAGCAACGGTCGGCGCCAACACGGCCGAGACCGTGGGCTCAAGAGCGACGGTTGCATTGGCTGGAACTTCAATGGTTGTGGTTGGGCCCGTGGTCTGAGTCGTTTCCGAAGAACCGCAGGCCAGCGCGATGGTGCCGAGCACGACAAGCAAACCGATCAGCTTGGTCATACCTGTTTGACGCCTCAGACCCGTCGCGGGTTCCCTCGGCATTCGGAACTAGAGAGCTGCTCGGAGGGCTGCGAGGTCGCGCTGGGCGGATTGAAGGATGTAGGCCGGGTTGTCGAGTTCGGCGTCGTCGCGACCGAAGCCCCACATGCCGTATGAAAACTCAATGGTCCAGGTGGCGGTCGGTGATGTGGCGCTTATGGCTTCGGCGGCCGGCCGCAGTACTTCGCCCAGCTCGTCGGCACTGGTGTTTTGGGGGTATTCGGCAACCTGAACGTGAACGTGTCGGACCCGATCTCCGAGCACCCCCAACGGCTCCGACCACTCGTCTCTGGCTCCGGGGTGGACGTGGACGATGGCCCCCAATCGATCGGCGTCGGCGATGGAGTCGAACATGTCGCGGGCCACGTTGGGATCCTCGGCCACCGTGCCGAAGTGGCACTCGCACAGCAGCCGGGCGCCGTCGGGCACCTCGGCTTCAAACCGCCGGAGCCGTTCGGTGTAGTCGGCGATGGAGTCGGGGTCGCTACCCACATTGAACTTGACACCCTGTGCTCCCACCCGCTCAATCCACGCCGCCGTCTCGGCCCGATCGGCATCATCGGGTTCGTCCCAACTCGTATAGCAACTCAGGATCCTGATGGGGACCTCCGAGGCCAGCAGCGCGTCGAGTTCCTCGCCGGGCACCGACCGGGCGTGGCGCTCCCACAGCTCCAAGCCGTCGAATCCGGCATCGGCAATGCTCGTTAGCCACTCGGACACCCGAGCAAGGGGGTGGCCGCCGGGTTCGGCCAATCCCCAACGGTTGGGCTCGATGGCCACCGTGCCCAGGTAGATCTCTCCGAGATAGCTGCTCATCGTGGAGCGGGTGACGAGAATCGAACTCGCGTCATCAGCTTGGGAAGCTGGGGTTCTACCACTGAACTACACCCGCGGGTGCCCGGCACTATAGCCAACCGGCAACGGTCAGGGGCCGACAATTGCTGCTCAGACAGGGACGGCTAGTGTTCCTTAGAGCGGAACATCATTCCGCAATAGAGCGAGTCGAGAGGGACGCCAATGCCTGATGTTGTCGGCTACCGGGCCAAGATCGGGGTCATCGTGCCGTCGACCAACACGGTGGTCGAGCACGACTTCGCCCGGGTGCGGCCCCCGGGCGTCACGTTCCACAGTGGGCGCTTCTTGGTGGAGGCACCCGACTTGAGCACCGACGAGGCATTCCTGCACTTTCTGGACCTGATCCGCCAGACCATCCCCACCGCGGTACACGACCTTATGACCTGCAAACCCGATCACCTGCTCATGGGGATGTCGGCCGAGACATTCTGGGGAGGCAAAGAGGGCAACGCCGCCTTCCAGGCTCGGGTGGCGGAAATCGCCGGCGACATCGGGATCACATCCGGCGCGGCGGCCTGCAACGCCGCATTGGAACGCCTCGGCGTGTCGCGCATCGCCTGCCTGACGCCCTACCAGCCAGCGGCCGACGAGCAGGTGTACGGCTACTTCACCGAGTGCGGCTACGAGGTGAAGCGGGTGCACGGCCTGCGCTGCGATTCGGCCACATCCATCGCCGACGTGACTCCCGAGACACTGGTCGGGGTGCTCAAAGAGCTCGATGGCGACGACATCGACGCCATCGTGCAGTGCGGCACCAACTTGTCGATGGTCGAGGTGGCCGACCAGGCCGAACGCTGGCTGGACAAGCCGGTGCTGGCCATCAACGCCATCTGCCTGTGGCACGCGTTGCGCACGCTGGACATCAACGACCAGTTCGTGGGCCACGGGATGATGCTGCGCGAGTTCTGACCGGTCGTGCGGCCGCCCCACGCCATCGTTGTCGGCGCCGGCCCGGTCGGGTGTGTGGCCAGCGCCATGCTGGCGTCGGGCGGCATCGAGGTGACGCTGCTGGAAGCTGCTCCCGAGCTGCCCCGAGAGTTGCGGGCATCCACCTTTCACCCCGCCACGCTGGATCTGCTCGACCGCTTCGGCGTCAACGATGAGATGGTCCGCCGCGGCCTGATCGCCCCCCGTTTCGCCTATCGGGATCGGCGTCAGGGAGTGGTGGCCGAGTTCGACCTCGGAACTCTGGCCGATGTGACCAACCACCCGTACCGACTGCAATGCGAGCAGTACAAGCTGTGCGAGATCATGCTCGACCGATTCCGCTCGATGGCCAATGTCGCCGTCAGATTCGGCGCCGAGGTGGTGGGTGCTGTCGATCGCGGCGATTCCGCCTCGGCCCGCCTGGCCTCGGGCGAAACGCTGGTCGCCGATGCGGTGGTGGCGGCCGACGGCGCGGCCAGCGCGGTGCGCAAATCACTGGGGCTGGAATTCGAAGGCATGACCTACGAAGACCGCTACCTGGTTCTGTCCACCCCATTCGAGATGGCCGACTACCTCGACGACCTGGCCTACGTCAACTACATCTCCGATCCGGATGAGTGGCTGGTGCTGCTGCGAACCCTGGATCTTTGGCGGGCGCTGTTTCCCGTTGGCGATGACGAGACCGACGCCGAGGCGCTCAGCGACCAGAGCGCCCAACGAAGGCTCCAGGGGATTGTGGCCCGCCATGAGCCCTACGAAGTAGCCCATCGAACCATCTACCGGGTCCACCAGCGGGTGGCCGATCGCTTCCTGGTCGGCCGGGTGGCCCTCATGGGTGATGCCGCCCACATCAACAATCCGCTGGGGGGCATGGGCATGAACGGGGGCATCCACGATGCTGTGCTGCTGGGAGCGTCATTGGCCGCCGTGCTGCGGGGCGGCATCGGCGCTGATCGACTGGCTCACCACGCCGAGCTGCGGCGGAACCTGGCCATCGACTACGTCAGACGGCATACCCACGAGAACGCCCAGAGCCTGGCCGCTCCCGACGGCGCGGCCCGCCAACGGGCCCTCGACCAGATGGCGGCTCGGGCTGCCGACCCCGATGAGGCCCGGGCCTACATGCTCCAAGCCAGCATGATCAATGCAGTGAACGCCATGCGGGGCGAACTCGAGGAGGTCGGCATTCTCAGGAGAGGCTGAAGATCAGCACCTCGTGGGTCTCATAGCTGGTGAACACGACTTCGTTGTCGCCATCACCGTCGAGGTCGGCCACCGTCCCGCCGGCCGCTTGGGCGAACGACTCAGCCAGTACATGCTGGGTGAACTGGCCGGGGGTTGTCTGTTCGAACCAGAACACCCGGTCGTCGCCGTCTCCAGAAACGGTGAGGTCGATGTCGCCGTCGTTGTCCACGTCGCCCCATGAGAACACCCCAGGCGCGGCCTGAAACGCGGCCCCGACTGTGGGACGCGACTCGATGCCATGGCTGATCATCCTCTGACCCCAGGGCAGCCGGGGGTCAGATGGCGGCTCCATGATGTAGATACCGGCTTCGTGGTCATCGGGGGTCTCGGGAGTGGGAACGTGGTTGGAACCTATCCAGCCCTCGGTGCCATCGCCGTACAGATCGGGAATCACCGACAGCTGGATGGTGCGGCCCTGTGAGTCGGTGATGTCGTGACGCTCCCAAACTCCTTCGGGACGGGTGTCCGAGGGCGGCTCGACATTCTCAAACCACACATACGACTGGCCTTCCAAGAAGTATTGGCCGGAGGCCAAGTCCATGTCGCCGTCGCCGTCCACGTCATAGACCACCGGGAGGCTTCCCCCTCCCCGGCCGATGACTCGCGGCGTCGGCTCGAACCGGTTGGGCCCCTCGGTGCCTTTGAACCACTGCGCCTCGGCGTCGTCGAGTAGCTCGGCCACAGTGATGAGATCGTCCACGCCGTCGTGGTCGATGTCGACGAACTCCGCCCGGTGGTAGAAGTGCGGTGACCCGCTGGGAACGATGTCCCGGCGAATCCAGTCGCCCTCGGAGTTCTCCAGCCAGAACAGCGCGCCGCAAGGGCCCACCGCCGGGTTGAACTCGCACACGAAGAAGCCGCCGCTGATCAGCAAGTCGAGATCGCCGTCACCGTCGATGTCATGGGGCAGTGCTTCGTTGGGAAAGTAGATCCCGTCTTCACGGGTGATCAGGGGCTGTGGAGTCCAGTCGGCCAGTCCGCGGCCGCCGTTCCAGTACACCGTGAGGGAACCCGGGGGGAATTGCACTGGTGTTGGGTTGATCCCCCGCCAGCCGAAGGAGTTGACCACCAGGTCGAGATCTCCGTCACCGTCCATGTCGGCCGCTTCGGCGCCTGCCGGACCATCGGCGAAGTCTTCGACCACCGTGATCGAAAACCGCTGGTCGGCTGCTGTTGTCGGTGGCACATCGGGGGGAATGATGTTGCCCTCGACGTCGCGGGGCACCGGGTCGTCCGACGGGGCTGCTTCACCAGGGCTCTCTCCCGCCGGGGCCGCTTCATCGGGGCTCTCGTCATCCGGGGCCGCCTCTTCAGTAGCGGGTTCAGGGGGAGCAATCGGCGGAGGCGTGGCCGATTCAGGGGGAGCGGGTTCAGCAGAAGCAGTCGGCGGAGGCGTGGCCGATTCAGGGGGAGCAGTCGGCTGAGGGCTGACTGCGGCCGGCTGCTGCGGGCTGCTGCCACCACAGGACGAGATGAGCAGGGCAAACGCCATGCCCAGGGCAAGCCCTATGTGTTTCGTTGACCGGAACACTGTTTCGTTCTAGCCTAAGTCCGTCATTGCGGGCAATGGCACACTTGTCCGCAACGCCGCTACGCAATTCGAAATGCCAAGAAATCCAATGCCGCTCACGGGGCACTAGGAGGGGAAACAAATGTTGGATCGCACTATTCGACGGTTGCTGATTGCTGGTGTCGCCATCACCCTTGTCGGTTTGTCTGTTGTACCGGTGGCAACTGCCGACCACGGTTTGGGGCACAACGGAGAAACCCTGGAGCTCTCCAAGAGCGAGGACATCGAAGACGGCGAGGTTGTAACCGTAACGCTTACCAGTTGGCTGCCGGGCAATACCGCCACGATCGTCACCTGCTTCAACTTCCCGGCTGTTGGGCCAGCCGATTGCGAGCTGAGCAATTACGGGATGCACATCGTGACGATCGGCGACGACGGCACCGCCACCTACGACTATCCGGTGGCCGTGGTACCCGGACGGTGCGATGTAGACAACTCGTGTTTCATCGTGGCTGGGGACGGCATTGGCGGTAACGCCAACTACGCCGGGCAGGCGATTACTTTTGCCGCCGCCAGCGCAGCCGAGCCCGAGCCCGAACCGGAGCCGGAGCCAACCGAGGCCCCCGAGCCCGAACCCACACCAGAACCGGAACCGGAGCCAACCGAGGCCCCCGAGCCCGAACCCACTCCAGAACCCGAGCCGGAGCCAACCGAGGCCGCGGCTGCCCCGGCCCCGGAGCCCGAGCCAACTGAGGCCCCGGTTCAAGCCGCCACACCCGCCGACGACGATGACGACGACGGCAGCTCAGTTTTGGTCTGGCTGCTTCCCGTGATCATCGTGGTCGTCGTGCTCGCCCTTTTGGCGCTGTGGATCCGCCAGCGCAGGAGCGGCCGCGCTGCGGCCTGATGTGATCAGCATCAAGACGGCTCTGGCTGTTGTCGGGGTCGTCGCTGTTGCCTCGGTGGCCTGTGGGGGCGATTCCGAACCAAAAGCCGCCGCTCCACAGGATTGGAGCATCCAATCCGGCAGCGAGATGCCCGATACCACATTTGGCGTGTCGGTTGCCCCCAATGGCGATGTGGTACTGGCCGCGGCCACTGAGGGCAGCCTGGCCAGCGAAAACCAGGGTCAGCGGGATGTGTATCTGGCCCGGTATTCGCCCACCGGCGAGCTTCGGTGGTCGTGGCAGGACGGCGGGCCCAAGAACGACTCGCCTCTGGGGGTGTCGGTGGCGCCTGACGGTTCGATCTACGTCGGTGGCTTCACCGAAGGCGACTTTGCCTCCCCCAATCAGGGATCGGCCGACGTGTGGCTGGCCCGGTTCGACGCCGACGGCAATGAGCAGTGGCGCCGGCAGTTCGGCGGGCCCGCCTGGGACCGCGGTTTCGACGTAGCCGCCTTTGACGGCGGTGCCTACATCACCGGCTACTCCGCTGGAGCGCTCGACCCCGACACCGACCTTGGGGGATTCGATGGCTTTGCCGCCAAATTCGACGCCGACGGCAACCAGGAGTGGATCCGCCACATAGGCACCGACGCCACTGACTGGGGCCAGGGCTCGGCGCTGGCCCCCGATGGCGGGCTGTACTTGACCGGGTACACCGAGGGTGATCTCGGCGGGACCAATGCTGGCGACAAGGACCTGTTTGTGGTGCGTCTCCGGCCCGACGGCAACCAGGCATGGGCTGTTCAGCTGGGTACGTCGGCCCTCGACTGGACCCAGGGAGTGGGCTTGGGCCCTGATGGCGGAGTGCTGTTGGCCGGTTCCACCGAGGGTTCCTTCGCGGCCGACCACGCCGGTGAGCGGGACATGATCGTGGTGTCGCTCGATGCCGACGGCAACGAGCAATGGCGCTGGCAGGGGGGAACACCAGGCGCCGATTCGGCATTCGAGATTCGCCAGGCCGGAAGTCACATCGTTGTCACCGGGAGCGTTGTCGGCGACCTGGTGGGAGAGGGCAGTTCGCGGGGCGAGCGGGACGCGGCGTTGGTCTGGCTCGACCTCGATGGCAAATTGGTCGAAATACAGCAATTTGGCACCGGTGCCGTCGATGACGCCACCGGTCTGGATGCGGCCGCCGATGGGTGGGTTGTCTGGAGCGGCCACACGTTTGGCTCTTTCCAAGGGGCTAACGCCGGCGAGGCCGACCTCATGCTTGGCTTGCTGGCAGCCAGAGAATGAGGAGCGGCATTGGAAGCTGAGGCCACGAATCGGGCAACCGGCGAGACACTGGTTGAGGACATGACCGAAGCTGAGCGTGAGCGGGCCTGTCGGGTTGACCAGGTGCTGCCCGCCTTGGCCGAGCGAGCCGTTGAAGCCGACGGGCTGGGAGAGTTCCCCCTCGAGCATGTCCGCACCATCTCGGAGGCGGGCCTGTTGGGTCTCACCGTTCCCACCGCCTATGGGGGACTCGGAGGAGGGCTGCGCGATCTGGCCGCAGCCACTTTCGCCATGGCCACAGCCTGTCCGTCAACGTCGCTGGCCTACTTCTTCCAGTGCAGCGGCTCATCTCGGGGCTTGCTCCCCTTGGCCGCCATCGAGGCCGGTCTGTTCGCCGACGACGAGGTGCCGGTGGTGCGGTCGTTCGGCGAGAAGGTGCTGCGCCGCATGGGTGAAGAGGGCCGCTGGGTGGCCAATTTCGCCAGCGAGTCAGTCCGGTCGAAGGACGCTGCGGTAACCATCGCCACTGAGGCCTCGCGCACCGATGGCGGTTGGCTGCTGAACGGCGTGAAGTCGTTCGGTTGCGCCACCGGAGTGGCCGACGACTACCTGGTGACGGCCAAGCTTGACACCGGCGACACCGCGGAGCACTTGGCCGTGTTCTTGATTCCCCGGGACACGCCGGGGGTGAGCGAGCGGGCCAAGTGGGATGCCATCGGGATGCGGGCAACCGCCACCCACGGCATCGTTCTTGAAAACGCCTTCGTGCCTGAAGAGAATGCGCTCACCGTGCCAGCAACGTTTGTCAAGATGACCCAGGTGAGTCGGGGCAGCTTCGTCGGCAACCAGGTGGCGCTGTCGTCGGTGTACATCGGCGCCGCCCAAGCGGTGTACGACTTTGCGCTGCACTTCTTGACCACCACCACCTACCACGGCACCGATGAGCCCATCGGCGGCAGCGACCTCCACCGGCAGCTCATCGGCAAGATGCGAGCCCACCTCGACACCGCCTACCTCTGGGCCCGGCGCCAGATCCTGCTGGAAACGGCCGACCCCGAGATCATTCCCAAAGACGATGTGGTGGCCAACTGGCGAGTGGCCAAGGGAGAGATCGCCGACAACTGCTTCCAGGTAGCGGTACAGGCCCTCAAGGCCTGCGGCACCGGCAACACCGGGATGGCGGGGGCGATTTCGCGGGGTCTGCGCGACCTATCGATGGGATTGGTACAAGGCTTTCCCGCCGAGCGGGGCCGTTTGGAAGCAGCCTCCTATCTGGTATTCGGCAAAGAAGGCGATCAGTTCGGCACCGCAAAGGGCGAACGGTGAACCCGCTGCGGAAGCTCCCCTGGTTCTTTCCCGGGTTGGGGGCGTTTCTGTATTTGACGGGGATGAACGACGAATTCCTGCACATCGTCGGCGATTTGTGGCTGGACGTCGGTCGCTGGGGGCAGACCGGGGTGGTGCTGGCCCTGCTGGCCTTAGTGGCCTACTTCACGCTGGACGCCCTCAATCGCCGGCGCTCGGCCTACCGCTCGGCAATCCGGGCCGCCCACACAACCCGGTCTTCGAATCCATGAACTCCATCCCCGTGAAAGAGTGTGTCCGATGATCCATTCCGCCAATCGCCGCTCTCTGTCGGTTTGCGCTCGGCTACTGGGGCTGCTGCTGGTCGCCGGATTGGTAGCCTCAGCTTGCTCGCAAGCCGCCGACGATCCGCCCGCCGCCTCCACCGCAGCTCCTACCGAAGCCCCCACGACGGCAGCCGTACCCGACACACCTGATGAACCGGATGCGCCTATAGCTGAACCCGAGGACACCACCGCCGGTCCGGTACCTGCCGGCCCGGACACCCCCGGGGTCAGCGACGACACCATCACCATCTCGTTCATCATCACCGACACCTCGGCGGTTGCCGCCGCATTCGGCTGGGAGACCCCCGACGAGGGTGACCGCGAGGCCCAAGTGGCCGCGCTGGTCGATCACTTCAACGCCGCCGGCGGTATCGCCGGCCGCCAGATAGACCCCAAAGTTACGGTGTTCAACGCCATCACCGACAGCCCGGTGTCGGAGGAAGCCATTTGCAATGCCATCACTCAAGACGACAAGGCCTTCGCCGTGGTGATGACCGGTCAGTTCCAGGAGAACGCCCGTCCCTGCTATCACAACGCCAACACCCTCATGTTCGACGCCGCGCTGTATCCGGTGGACAACGCCGGATTCGAAGAGCTGGCCCCCTACTACTGGTCACCGATGCTCCCCTCTTATGACGACCTCGTAGCCGGACTGGCCACCGGACTCATCGAGGATGGCTGGTTCGACGGGGCCACCCTGGGCATCATCGCTATCGAATCCGAGCTAAGCCAGCGGGTCTACGACGAGCAGTTCGCCCCCCGTCTGGCCGCCGCCGGGGTAGAAGTCGCTTCCTACAACACCATCGACCCCACCGACGGGACGTCGTTCAACAACGACCAGCTCCAAGCCATCATCAACTTCAAGGAGGCGGGCGTGGACAAGGTGGTGGCCATTGGCGGATCTCGGCTGGTGTCGTGGTTCATCGACACCAGCATCACCCAGAACTACGCCCCTGCCTACGCAGTATCCAGCTATGACGCCCCCGAGTTCAACGTGTTCAACTACCCGGAGATGATGCCGGGGTCTAGCGGCATCAGCGTGCTTCCCGGCTACGACGTGAACGACGAGCAGTATTCGTTCCCCGCCAGCCCAGCTGAACAGGAGTGCGCCGACATCTTCGCCGCCGCGGGTCTGGAGTTCGTCGAGCGGGCCAATATCCGCACCGGCCTCATGTTCTGCGACGTCTTGCGTCTGCTGAGAGCCGCCGCCCCCCATATGACCGAGGTGAGCGCCCAGGGGGTCAGCGAGGCGATGTGGGCCCTGGGCGACAGCTTTGAGGCGGCTTCGGTCTACGGGGTGGAGTTCACCGAGGGCAGCTACGCCGGAGGCGATCTCTATCGGCGATTCCGGTTCGACCCTGAGTGCGAGTGCATGGCGCTGACCGGCGACCCGGTGGACTTCGACGGGTGATGCGAGTGCGTGGCGCTGACCGCCAACTCGGTGGATTTCGACGGATGATCGGCCGCCATGGACAACGAGGCTGAGGGGCGCCCCGGCAATCCTCGGTTGTTGGCTGCGGTTGCCTGGCAAGGGGCGGCTCTGGCTTCACCCCTGCCGGTTCTGCTGTTCCGGCGAGAAGAGATCGCCGAGCGCCTAGACCGATTGGGGGCGGTAACCGGAGAGATCGCGCTGATCGGCGCGGTGGCCGTGGTGGCGGCACTGGCCGTGCCCCTGCTGCGCGACAAGTTGCCGGCGGGGGCGATGCTGATGCTGGGCGGGCTGGCAGCGGCGGTGGGCTTGGCGCTGATGGCCTGGACGGTAGAGCTGGCTTTGTTCACTGTCGGCGGCGTGTTGTTGGCGATGGGGGCAGCTCCTGGGCTGGTAGCCCATCGGATCCTGCTGGCCACCGATGCTCGCCCTGCCGATCGGTTCCGCACCATGTCGTGGTATTGGGCCGCGGTGGCTGTGGGCGCGTCGTGGCCACTGTTGATTCGCATATTCCACCCGGTGGGGTACGGCACGATGCTGTGGATCAGTGCCGCGTTGATGCTGATGGGTGCGCTCCTGGTCGGCCGCCACGCTTTGGCCCATGACGAAGACCAGGAGGTTGAAGTCAGTGTTGCCCGTCCCGACGTTCCCTGGGCCCGTCGATCGTACGGGGCGGCCTTCGCCGTGGGGGCGGTGGTCATCGGCGGGGCCGACGCCGCCCAGTCGCTTCTGCTGGGGGAATGGCAGCGCAGTGCGGTGCAAAATGCCGCGGTGCTGGCCGCCGGAACCGGGGCAGCCGCCCTGATCTGCCTATTCGGCCCGTGGTATCACCGGCTGCACCGGCTCACCGGCAGCCGTCGATCAGACGCCATCGGAACCCAGTTGCTGATGGCCGGTCTCTTGGTGTTTCTGGGGGGCATGTCGTTCACCTACATCGGGCTGGTGGTTTGCTGGTTGTTCGCCGGGGGAGCCATTGCTCTGGCCGCTTCTGGGCTGGATGCGGCCGTCTTCCCATCGCTGGCCCCCGCGGTTCGACGGGCAGTGTCCGCCCGCCAGGTGCTCTGGGCAGGAGCGGGAGGGCTGGCCGGGTCGCTGGTCAACGCCCATGTCATCGGATCGTGGTCGGATCAGTGGAAGATCGGATGGCTGGGACTGCCCCTTTTAGTTGCCGGCTGGGCAATTCGCCGCTTCGCAACCCCAGCACGCGATGCCGAAACAGCAGCAGCCCAGGCGCAGGCCACCACCGTGCCTCGACGGGTCTATGGCGCCGAGTCCCAAGGGCCGCTGCTCGCGGTTGAGCAGGTGTCGGTGGCCTATGGGTCGGTGCAGGTTCTGTTCGATGTGGACCTCCAGGTTGAGGAGAGCGCGGTAGTGGCCCTGCTGGGCACCAACGGCGCGGGCAAGACCACCCTGTTGCGCTCGATCTCCGGTCTGGAACCGACCATCGGCGGACGCATCGTGTACGCCGGGCTGGACATCACCAAGACCCGTCCCACATGGCGGGTGGGCATGGGTTTGCATCAGATCGTCGGAGGAGAGGCGGTTGTCGGCCCTCTAACCGTGGCCGAGAATCTCAACCTCTTCGGCCACGAGGTCGGCCGATCCGAACGCGATTTGGGCATCGCCGAGGCCTACGACTTATTCCCCCGTTTGGCCGAACGGTCGAACCAGCGGGCGGCCACCCTTTCGGGCGGGGAGAAGCAGATGCTCTCGTTGGCCAAGGCCATCATCGCCCCTCCCCGCCTGCTGCTGATCGACGAGTTCTCGCTGGGCTTGGCCCCGACGGTGATCGCCGACCTGTTGCCGGTGGTTCGGCGCATCGCCGATCAGGGGGCCGCGGTGCTGCTGGTGGAGCAGTCGGTCAATATCGCGCTGTCGGTTGCCGACCACGCCTACGTGATGGAGAAGGGTGAGATCGGCTATTCGGGCCCCGCGGAGGATCTCCGGTCCAGACCCGACCTGTTGCAGGCCGCCTATCTCGAGGGATTGGCCAAAGCCCTCGGCAGCGACGGCGGTGAACAGGGAGTGCGCTGATGGGCTCCTTCGACATCTCCGGCCCGCTGCTTCTGCTGGGAACGATCTTCGGTCTCGGCTATGCCCTCTTGGGCATCGGCTTGGTGTTGGCCTACCGATCCAGCGGATTCATCAACTTCGCCCATGGCTCGATTGGCCTGGTAGCCGCCTCGATGATGTCGGTGGTGGTCAAGGACTACGGGGTGCCCTACTGGTTGGGCTTTGTCGGCGCGCTGATCGTGGCTGCGCTGATCGCCGCCGGCATAGAGGCCTTCGTGGTGCGGAAGCTGGCTTCGGCGCCCAAAGTGCTGTCGATGGTGGCCACTCTCGGGGCGGCCGAGGCATTGCTGCTATTGGCCCTGTCATTTTCCAAAGGGGGCCTGGGCGGGGGCAACTTCCCTCAGCCGTCGGGGTTCCCCCAATTCGACCTCACCGTGTTCGTGTCGCCGTCGGCCACCGCGCTGCTGTGCCTGTCGCCGGTGGTGGTGGGCGGGCTCTACCTGTTTCTCCAGCGGAGCCGGTTCGGCCTGGCCATTCGGGGGGCGGCCGCCAACCCCGACTCAGCCACTTTGGCCGGGGTGGACCCCCGGCACATGGCCATGCTGTCGTGGGCGCTGGCCGGGGGCATCGCCGCGTTCGCGGCCATGCTCATCATCCCCAACCAGTCGACGGTCACCGCTGACGCCCTCGGGCCCGACTTCATCATCCGCGGCCTGGCCGTGGCAGCCCTGGCCCGATTCGCCAACCTGCCCATCGCCCTTCTCGCCGGTCTGGGGATCGGCGTGGTCGAGCAGATTCTGGCGTCCAACTCCGAAGCCACCGGATGGTTCGAAGTGGCCCTGTTCCTGCTCATCCTGATCGGGGTGGGCATGCAAGTGCGCGTCGGCCGCGAATTGCCGGAGCGCTGGTCCAGCCTGTCCCCCAGCCGGCGACTGCCCGACTCGTATCGCGACGTCTGGATGATCCGGAACTTGGGCTGGGTTGTGGGAGGGGTAGCCGCGGTGGCGGCGGCTCTGGTGCCTCTGGGGATCAGCAACCGGTCGGCGTTCGTGCTGTCGACCATCGTGGCTTTTGCCACCATCGGCATCTCGGTGAGCTTTCTCACTGGTCTGGCCGGCCAGCTGTCGCTGGGCCAAGTGGCCTTTGCCGCCCTCGGCGCCGTGGCCGGGGTACGGGTGGCCACCGACACCGGCAGCCTGGTGCTGGGCCTGCTGTGCGGCGGGGTGGTTGGCGCGGCGGCATCGGCCGCGGTCGGGTTGCCGGCCCTAAGGGTGAGGGGCCTGCTGCTGGCCATCGCAACGCTGGCCTTCGCCCTGGCCACCTTCAGCTGGCTGCTCCGCCAAGACTGGGCGTTCGGCGTTGGACTGTCGTCGCGCCCGGCCAGCGTCTTCGGAATCGATCTCACCACGTCGCGGGCCTTCTACTTCGTGGCGCTGGCGGTGTTCGTGGCCGTGCTAGCTATCGCTAATGTGCTGCGCCGATCCTCTTTCGGGCGCTCGCTGGTGGCGGTGCGCGACAACGAGGCGGCGGCCCGGGTGTTGCAGATCGCCCCTCGGCGGCTGCTGTTGCAGGCCTATGCCTTCGCCGGGTTCGTGGCCGGTGTCGGCGGTGTGATCCTGGCCATGAGCAACACCTTTGTCACCCGCAGCATCTTCACCCCCAGCGACAGCATCAACGTGGTCTCGCTGGCCGTCATCGGCGGGCTCTCAGAGCTGACCGGCCCCCTAATCGGCGCGGCCTATCTGATCGGCATTCGCGAGTTCTTCGATCTCGAGCTGTCGGCTCTCGCTGGTTTGAATGCCGCATGGCTGATCTTGATTCTGGAGCAGCCCCGGGGTTTCCACGGCCTGCTGGCCACCACTCGGCGCAACCTCATCGACCAGATCGCCCGGCTGCGGGGCATCGATCCGATTCAAGCCCGGAGTGAGGCAGGCGACCACGAGGCAGGCATGGCATCGGTGGCAGCGGCAGCTTCGGTCCAGGCTTCAAGATCGGAAGGAATCATGCTGGAGGTGAGGGGTCTCACCAGGAGTTTTGGGGACCTCGTCGCAGTGGATGATGTGTCGTTCCGAGTCGACGCGGGAGAGACACTGGGGCTGATCGGACCAAACGGCGCGGGCAAGACCACCCTGTTCGAGCTGATCAGCGGCTACCTGCGGCCCCATGCTGGCGCGGTGCTCTTCGAAGGAGACGACATCACCCGATTGACCCCGGAGAACCGCAGCCGCCGGGGGTTGGTGCGCTCATTCCAGAATGCGCCGCTGTTCCCGACCATGACCCCTCGAGACATCATCTTTCTGGCCAACCAGCGGGCGCACCAGCATGGGTTCGTGGTCGGCGGATCTCGCACTGAGCGGGAACTCGAAGACGAAACTGCTGAGACGCTGGCCATGTTCGGCCTGAGCAGCCTGGTCGACCAACCTGTCAGCGCGCTGTCCACCGGCACCCGCCGCCTGGTCGAGTTGGCTGCCAATGTGGCTCTGCGCCCCCGTCTTCTGCTCATGGACGAACCGTCGGCGGGCATTGCCCAAGCCGAGACGGAGGCCCTCGGGGCAGCCATTGAACAAGTCCGCGAGGTCTATGGCCTCACCCTGGTGGTGATCGAGCACGACATGCCGTTATTGGCCTCGGTGTGCGATCGCCTCCTCGCCTTGGAAGTGGGTGCGGTGATCGCCGAGGGAACCCCAGCCGAGGTCCAAGCTGATCCTGCGGTGGTCCAGAGCTATTTGGGCGGCGACCCCACCGCCATCGCTCGCAGCGGCTCGATCACGCCCCCTCAGAATCCCTAGCGCCAGGCTCAGCTAAGCCCCCTCAGAATCCCTAGCGCCAGGCTCAGCTAAGCCCCCTCGATCTCCCTGAAGAGGTCGCGCCTTCGGAACGAGGCGGTCATGAACCGGGCGAAGGCCTTGCGCCGGGTCAGCCACACCACCCGGGCGCCTGACTTGTCGGCGGCCAGAATGTGGTCGGCCAGCCAGGGAGTCACAGTGTGGACGTGGTCGCCCAGGATGTTGAAGATCTTCTTCGACTTTTCCCATTGCTCGGAGGTGAGGTCGTAGTCGCCGGTGAGCAAGTCTGTCACCACGATGCCTGGTGACACCGTGCACACCTGCACCGGGGTGTCGGCGGTGTCCTTGCGCAGGGCCTTTTGCAGATACCGCACCGCCCGCTTGGTGGCCCCATAGGCGGCCATGCCGGGCTGGGTGGCGCCGTCGGACCCGAATCCCTCGGTGTTCCAAACTTGACCGTGGCCTTGGCGCACCATATTGGCGACAGCGGTCTTGCTGGCCAGCAGCGCGCCGGTGAGGTTGGTGTCAACCAGCGCGGCCAGTTCTCCATCCTGCTGCTCCCACAACGGCTGGCGGGTGATGCTGACCCCCGCGTTGTTGACCCACACATCGACGCCGCCGAAAGCCCCTGCTGCACAGTCCCACAGCCGCTGGAGCTGTTCGGGATTGGTGATGTCGCAGGCCGCGCCGCAAACTTTGGACTCGCCGTAGTACTGGCCCAGCTCGGCCACCACATCGTCGACCTGACTTGCTGAACGGCCGCTCACCGCCACCTGGCATCGGCGCTTCAAGAACTCGCGGGCCAACCCGTTGCCGATCCCCCTGGTGCTGCCGGTGATGACGATGCGCTTGGTCATTTCATTTCCCTCCTGTTGCTAGTTCTCAGCGTCGATCCCAGTGCCTGATCGATGGTTGTTCGACCAGCCGGTCGAGGCTCGCGTCGGTTGGTCTTCCCAGGCTGGTGGCGACGAACCCGGCGATGAGGTCGCCGAGCAGGTTGCGGATGGATGGGTCGACCGTCGTGGGATCGGGCTCCAAGAAGGAGCGGCCGCTGGTGGTGTCCACCGGGTCGCACATGGCGAAGTGTCCGGCATCGGCCAACTCGACCAGCCAAGAATCTCCCTGCTGCCGATCAATGGCCTCGGCAAAGGTGCGGCGAACGGGATCGTGGGCTTCGTCGTCGGTGCGATATCGGTCGCGGCTGGCGGCGATAACGCCGTCGTCGGCACCGCCCAGCAGCATTATCGGCACCTGGGCCGGAATGGGCACCACGGCGGCCTCGCCATGGCCCAACGCCGTGGCCATCATGGTGTGGGCCGCGTAGGCGAACACTGCCTGCAATCCCGGCACCCAACCCGGATCGCTGTTGTGCAACGCGGCCGTGCCCCCCGCCGAATGGCCCCCCACGACTACGTGGTCCAGATCCACCCGCCCGGCTACTGGGCTGTGCTCATCGGCGGCCTGCTCAGCCAGATGGGCGAGCAGCGGTCCGAGGGCGGTGGCCGACGGCCGGGTGCCGATGGTGTCGGGGGCCAAAGCGGCCAGGTCGATGCCGGGGGTTATGCCCCGACCCGCCGGTCCCAGCGACCCGATGGCCGCATAGGTCACCATGCACAGTCCGTCGGCCACCAGTCGATGGGCCAGCCACCGATAGCCGTCGGGCACCACGTTGATGCCCGGCAGCAGCACAACCACCGGCCACGGAGCATCGGTGTCGTCGGCCGGAACTTGCCCGGTCAGTCTGGCTTCGTCCAGTCGGCCATCGTCGCCGGGGTAGAAAAGGGTGGCCAGCGCGGCATCTCCGCCAGCATCGAAGGAGAAGTGCAGCCCTCGGACGATCATGCGGCGCTCATTGCCATTGCTTTGTTTCGCTCAGAGGAACACGGTTTCATCAAGTTCCAGCACACTCTACGCTTCCCAACGTGAGCGATACGAGAAACTACGGACCACCCTCACCTCGGCCCTATCAGTGCTTTATGGGCCACTGGGAGGGGTTGTGCAAGAGCTTCACCCCCCATGGCGATTTCCTCGAGTCCAGCGCCGTTCACATGGACGTGTATTGGCTCAACAACAGCACCTGGCACCTTCACGAGCACTTCGAGAACCTCTACGGGGTGGGCGAAACCATCTTCGACACCCCAATCCAAGTCGACGGCAAGCGGTGCTTTGCCGACAGCGACCAGCTCAGCCTCGAAGGCGCCGAGCTCACGCCCTACAACTACGTCTTCACCATCGACAGCCGGGTGAGCAACAACATCGTCTACAACAACCACTACTTCTTGGACCCCGACACCCGTCGCATAATCACCCACAAGGTGCGCGACGGCGCCACCAACCTGTTCCAGATTCAGGACTTCACCCGGGTGCAGCGGCCATGAGTTTCCAGATCCAAGACTTCACCCGGGTGCAGCGGCCATGATCGTCCAAAGCGCCCCCGGAGGAATCGCCGACGCCCCCCATTTCGTTATCGCCATGCACCAGCACACCGCCTTCGCCGGGTCGCTGGCCGCCAACTTCGGCAACGAGGAGTTCGACGGGCTCGAACCGGCCGAGCCGATGCAGTTCATCGTCGACCATCACGACCAGGGCTGGGCCGACCTCGACGCCCAAGCCCCTCAGAATCCCGACACCGGCTTGCCCTACAACCTGACCGCCACCCCGCTGCCCCAGATCGTGACCACCTCAGCGGGCTCTCCGGCGTTCAACGAATCCCATCATCCGTTCAGCGGCATCATCTCTTCGATGCACACCTATGGCCTCTACCGGGGACGGTACGGGTTGAGCGACAAGATCTTTTTGGACGTGATCCCCGACGAGTTGCGCCCCGAAGTCGACGCCATGCTGGGCAACGAGGAGAGCCGCCAGCGCCGCCTGAAGGAGCAGTTGGCCGCCGACGATCCCGATCACGCCACCGACGAATATCTGTTCCACGCCTACAAGCAGCTCCAGTTCTTCGACACCATCTCCCTGTACTTCCACCTGGCTCCCGAAGGCGAGCGGGGCACCTCCGACTTCCCCAACGTGCCCCGAGCGGTGGGCGACGACGTGACCATCTCGGTGGTCGAGCGTCCCGGCGGGGAATACGGGCTGGATCCCTACCCGTTTGGCGAAGACGGGCTTGCGCTGGCCACCGAGGGCCGGTATCTGGCCCCCCAGCCTCCCGATACCGACCTCGGCGCGGTGCTGACCGCCACCCCTGTGGCCACGCAGACGGTGCGCTTGGTCCGAATGTGAGTAAGGGATCGCTCTCCCAGGGCGACCGGCCCATCGTCTCATGGGCTGCGAAGGTCCGAATGTGAGCCAAGGGTCGTTCTCCCAGGGAGTTGGAGAGTGGATCGGCGCCGCTGAGGTCTATGACGGCGACGGACGCTTTGCCGGCATAGGGCGAGACACCCGATCGGTCAAGGCCGACGACCAGGCCGGGCGGGTGACGGTGGAGGTCGAGTTCGACGGGCCGTTCTCGCTGTCGGGCGTCTACACCATCGCCGATCACGGCTCGCACCGGACCTACGAGGGGCCCCTCAACATCGGCTATGCCGAGGCGCTGGGCGACGGCCTGGTAGCCGCCCACAACTACTGGCCCGACCTGGGGCTGTCGCAGCGCTTCTTCTTGATGGTGCTGCCCGACGGCTCTCATCAACTCTCGCTGGCCCTGCTCAGCCGGGGCGATCGGCTCCAATGGACGGTGGTGGGTGAATACCAGCGCCAGGTCGACCCGTCGGATCCTGTGCCTCCCCCGGTGGCGGCGATGGATCCCGAGTGGCTGCGTGACGACCCATCGGCAGGACGAGGTGAGCTGTTGTTGCTGCGACCCGGCCGCTGGTCGGGGCAGCTGCATCGCCTGGACGCCGAGTACACGCCAACCGGCCCCGCTGACTACATCGAATCGGTCGCGGCCCTGGGCAACTCTTGGGATGTGGAGCTGTCGGGGGCGGACTACTCGTCTGGCTTGTCGTTTACCTTGCTGTCAGACGGTTGGACGGCGTGGACTCCGGCGGGTGATCTGATGGGCAGCGGCAGCCTCAGTGGCGGGAGGGGATTCAGCGGACAATTCCACCTCCTCTCCGAAGGACTCCGGGTGTGGCGGCGCGAGGTGGTGTCGCGAGACGGCACCATGAAGGCGGTGCTCCACACCTGGTATCGGGGCGAGCAGCGAATCGGAGCGGCCTACGGGGCCTTGGCCTTCGAACCGGCATGACCGAGAGAGACCGCTTCGGCGGTGACTGGCTGATCGTCGAGTACGTCTACGACCCCGACGGCACGTTTCGCGGCGAGGTCGCTCAGCGCCGGATCGTGGAACAGGCCGGAGAGGGTCGGCTGGTGGTCACCCAGCAGTGCCAACCCTCGTCCCAACTGGCCGGCCACCCCATGGCCGCCTTCGCGGGCGAGTGGGTATTCGATCTGGAGATAGACGGAGACCAGCGTCGCTATCTCGGCCCCGACGTGGTGGGCTCCGGCACCCTGTGGCAGCCCGGCGCCCTTACCGGACAGGGTCTCTGGCCCCGATTCGGCTACGAATTCGAGTCCTACAGCGTGCTGGTGGCCCCCGACCGCCAACTCACCGGCGGATTCTTCTCCCTGGCCGGCCGATCAGTAGCCGACATCGTGGGGGTGGCCGTCCCCGAGGCCTCCAGCGAGGAGCCACGCCTGGACCTGTCGGCCCCGCCCCCCGATCCCGATGGCACCTGGCCGCTGCGCCGGGCCGTCGGGCCCATGCTGGTAGCCACCGATTGGCCCTCCCCCTCCCAGCGCCGCCGCCTCTGGGCCATGCACGACACCATCGGAGCCACCGGCATCGAGATCACCGAAGTCATTGACGACGGGAACCGCTCGGTATCGGTGGTGGTCGGTTAGGCGTCGGGGGTGAAGGTGAGGGGGCCGAAGACGATGTCGGTCATCCGGTCGCCGGAGTAGAGCTTCCAAGCCACGGCCAGGGTGTAGTCGCGGTCGATGATGAACTCTCGGCCTTTGACCTTGAATGCTTCGCTGACGTGGTGCTGAGAGGTGTAGAGGGCTCGGCCGTAGGCGATGGCGTTGCCCCAGAGGTCGGGGCCGTCGTAGGTGTAGCGGTTGCCGTGCGACCGGGTGCGGATGTAGGTGTGCGAGTAGTCGATCGCCCCGGTGAGCTCCAGAGCGTGGGTGGCGCGCACCAGATCGATGGGGTCATGGCGCAGGCGCACGCTCACTGATCCGCGGCGCTGCTGGTCGGCCCCGAACACCTCGCACTCCCCGGTCCACTCACCCCCGGTGCGGTCGGGCACGGTGTGGGGCCAGGCCGCCATCTCCCGTTCGGCCTCGATGTGGGCGTCGATCCACGCCTTGGTCTCGGGGTTGGTGTCGTAGTCGTGGGCGTTCAGGTAAACGCCGTTGAACACCGAGAAGATGGTGGGTCCCTCGTACAGCAGCGACGAGTACACCTGGGTCACTCCGTCGGGCAGGATCTGGTTCATGGTGTTGAGGTCGGCCCGCCACCCCGGCGCGTAGTAGTGCGAGTCCACCAGTGAGCCATAGGGATGGCCGGCGCCGTAGAAGTCGGGACCCTGGTAGATGCGGTCGTCGCCCCGGTCGTCCACGCCGAACTCGAAGTCCTTGATCTCGAACCGGTTGCGAAGCGGGCCGGTGTTCATGAAGTTGCACTGCATCCAGTAGGTGACTTTGCCGTCGGCGAAAACGCTGGCCCGGCTGACCTTGTTGAACCCGGTGTGGTTTCCCTCGGCGTCGAACACCGACGGCAGGCCGTACCACTCACCGGTGATGCGCTGCTGCCACTCGGAGGCTTCGGATTCGCTCATGGTGCTCTCCCTCGTGATCGGCTAGGAGCGGGCCGCGGTTTTGAGGCTGGCCTGGATGACGGCGCTCGTCTCGGGGCCGAGCAGCTGATCGACCCGGGCCCACACGGGATCGACCGCTGGATTGAAGATGGCAGCCCGGTTGCGGGCATCCCGTTCAGCCAGCTGCTCGGCAGTGGCCCCGCCGGTGGCCTCGTCGGGTACACCATCGGCCACCAGGTCTAGCCAGTGGTCCCGATAGGAGGCCACCGCACCGAACACCGCCCGAAATCCGTCCTCGTCAGCCCGGTGGGCCAGCATCCACGCCGACATGAGCTGCCATTGGCGGGGTGACAGGTGTGCCGGGGTGAGTCCCTCGATCTGCATGGTCTCGTCGTGAACCTCGGTGAGCGGGCCATAGCAGTGGTCGATGTAGGCCAGGTTGGCGCCCGGGTCCAGGCGGGGGATCAAGTCCAAGTGGAACGCATAGTGCGGTCCGGCCAGCACCGAGTCCACGGTGAAATGGGGCACCGGGCTGGCCGCGGGGGTGAAGGCGAAGCACATGTGGCTGTCCAGCCCGAAGGCATCAACCTTCATGCCCGCGTACACCAGCGCCGCCACCCCGTCGCGGGCCAGCACCCGATGGGCGCCCACCGGTGAACCGTCCATGGCCGAGACCAAGGGAGTGTTCACCGTCTCCTCCAACCCCAGGCGATCGGCGATGGCCTCCACCGTGCCAATGCTGAGGTCAGCCGACAGACTCATGATCGGTCCTCCCCCACGGTGGGGAACACCCAGGCGTTGGCCAACTCGGGGTCGTTGGAGCGTCCCGGAGAGGGAATCACCGCCGCGGCCCTCATGGCCTCCTCATCCGACGGGATCTGCAGCGCCCAGCCCTTGTCGATCTGCTCCTGGCGCCAGCGACGGTAGGCCAGTTGGATGGAGTCGGACTTGACGTGCAGCTCGGCCGACAGGTCGAACGGCAGCAGCTCCGGGCGCTGGCCCTCGACTGTGGGCTGGTCCTCCAGGAAGATCTTGATTGTGCGCTCGTAGGAGTTCTTGTCGGCCCAGCCCCCGGTGAAGAAGGTGCGCAACATGCAGAACTTGGAGACGGTGACGTGCTCGTCGCGGGGCACCGCGGCGGTGAAGATGCGGATCTCGCCCATGGGCAGCCGCACGATGAGCATCGACACATTGGGCGGGTAGAACCCGGTGGAGGTGCTCACCGGCGGTCGGTCTTTCTTGGAGATGAACCGCCACAGCCCCGACGGGCGGGGCGGTTCGAGTTCCACGGTGGCGGTGACCGACGCCAAGTGGCCGTTGACCCGGGTTTCGTCGAGGTCGAAGTCTTGGATCTCGGGCTCGTCTTTGTTGCCGAACGAGCCGGAGTGCACGAAGGGGGTATGGGCGATGTCCACCGCGTTCTCCAGCACCCGGTCGTAGTTGGCCTGCCAGGTGAACTCTCCGATGACCGCCCGGTATCCCTCGGCCCTGGCCTCAGTGTGCTCCTCAAGGCCCTCCAATTCCGGCGCCGGGGGCCGCTGTTCGGGCGCCAGATCGCCGAGAAATACCCACACGAAGCCGTAGCGCTCGATGCAAGGATAGGTGTCGATCCGGGCCTTCTTGGGAATGGGCAGGTCGGGGCGGTTGGCCGGAATCTCCACGCAGGCCCCATCGGCTCCGTAGCGCCAGCCGTGGTAGGGGCACTGCACGCAATCGCCCACCACCGAGCCGCCGGCCAGGGACCCGCCCCGGTGGACGCACAAATCGGACTGGGCGTTGACCGTGCCGTTCGGGCTGCGCCACAGCACCAGATCGTGGCCGTGGACCCGGGCCAGCACCGGCTGGTCGGTCACCCACTGCCCGAATTCCACGGCGTACCACTGGTTCTTGATCAACATCCCAGTTCCCCTCAGCTTGGTCGGGGCAACACCCGGTCGCCGCCCCACAGGGCACGCACGAGACGGTCGGTCATCTCCTCTCCGAAGAAACGAACGCCCATGATGTTGGCCGGGTCTCTCTCGGCGATGTTACGCCGCCGGGCCAGATCGCCGGCGGCCAGCTGTTCCCGGCGCTCAAGCGGCACGGGCTCGGCCTCGTCCACCCACGCCAGCCACTGGTCGACCCGGCGGTGGGCCAATTCGCTCACCTGGTTCAGCCGGCTCTCGTCGTAGACGATGCCCGGGGTAGTGAAGCAGATGGCCACTTCGCTCAGGGCCTGGCGAACGTACAGCGCCCGGGAGGTGAACGGGGCCAGCCCCTCATCGGCCCGCAGCTCTAAGAACTCCTCGTTGAGCGGACCCCAGAACTTGTCGAGCGAATCGGTGTCGAGCATGAGATCGGAGCGAGGATTGAAGTCGATGTAGAACCACAAGTCCGGCAGTGTCCCCCAGGCGATGCCTAGATGGGGCACGTCGATATGGGGCCCGAGCCAGGCGGTGACGTGCATGTTGGTGAACCCCAGCGGGGGGTTGCCGATCCATGAGTGGACCAGCCAGTCCATCTCCGGTCCGGTGTAGCCAGCCAGCCGCCCTGCGGGGTATTCGGCGTCGCCTCGGTACGACTCCAAGTCCTCCGTACTGGGATCTCGTACCAGTTCGAACCGGGCCTCGATCTTTACCATGAGCTCTTCGGTGATCGACCACAGCCGATTGAACGTGCCCGTGGCATCTGTCGGGCCCCGCTCGTCAAAGATGTCTTGGACGCCCTTCAGCGTCTCGCGCATTGGTGCTCCGGTGTCGTCAGCGGCACACTGTTCCGGTAAGCGGAACAACGTTTCGTTAGTCTGACAGTAGGGCCGGGCAAAACCAGTGTCAACCAACCGGGAGGAGCCAAGACTGCGATGAGCCGCACCACGCTTTATGTCCCCGGAGATCGTCCCGACCGCTTCGACAAGGCGCTCAAGTCGGGGGCTGACGCCATCATCTGCGATCTTGAGGACGCGGTGGCCGAAGCGGCCAAGGCCACTGCCCGGGAGGCGGTCGGCCAATGGCTGCGGGCCAATCCCGGCGTGCCGGCTTGGGTGCGGATCAACAACCGCCCCGACTTGGTGGGCGAAGATGCCGAACTGGTGCGGTCGCTGGTTTCTGACGGAGTGGGATTTGCCGGGGTGGTGGTGCCCAAGGCCGACGCCACCGCTTGCTCTATCGACTTCGGCGGCTGCCCGGTGACCGCGCTGATCGAGTCAGCGGTTGGAGTGGCCCAGATCTACGACATCGCTGCCGTCACCGAAGTGGTGCGCCTGGCCTTGGGCGAGGCCGATCTGGCCGCCGACATGGGCATGGAGCCTTCGCCCGACGCCTTGGAGATGTGGCCGATCCGCACTCGGGTGGTGGTGGCATCGGTGGGCGAGGGTCTCGAAGCACCGTGTGGGCCGGTGTTCACCAACCTCGACGACCATGCGGGGCTGGTCGCCACCAGCGAGTCGCTTCGCCGCCACGGCTTCGGTGGCCGGTCGGTGATACACCCCAAGCAGGTGGACGCGGTCAACGCGGCCTTTACCCCATCAGACGACGAGATCGCCCGAGCTAAGGGGGTCGTAGCCGCCTTCGAGGAGGCGACGGCCGACGGTCGGGCGGTGGCGGTGATCGACGGTGAGTTCATCGACGCCGCGGTGATGCGCTGGGCCCGAGCGGTGCTTGCTCGGGTGCCTTCCCACTAGTCGCCAACCCCTGAAGTGCTTTCGGCGAGCACCGCTGAAGCCTGCCACGGTCTCCCGCCCACGAGGTCGGTGTCCTTGGACACCTCTCGGTTCACTGCTCGGCCGGGGTGCATCTTGCCGATCAGGAGTTCGTCGTCGGGTTCGGCCCGCTGGCTGATCGGGGTGTTGATGGTCCCGTTGTAGGGGCTCGACCGATCGGGATTCCACAGCGAATCGGCCGGCGGGTCGAGCAGCATGGTGGCGGCCAGCGGTCCCGGGGATCCGCACGCTGCCACACTGATCCGGTTCTCCGCGGCCCGCTCAACCAGAGCCAGGTCGCACTCCCAGCGATTTTCCGGTTGCCAGCAAACGGCCACCAGGTGGGCTCCGGCGATTGCCGCCAGTCGGAAAATCTCGGGATAGCGGTGATCGTCCCCCACAATCACCGCCAAGTCGCCGAAGGGGGTCGGGTGCAGGCTCACTTCGGTGCCCAACCGGGTGGCATTTGGGTGGCGGACGCTGAGGTGGACCTGCGCTTGTTCGTGGACGAGGCCGTCGGCCGACCACACCTGGCCGAGATGCTGGTCGTCTCGACGGGCGGAGGTCACCACCAGCAGTCCGGGAGATATGTTGGACGGCGGCGGTGTCAGCTCGGGCAGCACCACTAGGGAGGCCCCGGCGTCGATGGCCTCCCCGACCAACTCGGTATTTGACCGGGCGCCGGGAACGCATCCCACGATCACATCAAAGTCCCGCTCCACGTCGGGCCGAGTGGTGTGGGTCTGGGCCAGCGGGCCGTACACCTGGGGCCGTCGCCCCTCCAGCCGGTCGGGTTCAAACAGGGACAGGTCCAAGTCGGCAACGACCACCGATTCCCCATTGCGGGGGGCCATGGCCATCACCGTGCCGTCGGGGGCCACCACCTGGCTCTCCCCGGCACCGTTCAGCGCCTCAGGAGGCACGCCCAGCGCCTGACTGAAAGCCGGGACCTGCTCGGCAGGCAGAAGCGGACCGACCTTGTTGGCAGCTACCACGTACACCCCGTTCTCCACCGCCCGCACCGGAATGTGCAGCCGAGCCTCATCGAGGGCGAACGAGTTGAGGCTGTTCATCAGCAGGCGAGCACCTCTCACCGCGAACGTGCGGGGCACCTCGAAGGTCACCCCGTCCATGCACGAGTACAGGCCAACCGGGCCGAATGCGGTGTCGGCCACCGGACTGACTTCTGAGCCCGCGCTCAGGTGGGCGCGCTCGTTGCCCATCAACATCTGCTTATCGGCGGTGGCGGCCACCGTGCCGTTCGGGTCGATCAGCACATTGGTGGCGGTTACCCGGTCGCCGTCACGGGGCACAGTGACCGTCAACGAGGCGTAGACCCCATGCTCCGCGGACCGTTGGGCCAGTGCGCCGAGCCAGGGTCCATCGAGCGATACCGCCACCGATCGGCAGTGGTCTTGATCGTCGTACACGGAGAGGTGGTTGCAGAACTCGGGCATCACCACGAGGTCGGCTCCTTCGGCGGCGGCCGCGTCCAGCATCCGAAGACAGGTGGCCAAGTTCTCGTCGAGGTCGGTGCCGGTGGCGAACTGCACCGCGGCCACCCGAACGCGGTCTCTCACTATTAGCCCCTAGACGCTGGGGCGGGCCCCGAGCTTGGTCGAGAGCCCTCGGGTGGCCTCCACCACCGCGGCGGCTGAGCGGGCGATCTTGTCGCGAAAACGCTCAATCGGGCCGCTGATGCTGATCACCGCCACCGGCTGGTGGTTGTGGTCGAGGATGGGCGCGGCCACCGAGCCAGCGTCATGCTGGCGCTCTCCCAGCGACACCGCGAATCCCTGCTGGCGAATGCGGTCCAATTCGGCCCGCAATTCGTCGACCGACACGATGGTGGCCTCGGTCAACGAGTCGAGCGGGTTCTCAGCCAGGTAGTGGTCGATCTCGCCATCGCTGAGCCAGGCCAAAAACGCCTTCGACGATGCACCGGCGTGCAGCGGAAACGAACCGCCGATGGGCACCGTCATCTTCACCTCGCGGGGAGGGGTGATCTGTGCGACGTACACCCGCCGGTTGCCGTGGCGCACCGACAAGGTTGCGGTCTCGTCAGTCTCGGCGCTGAGCCTTCGCATCTCGTCCAGGGCCAGCTCTCTTACGTCGAGTTGATCTCGGTAGGCCGCGGCCAACTCCAGCACCGCCGGACCCAACGCGTAGCGCCTGCTCTCCGGGTCGACGGTGAGCAGGCCGGGTTCGCACAAAGAGGTGAGGATGCGGTGGACCACCGCCTTGGACACCCCCAATTCACGGGATATCTCGGTCACGCCCAGCGTGCTCGGCGATCGGGAGAACAGGAACAGCACATCGACGGCCCGCTCGATTGCCGCTACTCCCCGACCCGAACCAGACACCGAGTCCGAATTTCCTGCTGTTCCGCTCAGAGGAATGACCATACCGCGACCCGGCGGTGTTGAACCATAATTCCCTGTCGATGGTTGCCTGAACCGGCCAAATTGGGGAACACTACAAACAATGTTCCACTGGGAGAAACGTCGTTCCGCATGATTGGGCCCCTCACCGACCTGCGGGTGATCGACGCCTCCACCGTTTTGGCCGGGCCTCTGATCGGCCAGATCATGGCCGACTTCGGTGCCGACGTGATCAAAGTAGAGCATCCTCTTGCCGGCGACAGCCTGCGGGGCCATGGTGCGCAAAAGAACGGGCAGGGACTTTGGTGGAAGCTCGTGGCCCGCAATAAGCGCTGTTTGGGTTTGGACCTGAGCCATCCCGAAGGCGCTGAGGTGTTCTTGGAACTCGCCTCTGCTGCCGACGTGGTGGTCGAGAACTTCCGGCCCGGCACGCTCGAGCGCTGGGGCTTGGACTGGGAGACGCTGTCCGGCCGCAATCCGGGCCTAATCCTGTGCCGGGTAACCGGGTACGGCCAGACCGGCCCCTACGCCCAGCGGCCTGCATTCGGCACGCTGATCGAGGCGATGAGCGGCTTCGCCCACATGACCGGAGAGGCTGACCAGCCCCCCACCCTGCCTCCGTTCGGTTTGGCCGATAGCGTGGCCGGGTTCAGTGGAGTGGCTGCGGTGATGATGGCGGTCCACCATCGCCACGCCACCGGCCAGGGCCAAGTGGTGGATTTGTCGATCTTGGAAACGCTGGCTGCCGCGCTCGGCCCCCATGTCGTTACCTGGGATCAGACCGGCATCATCGCCGAGCGCTCGGGCAACCGCTCGTCCAACAACGCGCCCCGCAACACCTACCTCACCGCCGACGGCCGCTGGGTGGCGGTGTCCAGCAGCGCCGACGCCGTGGCCCGCCGCACCATGGAGTTGGTTGGCCGACGCGATCTGGTGTCCGAGCCCTGGTTCGCTACTGGGTCCGGCCGGGCTGAACACGCTGATGAGATCGATGCGGCCCTGTCCTCGTGGATCGGCGATCGACCGCTGGCCGAGGTAGTGGACGCCTTTGCCGCGGCCGAAGTAGCAGTGGCCCCGGTGTACGACGTGGCCCAGTACATAGGTGATCCCCAAGTGCAAGCTCGGGAGGCGATCACCGCGGTTGACGACCCCGACCTGGGACCGGTTCAGATGCAGAACGTGCTGTTCGGGCTGTCGTCTTCTCCCGGTGCCATCCGCCACACCGGTCGAGATCTGGGGGCGGACACCGACGAGGTGCTGAAAGAAGCCGGTCTGAGCGTCGAGCGCATCGACGAGCTCCGAGCCAAGAATGTGGTGGCATGAGAGGCAGTGGTATCGATGCAGCCGGGGTACTGATTGATCTCGTCTCCCAAGCCACGGTGTACGACTTGGGCCGGCCTATGCAAAATGGCATGGCCCAGTCGCCCAACCACCCCCAGTTTCACCACTGCCTCGACCGACTGCATGGCGACCGGATGCGACCCGATGGCGGCTCGGCCGCGGCCGACCTGCTTACTACCGGCTGCCATGTAGGAACCCATGTCGACGCTCTGGCCCATGTCAGCCATCAGGGACAGCTTTATGGCGGAGTGGATGCAGCCGAAGCCCAAGCCGGTGGCAGCTTCGCGGTGCTGGGCATCAATGAGCTTCCGCCGTTTGTGGGCCGCGGAGTGCTGTTGGACGTTCCCGGGCTTCTGGGAACAGACGCCTGCGAAGGGGGCTACGAGATCACCGTCGCCGAACTGGAAGCCGTTGTCGCCCTTCAGAATTCGCCCGTCCAAGCAGGCGATGCGGTGCTGGTGCGCAGCGGCTGGGGTGCGCACTTCGATGACCCGGAGCACTATCTGGGAGTCGAGACCGGCGTTCCCGGCGTAGGAGAAGCGGGAGCTCGCTGGCTGGCCGATCAGGGCGCGGCTCTGGTGGGGGCCGACACGCTGGCGTTCGAGTGCATCCCCGCGGGACAGGGCCACGCCCTTCTCCCTGCCCACCGGGTGTTGTTGGTGGAGCGGGGGGTCAACATCATCGAGGCGATGGACCTCGACGGCCTGGCCGCCGCTGGGGTCTACCAGTTCGTTTTCGTGCTCTCCCATCTGAATATATGTGGCGCCACCGGCGCCCCGGTCCGGCCATTGGCCCTCGCATGACGTCGATCCTCTCTCAACTCGGTACGTTGGCCAGCGGTCCAGTCCCTGAGGCGGTGCGGGCGGGCATCCCCTGTCGCATCATCGACATCGTGGGGATCGCGGTGCGGGCCAGCTCGCTGGACACATCCCGAGCGGTCGTCGATTTCGCCGCCGACCAGGGGTCGGCCGCCCAAGCCACTCCCATCGGCGGGGGCCAGACCATGTCGGCGGCCGAAGCGGCGTTTGTCAACGGCGTGCTGGCCCATTCCCTGGACTACGACGACACCCATCTGCCGTCCATCCTCCATCCCAGCGCCTCGGTGGTGCCCGCCTCGCTGGCCGTGGCTGAGTGGCAAGGGGTTCCCGGCGCAGCACTGATCGACGCCGTGGCGGTGGGATTGGAGGTCACGGTGCGCCTGGGGATGGGCGGCTATGACAGCCGAGCCCGCCAGTCGGTGTACTTCGAGCGAGGCCAGCACGCCACGTCGATCTGCGGTGCGGTGGGCTCGGCGGCGGCCGCGGCCCGCCTGCTTGGCGCCGACGCCGACGGAATTGCCCACACCATGGGCATCGCGTGCAGCATGGGAAGCGGGATCATCGAGGCCAATCGGGCTGGGGGCACGGTCAAGCGGCTGCACTGCGGCTGGGCCGCTCGAGCCGGAGTCACCGCGGCCCAACTCGCCGCCCGGGGCATCACCGGCCCGCCGACGGCAGTCGAGGGCCGATTCGGGCTGTTCCAGGCCTTTCTGGGAGACCAGGCCGATTTCGAGGCGGTAACCGCCGATCTGGGTGAGCGATGGGAGGCTGACAACATCTTCTACAAGCCCTACCCGGCCAATCACTTCACCCACACCGGCATCGACGCCGCCATCGCCCTGCGCTCAAGGGGCGTCGGCCCCGACGACATCGCCACCGCCACCTTGGAGGTGGCCCCACCGACGGTGCGCACCATCGGCGAGCCCATCGAAGCGAAGCGGAAACCGGAATCCGGCTACTACGCCCAGTTCAGCGGTCCCTACACCGTGGCCGCCGGACTCATCGGCGGAAACGGCTTGGGGGTCGGTCTGGCCGACTTCACCGACGAACTGGCCTGCGATCCGACTCGGCGAGAGCTGATGGCCCGGATCGATGTGGTGGGGGACCCCCGACTGATGGCCATCTATCCGTGCCAGCTACCTGCCCGTCTGACCGTGACAACTGCTTCGGGCCACGCCCTGGTCGAGGAAAGGCTGACCAATCGGGGAGGACCCGACCAACCCCTGTCCGATGGTGAGTTGGCCACCAAGTTTGCCGACAACACCGCCGGTTTGGTGGCCGACAGCGTCGCCAGCCGAATCTACGATGCCTTGTCCGGCTTGGCCGCGGCGCCGTCGGTCACCGGATTGCTGGCACCGCTGGTCGATCCCATTGGGAAACAGCCATGACCGACACCGTTATCACCGGCGCCCAAGTCGTCCGTCCCGACGCGGGCACGGTCGACGAGGTCGACATTGCCATCACCGACGGACGGATCAGCGATCTGGCTGTCGGCCTAGCCGCTTCTGCTGAGGCCGTCGAGGTGTTCGACGCCACCGGCCTGATCGCCTTCCCCGGATCGGTGGACGCCCACACCCACATGGGCATCTACAACCCATTGGACGAAGATGCCGTCAGCGAGAGCAGAGCCGCGGCCCAGGGCGGCACCACCACCGTGCTCAACTACATGCGCACCGGCCAGTACTACCTCAACCGGGGCGGCCCCTACGCCGAGTTCTTTCCCGAGGTGCTGCGCCTGATCGACGGACACAGCTACGTCGACTACGCCTTCCACCTCGCTCCCATGCAGGCCTCCCACATCGACGAGATCCCCATGCTGGCCACCGAGTACGGGGTCACCTCGTTCAAGATCTTCATGTTCTACGGCGGCCATGGCCTGCACGGGGCCAGCGACGACCAGGCCAGTTTCTTGATGACCCCGCCCGGCGAGCGCTACGACTACGCCCACTTCGAGTTCATCATGCGGGAAATCGCCGAGACCCGCCAGGCCCACCCCGATATGGCTGATGCCCTCTCGCTCTCGCTGCACTGCGAGTCGGCTGAGATCATGACCGCCTACACCAAGTTGGTCGAGGCCGAGGGCCGCCTGGCTGGTCTAGCTGCCTACTCGGCGTCTCGACCCCCGCACTCCGAGGGACTAGCTGTGACCGTTGCTTCGTATCTGGCCCACGAGACCGAGGTGGCCAACATCAACTTGCTGCACCTGTCGTCGGCCAAGGCCATGGACGCCGCTCTGCGCATGAGCCGGTGCTTCGAGAACGTGGACTTCCGCCGGGAGGTCACCATTGGCCACCTGCTGGTGGACATCGAAACCTCGGGTGATCCATGGGGCAAGGTCAACCCCCCGATCCGACCCCGGTCCGACGTGGAGGCATTGTGGGAGCACGTGCTGGCCGGCGAGGTGGACTGGGTGGTGAGCGACCATGCTTGCTGTCGCGCCGAGGCCAAGGTTGCCGCGGAGAACCTCGAGGACATCTGGCTGGCCAAGAGCGGCTTCGGGGGAACCGAGTACCTGCTGAACGGCCTCTATTCGGAGGGTGTCAAGCGGGGCTTGGGGCTGGCTGACATGGCCAGGCTGCTGTCATGGAATCCGGCCCGGCGCTACGGGCTGGGCACCAAGGGCACCATCGAGATCGGCTACGACGCCGACATCGCCCTGCTCGATCCGGCGGTCAGCCATGTGGTGCGGGCCGACGAGTCGGAGTCCAGCCAGGGCTACACCCCGTTCGAAGGCCAAGAGCTCACCGGCAGAGTCAGCCACGTCTGGCTGCGGGGCCAGCGCATCCTGGCCGACGGACAGGTGGTGGGCAGCCCTGGCGGCCAATACCAGAAGCGGCCGACATGAGCGCGGCAGCCACCCCTCTAGAAGGACTAGCGGGGATCGGGGAATCCGCCGGCCTTGGCCACCAGGCTGGGCACCCCGTGACCGAGCTGGGTTTCCAGCCAGGCGGTGGTCTCGATGAGAGCCCCAAGGTCGAGTCCGGTGTCGTAGCCCATCTCGTGCACCAAATACACCACGTCTTCGGTGGCAACGTTGCCGGTGGCCTTGGGGGCGAAGGGGCAACCCCCCACCCCGCCGAGGCTGGAGTCGAACACCCTGACACCGGTGTCCATCGCCGCCGCGATGTTGGCCAGCGCGGTGTTGCGGGTGTTGTGGAAGTGGCCTCGCAGGGCGACGCCAGGGGCCCGTTCTCCGGCGCCTTCGAAAAGGGCGGCCACCTGGGTAGGCACCCCCACGCCGATGGTGTCGGCCAGCACCAGCTCGTCAGGCTGGGTCTCGGCCAGTTCGCCCACGATGTCGAGCACCTTGTCGATTGCCACCCGTCCCTCATAGGGGCATCCGCACACCGCCGATACCGTCACCGCCGTTTGGATTCCGGCTGCCTTGGCCGTCTCGCTGATGCTGCGCCACCGCTGCACCGACTCGGCCACCGACGCCCGCTGATTGGCCTGAGAGAACGTCTCAGTGGCCACCACCACCCCGCAAACCTCGTCGACACCGGCTTCAACGGCCCGCTCCACCCCCCGCTGGTTGAGGGCAAGGGCGCTGTAGCTCACCCCTCCCGAGCGGGGCACCGCGGCCATGACCGCATCGCCGTCGGCCATCTTCGGCACCGCCTTGGGGCTGACGAAGCTGGTGGCCTCGATCCGGGTGTGGCCAGCGGCGGCCAATCGCTCAATGAGCTCGACCTTTTGGCCGACGCTGAGGTCGGCGGGATCGGCCTGCAACCCGTCGCGAGGGGCGACCTCGACGATTTGAACGTGTTCTTTCACAGCAAGGCTGAGCATATCGGCAGAGGAGGACGGCGATGTCTGGGGCGCTAACCGACATCCGGGTGATCGAGATAGGCACCCTGTTGGCCGGGCCGTTTTGCGGCCAGCAGCTGGCCGACCACGGCGCCGAGGTCATCAAGGTCGAGCCGCCGGGAACCGGCGATCCCATGCGGGTGTGGGGCCAGGAGAAGGCCGATGGCAAGTCGCTGTGGTGGCCGGTGGTCGGACGAGGCAAGAAGTCGGTCACCATTAACCTGCGGGAAACCGCCGGACAGGATCTGGTGCGACAGCTGGCGGCCAACGCCGACGTACTGGTGGAGAACTTCCGACCCGGCACCCTGGAGAAGTGGGGGCTGTCCCCTGCCGAGCTCCACGCCGTCAATCCCCGGCTAATCGTCACCCGGGTGTCGGGCTATGGCCAGAGCGGGCCGTACGCCTCCCAGCCCGGATTCGGCGCAATCGGCGAAGCGCTGGGCGGCATCCGCTACACCACCGGCGATCCCGAGAAGATGCCCAGCCGCACCGGCATCAGCATTGGCGACACCCTCACTGCCATGTTCGCCACCATAGGCACCCTCAACGCCCTCCACGCCCGCCAGCGCACCGGCAAGGGCCAAGTAGTGGACGCCGCCCTGTACGAGTCGGTGATGGCGGTGATGGAGTCGCTGCTCACCGAGTATCACGTGGCCGGGTTCATCCGCGAGCGCACCGGGTCGATGATCCCCAATATCGCGCCGGCCAACGTCTACCCGACCCGGGACGGAAAGATGCATCTGATTTCCGGCAACCAAGACACCGTGTGGCGGCGGCTGGCCGTGGCCATGGGCCGCCCCGAATTGGGCGACGACCCCCGCTATGCCACCCATCTCGCCCGGGGTGACAACCAACTCGAGCTCGACGAGCTGATCGCCGAGTGGACAGCCACCCTCGACGCCGAAGAACTGCACCGGCTGCTGAACGAGCACGCTGTTCCCAACGGACAGATGTACCGAGCCCCCGAGATGTTGGCCGACGAGCACTTCGCCGCCCGGCAGGCCATTGCCTGGGTGGACAGCCCCGACTTCGGCTCAATCCCCATGCAGAACGTGGTGCCCAAGCTCTCGGACACCCCCGGAGAAATCGAATGGTCGGGTCCGACATTGGGCGAGCACAACAAAGAGGTGTTCGCAGGGATTCTCGGACTCGACGACGACGCCATCGGCCAGCTCCGAGCCAATGGGATAATCGATTGATGGGGGGTGGGCAGGCATGACTGACGATCGACTGTCTGAGGACTACCGCCAGGCCGGATTCAGCAACCGACTGGGTTTCGGTGAGCATCCCGCCTTTGTGGTGGTGGACTTCTGCCAGGCCTATCTGGACCCCGATTCACCGCTGTACGCCGGTGTGGAAGACGCCCGAGAGTCGTGCATCCGATTGCTGGCCGCCGCCCGGTCGGCTCAGATCCCCGTGCTGCACACCAGGGTGGAGTTCCAGCCCGGCGGAGCCGACGGTGGGATCTTCTTCCGCAAGGTGGGCGCATTGGAGTGCTTCGTTCGGGGCAACCCCCTGGGCCACTACGGCGAAGGCTTGGAACCAGCCGATGACGAGGTTGTGGTGGTCAAGCAGTACGCCTCAGGGTTCTTCGGCACGCCGCTGGCCTCCACGCTGACTTCCCTGGGCACCGACACCTTGATCATCACCGGAGTGTCAACCAGCGGCTGTGTTCGGGCTACTGCGCTCGACGCCTGCCAGCATGGCTTCGTTCCCATCGTGGTGAAAGACGCCTGCGGCGACCGAGATCAGCGCGTCCACGAGGCCAACCTGTTCGACCTCGACGCCAAGTACGCCGACGTCGTCTCCGAGCAGGAGGCGCTCGACTACTTGTCCAGTCGCAATTGAGCACCGCAACCGAGGTTGTGGAGAGCGGCGCTTGATCGGACCATTTTGATCACTGAGCAGGATTGACCAGGCGGCCGACGAACAAAATTGCTCCGGTGGGTTGGTGGACGATGGCCCACAGGAAGGGGCGGTCGGCGACAACGGTGAGATCGGGCTCAGGGGGCAGCGATGTTGTGCCCGCTATAGCGGTGGCGGCGGCCGCTTCGGTGCCCTTTTCATCAACGATCACCTTGGCACCGTGGAGTGCGGCGGAAATGAAGATGCCGGGAGCGATTCCGTCCAGGCCTGCTCCCGGGCAGAATCCAAGAGGACAAAGCCATTGGAACAGGTTGGAGGGCGGAAGGGTCTGCTCCCATTTGGGCATGGTGAGATCGACCGTGCCCTGTTGAGCAGTCCTGGCCAACCCGGTCAGTGCCTCAGCATCCAGCGATTCTTCCACCGCGGCGAGGCCGTCGGGGTCGCGGGGGACGACAAGCCACATGGCCAGCTCACCGTCTCGATAGGGCAGCTCTACCGCGTCGGCGTTCTCCAACCGGACAAAGCGACGCTGAACCGGCGCTCGATCGCGCATGAACGGCACGGTTACGGTCTGGCCGCTGCCGGCGGTGAACTGGCGGTCGGTCGTGTATTCGGCCGGGAACGGGAACAGCCAGTCGGCCTTGAGGTAGACGGTGTTCACCAGAACCAGTTGTTGGTCTTTGACGGTACCGGGGTTGACGATGACGGGGATGAGCCCGCGGGTGCGCTCTGAAACCCAGCCGTTGATGGTGTCGGCGGCAGCCGCGCCGTCGGAAGTGTCGACGGGCTGGAGGTCGGCGCCGTAATGGGCGGTGGCGACGTTCAGGAATTCGCGGCGAGGCGAGAACTCGTCGTCGGGAAAGATCCGGTTGGCCACATCCAGGGTGGTGGTCTCCACCGAGGCTTTGGCCAGCATGAGATCGACGGCGTTGGCTGCTTGGTGGGTGCCCACCTCGGGAAATCCGAAAATCCTGTCAAGAGCCGCACCCGAGTCTGCCGATGCTCCTGCCCGGCTCAGGCTGAAGGCAATACCGATGCTCATGGGACTGGAGACTGCGTTGCCCTCCAAGTGCCGGTGAAAGTCCCAGCCGGCGGCGTTGACTCCCGCCACCCAGGCCTCGGTTGGCGCATTCGGATCGGCGGGCTCGCGTTCGGTAACCAGTTCTACAACCGCGGTTGGCGTGGGTGTCACTGTGGGCACCGGGGTTGGGACAGTTGTCGGGGTGGGCACAGGGGTGGGCACGGTTGTCGGGGTGGGCACGGTTGTCGGGGTGGGCACGGTTGTCGGGGTGGGCACGGTTGTCGGGGTGGGCACGGTTGTCGGGGTGGGCGTCGGCACCGGAGTTGAAATCGCTGTCGGCGCCGCAGAAGGCGTGGGCACCGGGGTCGAATCCGGTGTTGACGCCGAAGTCGGCGTGGGTTCAGGCGCTGGCAAAGGGGTCAAAAGCGGTGTCGAAGCGGCAGTCGGCTGCGGAGTAGGTCCGGCAGCCGGCGAGTCCGAGGAGCCGCAGGCCGCGGCGAAGCAGCAGAGCAGCGCGAGCAATCCGATCAGCTTGGTCATGCGGTTTAGACGCCGCACCTATGCCTCAAGTTCCCGCCGTCATCGAAAATCGCCCCCTACGGAACCAGGACGACTTTGCCGAGCTTGCCGGGGGTGGCGAAGTACTCGTAGGCATCGGCCGCCTTGGCCAGCGGGAAGGTCCGGGCGATGGGGACATGGAGTCGGCCAGATTCCACCAGCGGCAGCACGTGTTGCTCCACCCGGCGGGCCACTGCGGCCCGCTGCTCCAGAGAGCGGGGGCGCAGCGTGGAGGCGAACAGGCGCACTCGTTTGACCATGAGCAGGGCCAGGTTCAGCGACACCTCCGCTCCCGCGCCCACGCCAATGACCATGATGCGCCCTTCGGTGGCTAGGGCCTTCAGGTTGGCGGGCCAGTTGGGAGCGCCTACCAATTCCAAGATCACGTCGAACGGCCCGGCATCAATGAAGTCGGCGGGGTCGATGGCGTTCGCCCCCATTTCGGCCACCGCGCTTCGGGAATCGGGGTTGCGCACGGTGGCGGTCACCTCTGCCCCAGTGGCGGCGGCCAGCTGCACCGCAGCCACTCCCACCCCACCGGCGGAGCCATGGATGCACACCCGCTCTCCCATGGCCAGACCGGCCTGGGTGAACAAGGCGTCGTGGGCGGTGGCGAACACCTCGGGCAAGCCCCCGGCGCTCTCCCAGTCCAGCGATTGGGGCACCGGCATGGCCTGCGGCTCGTCCACCACACAGAGCTCAGCCTGCCCGCCCCCCTGCACCACCGCCATCACCCGGTCGCCCGCCGAGAATCGCTGGCAGCCATCACCGGCAGCCACCACTTCACCGGCCATCTCCAAGCCGCCGGTGGCTGGCGCTCCTGGCGGTGGGGCATAACCACCTTTGGCCTGAGCCAAGTCGGCGCCGTTCAGCCCCGCGGCCCGAACCTCCACCAATAGCTGCCGCTGTCCCGGTTCCGGGTCGGCTACTTCGCCGGTCACGGCCTGACCCTCTTCGAAAATCACCGCTCGCATCCGCCCTGCAATCTAGTGGTGATCTCGGGCGTTGGAGGGGGTGGCACGAGGCCATCTATGCCGTAGGCTTCGAGCATGGCAACGCTGACTCAAGCCACGTTCACCCGTATGGACGAGTCCACCGCCGAGGATTGGGCAGCAACCGCTTCGGCCCACCACTACTTGGAGCAGGGACTGGCCGACCGGGTACTTCGGGAGATGCGGGATCTGGCCACCGGACCCCAGGGCTTCGCCGTCGACCGGTTGACCCACAGCATCCAGACCGCCCATCGGGCCGAGAAGGCCGGTCGGGACGACGAGTATCTGGTGTGCGCGCTGGTCCACGACATTGGCGACCTGCTCAACCCCTACAACCACCCCGACCTGGCCGCGGCCATCCTTAAGCCGTTTGTGTCGGAAGAAAACCTCTGGATGGTGCAGATGCACGGCGTCTTCCAGGGGTACTACTTCTGGCACCACGTGGGACTCGACCGCAACAGCCGTGACGCCTACGCCGACCACCCCCACTACGACCGCTGCGCCGAGTTCTGCGCCGAATACGACATGCCGGCCTTCGACCCCTCTTACCCCACGCCGCCGCTAGAGCACTACGAGCCACTGGTGCGCAGCTTCTTCGCCCCCAAAGCATGATTCTCTCGGGCAAAATCGTGATCCTGCCGCCTCGCTGACGTGATCCTCTCCGACGTATCCATCCGCAAGGAGCTAGCGGAAGGCCGCATCGAGATCGACCCGCTAGCCGACGACGCCATTCAGCCGTCGTCAGTCGATCTGCGCATCGACCGCTATTTCCGGGTGTTCCGCAACCACACCGAAGGGCTCATCGACGTCAAGAAGAACATGGACGCCCTCACCGAGCCGGTGGAGATCGAACCCGACGGGGTGTTCATCCTTCACCCTGGAGAGTTCGTGCTCGGCTCCACCCTCGAGCGGGTGCGGATTCCCGACGATCTTGTAGCCCGGCTGGAGGGCAAGTCGTCTTTGGGCCGGCTAGGGCTTCTGATCCACTCCACTGCTGGGTTCGTGGACGCCGGCTGGAACGGCCGCCTCACCCTGGAGCTGTCCAACGTGGCCACCCTTCCCATCACCCTGTATGCCGGGATGAAGATTGGCCAGATCTCCTTCATTCGCATGACCACCCCCGCCGAGAACCCCTATGGATCAGCCGAGGCCGGCTCCAAGTACCAAGATCAAGCCGGCCCCGTACCCTCCCGTTACTGGAAGAACTGGTAGTGGACAACCAACCCGGCACCTCCCTTTGAGCGCTAGGGCGGCTTTGAATCGGTTGACAGAGTCTGGACCCGTTCCCGCCAATTCGTTGTCGGCAACTTCGCGATATGGCCTGCTTGCGGGGCTGGGGAGTGAGCGGTTCGACTTGGTGATCATCGGCGGAGGGATCACCGGGGCGGGGGTGGCCCGGGACGCGGCCCGGCGGGGGTTGCGGGTGGCGCTGGTGGAAAAGAACGATTTTGCGGCCGGGACGTCTTCGCGCTCGTCCAAGCTGATCCACGGCGGGCTTCGCTACTTGGCCATGGGCGAGGTCGGGCTGGTGCGGGAGACCGCGAGGGAGCGCCAGACGGTGAACCAGATGGCTCCTCATCTGGCCGAGCCGTGCTGGATGGTGGTGCCTGCTCACAACCGGGCCAGTCTGATGAAGTTCCGAGCCGGGATCACGACCTACGAGAAGCTCGGAGCGGTAGACGACGCCGACCGCAATCTCAGTTGGGATCGCGACGCCCTCGCCGAGCAAGAACCCTGCATACGCCGGGACGAGTACCCGTGGGCCTGCGCCTACCGGGAATACATGACCGACGACGCCCGGCTGGTGCTGGCCGTGCTGCGCGATGCGGTCGGCTCCGGGGCCACTGTGGCAAACAGGCTGCCGGTGGTCGACGTGATCTGGGAAGGCAACCACATCGACGGGGTGGTGGCGGAGTGCAAAATGAGCGGCGACCGGGTGGAGATCCGCGCAAACGCCGTGGTGAACGCCACCGGGCCGTGGGTGGAGCGCTTAGCCCAGTTCGAGGAAGAGGCCGCCATTGATCGCCTCCACCCCTCAAAAGGCATTCACATCGTCGTCGACACCGCCCGGCTACCGGTGCGGAACCTGGTGATAATGGCAACTCCCGACAAGCGCAGCGTCTTTGTGCTGCCCCGAGGCGACACGGTTGCCATCGGCACCACCGACACCAGCTATCAGGGAAAACAGCTCCTGTGGCCCGAAATCGAGCGGACCGACGTGGCGTATCTGCTGCAACCACTCAAGCACTACTTCGATGTCGATCCGCTGGGTTTCGACGACGTGGTGGCCGCCTGGTCAGGCGTGCGCCCGCTAGTGGCGCAAAAGGGCAAAGAGGCCACCGAGATATCCCGCAAGGAGGAGGTTTGGGTGGGAACCGGGGGGATGATCACCATCGCGGGCGGCAAGCTCACCGGGTTTCGCACCATGGCGATGACGGTGCTCGACTACGTGGCCGAGCGGCTGGGACGATCGCTGGGTCCGAGTCCGGGGTCCGATCCGATCCCCGGCGGCAACCTCTCGTCGGACCTCGATGACTGTGCGGCATCGGTAGCCACAGCCACCGGTGTCGAACGGCCGCTGGCCGACCGGCTGGTGCGGCTCTATGGAGACGAGACCAGTCAGGTGCTGGCCTTGGGCCACCAGCCCATCGTCCCTGGCGGGCGGGTGGTGGCCGGCGAGGTCGACTGGGCGGTGCGGGTCGACGGTGCGCTGACCCTGGAGGATCTGATCTATCGCCGGACTCGGGCCGCCTGGTACACCCCCGCCGAGCGAGACGACCTTGTCGCCCCGGCAGCCTCGCTAATGGGCGATCTGCTGGGATGGGACAAAACGCGCACCGCCGCAGAAATCGACGCTGTTCGAGCTCGCTACGCCAGCGAACTCGAATTCAAGTCGGACGCCTGATGGCGCTGATTGACGAACTTGCCAGCCTGCTGGGCGACGAACTCCTCCTCGACGACGAAGCCCGCCACAGCAGAGCCCGCGACGCCTGGCCTCGCTCCGAGTTCGACCAGTGGCAGGGGCAGTTGGTGTTGCCGATTGCGGTGGCGGTGCCGTCAAGCACCGAGCAACTGGCTGCGACCGTGCAGCTGTGCCGGTCCCATGGCGCCCCGATGATCCCCCGAGGGGCTGGATCGGGATGCGTGGGCGGTGTGCTGGCGTCAACCAACTCGGTGGTTATCAGCACCGAGCGGCTGAGCGGGCTGCGGTGGCTCGACGCGATGGACGGCCTGGCGGCCTTCGGAGCAGGCACGATGGGCATCGACGCTGAGAACCGGGTGCGCCAAGACGGCTTCACCATCGGACACTGGCCCCAGTCGATCGAGATCTCCTCAGTCGGCGGTTGGGTGGCCACCCGGGCATCGGGCCAGTACTCCACCGCCTACGGCAACATCGAGGACGTTGTGTATGCGGTTGAGGCCGTGTTGCCCGATGGGTCGATCTACCGGTCGCGCTCCACTCCCCGGGCGTCGGCCGGGCCTGATCTGCGTGAGCTCCTATTGGGGAGCGAGGGCACGCTCGGGATCATCACCGAGGTGACCTTCTCGCTGCGACCGCTCCCCGAGCCGGGGGTGCGCCAGGCCTTCCACTTCAAGGACATGAGCGCGGGGATCGAGGCCGTGCGCAGTGTGATCGTCCCCGGCTGGCGGCCCCCGGTAGTGCGCCTCTACGACGCCGGCGAGTCGCGCCGCCACTTCCGCGACCATGTGCCCAAGAGCCGCTGTATGGCCATCTTTCTGCACGAGGGTCCGCCAGGGTATGCCGCGCTGGAGGGTGCCGCGGTAGCCGAGCTGTGCCAGTCGGGCGGTGGAGAACCGGCCGACCCCGGTGCTGTGGATCACTGGTTCGAGCACCGCAATACCGTGCCCACTTGGACCGAGCTGTTCGAACAGGGCCTAGTGGCCGACACCATCGAGGTGGCCACCGGCTGGGGCCGCCTCGGCCAGCTCTACACCGCGGTTATCGAGGCCATCAGTGCGGTGCCCACGGTGATCGCCGCCACCGCCCACACATCACACGCCTACCAATCCGGGGCCAACCTCTACTTCACCTTCGCCGCCCAGCCGTCTGATTCCGGCGAATACCAGTCGGTCTACGACGCCTGCTGGGCCGCGGCTATGGGAGCGGCCACTGACTGCGGTGCTGGCATCTCCCACCATCACGGCATCGGCCGCGTCCGCCGCCCCTGGATGGCCGACGAGCTCGGAGACGCCGGGGTCAAGGTCCTGCGCGCCGTCAAGGCCGCCCTGGACCCCGACAACCTCATGAATCCCGGGGTCTTGATTCCGGACTGACCGCTGGCCGTCTAGGGGGCTCGCAGCATGGCTACGCCCATGCACCGTCCCGCCCGGCCCGACTGGCCACGATGGGAGAAGAAGCGCTGGGCGTTCAGGGTGTCCATTCGGGAGTCTTCAATGTTCTTGAGCCACACACCGGCATCCAGCAGCTGCTGTTTGACCATGTACGGAATATCCAGGTGCGGCTTCTCCCCGGCGTCGTAGAGCACCGCCGGCTGCTGGTGGTATTCCCCCTCGGCTTGCATGGCTTCGTTCATGGAGACTTCGAGGGAGAGCGGTTGCAGGCATGGGCCGATGCCCGCCTGGATATCTCGCACCCGAGATCCCAGCTCCCGTGCCATCGTCTCCACTGCCTTTTGGGCAATCCGCCCGATGGCCCCCCGCCATCCCACGTGCACGATGCCGATGGCCGGTTGTGCCGGGTCGTAGAGCACCACCGGCGCGCAGTCGGCCACTAGGACGGCCATTGGGATCATCGGCGTGCTCGTCACCAGCGCATCACAGGTGGCCACTCCGGACTCCGATGAGTCGGCGCCCCGGCCTCTGTCGTGCTCGCTTACAACTTTGACCCGTACCCCGTGTACTTGACGGGGAACCACGAGGTTGCGGAAGTCGAAGCCCAGCTCGTCGCCCGCGATCTTGCGATTGGCGATGACCCGTGCTGGGTCGTCCCCCACCTCAAAGCTCAGATTGAGACTGGCCAGCTCGCCTGTGCTCACACCACCTTCTCGTCCCGTGAACGCGGCCAGAGCCTGGTCTCCGTCGAAGCTAAAGCGAACCGAATCCATACATGTCCCTCAATACGATCCAGTCAAAATCGTAACGACTGGCATTACGCTGATGCGTCGAGGAGGAGCCAGACATGCCTGAATCCCCAGTGTGGTCCTCGCCGGTGTTGCGTTCGGTGCACGGGGTGGTCGATCGCACTCGACACGTCCACACTTCGGTCGAGGCCATCGAGGAAGTGGCCTCATGGATGGCCTTTGAGGAGTTCGCCTTTCCGTCTGGCCCGGTAGACGGTGCCTTCAGCGACCGGACTGACCCGGCGGAGATCATCGATGTCTCCTTCTTCTATGCGGTCATGAACTTCGCCTTCACCGACTTCGACTCCGGGGTGAAATTCGCCGCCGACTATCGGGGCCGCACCTGGTCGGACAGCGAGGGCATGTTCGCCTGTGTAAGCCAGGCACTAAACGATGGCGTGCCGCTGACCGATGGTGCCTACCTGGGCGAGATCAGTCGAGCCGAACTGAACCGCGTATTCAGCGGGAACATCGAAATCCCCATGCTCGATGAGCGCGTCAAAATCCTCAACACGGCGGGCCAAGTTCTGGCCGAGCGCTACGACGGCAGTGCTCATTGCTTCGTGGCCGACTGTGCCCCCGCCATGTACGCCGACGGAAACGGCCTGCTGGAGCGTCTGGTGGTGGAGTTTCCGCGGTTCAACGACGTCAGCACCCACGACGGCCATGAGGTGCAGTTGCACAAGCTGGCCCAACTTTGGCTCTGGCAACTGCACATGGCGCTGGCCAGCGGAGGTGAATTCGCAGTCGCCGATCTGGATCGGATGACGGCGTTCGCCGACTACATCGTCCCCGTCGCCCTGCGACTCATGGGCATTTTGTCCTACTCCGCAGAGCTGGAGGCTGCCATCAACCGAGGCGAGCTGATCCCCACCGACAGTCCCGAGGAAGTGGAGATCCGGGCCCACACCCTGTACGCCACCGCCCTACTCACCGACGCCATCAATCAGATTCGCTCGCCGTCGCAGTCGCTAGTTGTCCCCCAGGTGGACTTCCGGCTCTGGAAGGCGTACCACGCCACCTTCTGGCCCCATCACCTAACCCGCACCATCATGTACTGACCCTCAGGGCGAGCTGGCCGCAAAGCGCCGTCACCTCGGCGATTCAGGTTCCAGCTCTCCTGTCAATGTCTCTCCCCCGGAAATGTCCACCACTCGACGCTCGGTGACGATGGCCGTGATGAGCTCGGCCCGAGTGACGTCGAACGCAGGATTGATCACTCTGGTTTCAGGCGGAGCCGTACCCTCAAGCGGGTAGGAGACAACTTCACGGGCCCCTCGATCCTCGATCGGGATTGAGGCACCAGTGGTTGTTTCGAGGTCGATGGTCGATTCCGGAGCCACGACCACAAATGGAACGCCAGCATCGGCGGCGGCAAGCGCAAGGCCGAACGTACCGATCTTGTTGGCGGTGTCTGCGTTGGCGGCGATCCGGTCGGCGCCGGTCAAGACAATGTCTACAAGGCCGCTGGCCAGCACCGATGCAGCCGCGCTGTCAACGATGAGCCGGTGCGGAGCGTCCATCTGGGCGAGTTCCCAGGCCGTCAGCCGGGCGCCTTGCAGCAGTGGCCGGGTCTCCAGCGCGACAACCTCCTCCAACAGGCCTCGCTTGTGGAGCTCCTCGGCGACCGCGAGCGCCGTACCGCCCTCTACGGCGGCGAGCGCTCCGGTGTTGCAGATCGTCATCACCGTTAGCGGCCGGCCACCCACGAACTGCGCCGCGAGATCGGCGCCTCTCCTTGCCATACCGCGAGATGCCGCGATCTCCTCATCCTGAACCTCAAAGGCGGCATTGAGCACCGCGTCGAAGCCCTGGGGAGCGAATTCGGCAACCCGGCGGACCATACGCGCGAGGTTCACTGCCGTAGGCCGAGCGTTCTCTAGGTCGTTGAGCAAAGCCTCCAGCTGCTCAGGATCACCCGCCGACTCGCGATGGGCGAGCGCAACGCCAAAACCGCCGACGACTCCCAGCGCGGGAGCCCCCCGAACGGAGAGCCGTTCAATGGCCGCCACCACATCGGCGACTGTGGTGAGGCGAAGCACTTCTACCGCGCCCGGAAGCATCGTCTGGTCGATGATCTCCACGGCGTCTTCAACCCATTCCACAGTACGCGCCAAGACCACTCCCTCCATTTGTCTGACAACTACAGCCAAGGTACTCGCACAGCCACGGCTATCTCAACCCCGATGTTGACTTCACATCAGACGAACGCCTAATTTGTCTGACAAGTAGACGTCATTGGTTGGTCGCGAGGGCTTCATGGAGAACAGATGGACGTCGGCGGGCGCTGACAGCGAACACAGCGACGACCTTGATGCCTGCGTCCATGGGTCTCAGCTGCTGGGCAGCGACCCAACTCTCGTTTTGCATGGTGGCGGGAACACGTCCGTCAAACAGCCGTTCCACGACCTCACGGGCCAGGAAATTGACGCGCTCTACGTGAAGGGGTCGGGTTGGGATCTGGCCACGATCGAACGAGCGGGCTTCGCCCCGCTCCGCCACGCTCGCCTCCTCGAACTGCTGGCCCTCGACTCACTAAGCGACGTGGACATGATGCGAGAGCTCTCGGCCGCTTGTCTGGACCCCGCGGCCCCCGCGCCATCGGTTGAGACGCTCCTCCATGCCCTGATCCCCCACAGGGCAGTGCAGCACAGTCACGCCGATTTGATCGTCACCCTCACCAACTCTGCCGAAGGGGAGGCCATAGTCAGGGACGTCTATGGACCGGACGTGCTCATCATCCCGTACGTCATGCCGGGCTTCGACCTCGCAAAGGTCGTGTCGCAGATGTGGGACGACGACCGCTACTCCGGCATGGTCCTCCTCAACCATGGTCTGTTCACCTTTGCCGACACGACGAGAGGGGCCTACGAGCGACATGTTGAGCTCATATCCCGCGCCGAAGCATGGCTCGATGAACATGCGCCGATGGTGGCGCCGTCATCCGAACCGCCACCTCCGTGCAGCTGCCTTCGCCTCGCCGAACTTCGCCGGCAACTCTCAGAGGTCGCCGGAAAGCCGCTCATCGTGGGCCGACACTGGACGCCGCAAGTCGCCCGCTTCGTGGCTCGACTTGACCTTGACAGCCTTGCCAACCGGGGTCCATTGACCCCGGACCATGTGTTGAGAACAAAGCGAACAGCGTTGGTCGGCACCGACATCGACGCCTACGCAGAGGCCTACAAGGGCTACTTCGGCGACAACGCAGACCGCTCCGAGGAACAACTCAAGATGCTGGACCCCGCGCCCCGGGTCCTAGTCGACCCTGAAGTCGGCCTTCTCGGCATTGGCGACACCGCCAAGGCATCGGCCATCTCGGCTGAGATCTACGCCCACACCATGCCCGTGCTCGAACGGGCCGAAGACCACCTCGGCGGCTACGTCGCACTCCCTCCCGAAGACATCTTCGACGTCGAGTACTGGTCGCTCGAGCAAGCCAAGCTCGCCCTCGACGGTCCGAAGGCCCGATTCACCGGCTGCGCCGCCATCGTCACCGGGGCCGCATCGGGAATTGGCCGGGCTTGTGCCGATGCCCTCCTCTCACAAGGCTGCGCCGTGACCGGTTTCGACTCCTCACCAGCAATCGAGTGCGCCTTCGAAGGACCGAACTGGCTCGGGCGCGAGGTCGACGTCACCGACGCAGACGCCCAGCGAAACGCCATCGACGACGCAGTTGAACGGTTCGGCGGGGTCGACATCGTCGTTGCTGCGGCAGGCATCTTCGGCCCGTCAGCGCCAATTCAACACCTCGATTTCGCCGACTGGCGATCAGTCCAAGCCGTGAACGTCGACGCGATCGCGCAGCTGCTCTCATCGACTCACGACCTCTTGGCGCTCTCGCCCATCGGTGGGCGGGTGGTCATAATCGGATCAAAGAACGTCCCAGCTCCTGGACCGGGCGCAGCCGCCTACTCCGCCTCCAAGTCGGCCGTGACACAACTGGCACGGGTCGCGGCGATCGAGTGGGCCGAAGAAGGCATCCGCGTGAACGTCGTCCACCCCGACGCCGTGTTCGACACCGAGCTTTGGGACGATGAGACCCTCGAAGCGAGGGCGGCACAGCATGGATTGACCGTCGAAGAGTACAAGTCCCGCAATCTGCTCGGTACAACGGTGAGCTCGAAGGCGGTCGCAGCTGTCGTCGCCGAGCTTTGCAGCGACACTTTCGCGGCAACGACCGGGGCACAGATCCCAATCGACGGCGGCAACATCCGAGTCGTGTGACTGCCGGGCGACTACTACGTCATAGAGGATCGCGATGACCCAATCGGACCGCGTAGCCCGGGACCTGCGGGAGCGCGTCGAGAGCGGCGAATGGCCAACCGGTAGGCGCCTGCCCGGTGAGCATCAACTGGCCACCCACTACGGGGTGTCCCGAAGCACGGTTCGCACGGCTCTTCAGGACCTGGAGAGCCGCGGACTAACGGTGACACGGCATGGGTCCGGCACAGTCGTCGTCGCCACTGGACATGACCACCAGGCCGACATCCGTCGTCTCGAATCTATGACCGAGACGATTCGTCGACGCGGACTCGAACCCGGCATGCGCTATCGGAGCATTTCGATCCGAGACATCTCCAAGGAGGAAGCCGAGGAGCTACAGCTCAGCCCTTCGGCGGAGGTGGTGGAGATCGAGAGGGCTTTGACCGCCGATGCCGAAGTCGTGGCCTTCTCGTACGACGTCATCCCAGTCGACCACCTGGGCGGCGCACCGGACCCATCTGAAATCACTGGGTCGGTCTTCGCGTTGCTCGGTCGACACGGTCATCATGTCGCCGTCGCAACAACCGAGCTCCATGCTGCACACGGCGATGACATCGGCTGGGGAGAAAAGCCGGAGGATGCCTCCTATCTGGTGCTGGCGCAGAACCACCTAGACGGCGAGGGGCGACCGGTGTTCTTGTCGTCCACGTACTTCATCGAAGGCCGCTTCCCGTTCGGCCTCGTCCGCCATCGCTGAGCAACCCGGAACCTCTGCGTCAGCGGGTCGCAGCTGGCGGCAGTCTGGCTTGATAGGCATTGACGAGGCGGGGGAACCACCGTTGCCAAAAGGCGCCTGACGTCTCGGTGAGGGCGCGATCAATCTCGTGGATGTAGGACTGCATCAACTGGGAATTGCGGAATAGCTCACTATGGGCGCTGGCTGCTGAGTGAGCAACCAAGAAGGATTGGCAACACAACTAGATTGCCTGCTGTGAGTTCCACCACGCTGACGTTTGCTCCAGACCGTGCCCTACCCAACATCGCCTATCGGGACCCTTCGTTCCTCAAGGCCGAGATGGACGGCATCTGGCACGGAGATTGGGTGTTCGTCACCACCGAGGATCACGTAAGCGCTCACGGCGATCAGCTTCCGGTCATCATCGGCAGCCAGCCAGTCCTGCTGAGGCGCAATCAGCAGGGAGAATTGGCGGCGATGTCGAATCTCTGCGCTCACCGGGGAACCCTGCTCGTTGATCGGCCGTCAAACGCCAAGCGAATCCAGTGTCCGTACCATGCTTGGACCTACAACGACGACGGCCGGTTGTTGTCGGTTCCGTTCACGCCCAAGGACGCCATCGACAAGGCTGCGCACTGTTTGCCGAATTACCGAGTCGAGTCTTGGCACGGCTTGGTGTTTGTGAGCCTCAATCCTGATGTTGAGCCGCTCTCCGAGCGTTTCGCAGCCATCGAGCCCCACGCGATCGCACACGGGATCGACCAAATGGCCCACCGTTCAGACCAGCAGGACACCCAGGTGTGGGACTGCAACTGGAAGCTGGCGATTGTGAATGCAATGGAGAGCTACCACTTGTTCCAGGTGCACCCCAAGACGCTCGATCCCTACACGCCGACCAAAGACGCCTACTACATCGCAGGCTCGGCCAGGGCTACCGCCACCGGCGGCAAGGTGGAAAACCAGGACGACTACCTGCTGATCAGCCTGCCACCCAACTTCGTAGGCGTATTCAATGCCGGTGGCTTCTATTGGCAGACGGTTCACCCGATCGACACTCAGCGCTGCACAGTCCGAACTGGCGGGGCATTCGCCGCAGGCCCCAAAGACCGCAGTAGTGGCCGGTTCAGGCGCTGGACCAGCCAATTGGCCACCAACGCGGCGGCCTACTCCCTCCCGGATTTCCTGCCCGAGGACAAAGCGATCTGCGAGAGGGGCCAGCGTGGTGCCATCGGCGACTTTGAGCCTGGACTTCTTGTTCCCGCGGAGCGGGTAGTGGCCGACTTTGGCCACTACCTCAACTGGCGGATCAACGCCATCGAGCCGCCAGCTGTCCACACGGAGGCGATCCAGTGATCCCGATTTCTGCACGGCCAACTCAAACCAGATCCCTCCGGTTGTGGCCCACATGGACCGCCGTTGCCGCTTTGTGGGCATTTGCGCTAACCGAGCAGATCTGGCTCTTCGCCGTGCTGTTCTTGGCCTGGGCCGCATTTGATATCGCCACCGGGGAGAGCAGCTTCGTCCAACGCGTCACCCGCCGCGACCAACCGGTTACGTATTGGCTGGTGGTCTCGTCCTGGGTCCTGCTTTCGGTTTTGTGGCTCGCCTTTCCCAGTTGAGTTAGGTACCGAGCTCGGTGAGGAGGGCGTCGGCTAGGCGCTGATAGTGCCATTCCTCGTTGTAGAGGTGGGCGGAGATGCGGAGCAGGCGCTCGGGGGGTTCGGGCCAGGTGAACACCGGCACCTGGATGTTGTGGTTGTCGGCCAGAGCGGCCATGAGCGGATCGAAGATCTCCGAGCCGGAGTTGTCGGCTGGCGGGACGGGCACCGAGGCGATGGAGCCGATCATGTTCTCGGGCGCCGGCGGATCGATTGCCAGGGTGTCGAGCAGGATCTTTCGGCCCGTCAAACACAGCGCTCGAGTAGCGGCTCGGACTCCGGGCCAGCCGTCGGGATGCATCGCCGCCACCGTGTCGAGGGCGACGGGGACGGTCAACCAGGCGCTCGGGTCCTGTGTTCCCGTCCAGTCGAACTGGGCGTGGAAGCGGCTCTCGCTCGATGGCCAAGCGTCGTTGTAACCGTGGCTGATGACTGAGGGGTACATGCCCTCGCGGCGGTCTTCTCGCACCCACAGAAACGCCGCGCCCTTGGCGGCACACATCCACTTGTGGCAGTTGGCTGTGACGTAGGAAGCACCCAGCGCAGAAACGTCGAAGTCCAGCATGCCGGGGCCATGGGCGGCGTCCACCAGCAGTGCCACCTCGGGTTCAAGGGCGGCGGCGAGTTCGGACACCGGCATCACCAGCCCCGTCGCAGAAGTCACCGAGTCGATCATCACGACCCGGGTGCGCTCGGTGACGGCTCCGAGCACAGCATCGATCACCTGCTGGGAGGATTCCAGCGGAAACGGCACCTGGGCTGTGACAACACGGGCGTCTGCCCTCGCCGCTGAGACCAGCGCCGCGTTCACACAGGCGTTGTACTCGTGGTCGGCCACCAGGATCTCGTCGCCAGGGGCAAGGCTGGGCTCAAGCGACCGAAAGACGGCGTTAACCCCGGTGGTGGCGTTGTTCACGAACACCAGTCCCGCCTCATCGGCCCCCACGAAGTCGGCCACCACCCGGCGGGCGGCGTCCAGTTCGCTTTGGTATTCACCGCCCACGAAGTACTTGGTGGGGTTGGCTTCAAAGCGCTGGCGAATCCGCTCCTGTGCCTCCAACACCGGAGCCGGCGTTGCCCCAAACGACCCGTGATTCAGATGCAGCACGCCGTCTTCGAGCAGCCACGGACTGACAGAAACCACCGCGGAACCCTACAACGGCCCTTAGGACATGGGTCTCGTCCTTTTCCCCTTCCGACAAGGGTGATTCCCGATTTGTGATGACGCCCCTACCGCCCCGGCAACGTTGTGAGCGCATGGCGTCAAGAGGCGTTGATCAGTTCGCGGATGGCGCCTGCTAGCTGACTGCCGTCGTCGCAGGCCTGTGCCCATCCGGCAGCGTCGGAGCCGTATGTGTCGTCAAGAAGGGCCGTCGATGCTCCTCGTTCAAGTAGGCGCCGAACCATTTCGAGACGGCCGAATTGAATGGCGAAGTGCAGTGCGGTCGTGTTGCGGTAGGGGCGCACATCAATGTGGACACCGGCGCCGAGGAGATAGTCCACAACAGTGCGCCGGTTGTTAAGCGCAGCAAAGACGAATGCCTCACCCAGGATCTCCACCGGGTCTTCAGAGGGAGGTTTGCCAGCCGGTCGACCGACATCGGCCCAACTCGGACGGTAGGCGCCCGGATCATCGAGGAGTGATCCGTCGGTGGATACCCAGCGCTTGACTCTGTCCAGCAATCCGCAGGCGGCAGCAAGCCACAGCGCGGGCCGATGCAGACCTGCGGCAACAAGCACATCAGCGGCCTCAATAGAACTGTGCATCGCGGCCGATTCAAGGGGGGTGATGTTGGCGTCGGCCCTGGCTGCGGGATCGGCACCGGCGGCAAGGAGCTGCTCGCAGAGGTCCGGCAGGTTCCAGCAACCGGCCAAGTTGAGGGCCCGATTCAGCTCAGCGCCAGCACCAATGAGCACGTCAACAACTTGTGGGGATGGCGGAGCGACTCCCGGCTGGGTGGTCCATTCCAAGAGCGTGTTCCCCTCGACCTTGAGGGTCACTACCTGCGGGTCGGCAATGAGAGCGGCTTGGAGCCCATCTGCGTCCCCCAACAGCAGGGAGTGCAATGCGGGCTGAATTCGCTCGTCTTCACTCTTGGTGCCCATTGGCGCCCATTCTGCAACATCAATGGCGAGCACCTAGATCTTGGGGAAGGGTCGTGGGCGGGGGCGTATCATTCGACGGCGATAGGAGGCGACGACATGTCTGATCAACCCCTGGCAGCAGGTAGCCAGATCCATCTCGGCCACTCGATGATCACCTTCATCGAACCGCACCGCGGCGAAGGACTGCACGAGTACAACCGTTGGTACGAGCACGACCATGCCTATGCCGCCATGACCGCTGCTCCCGGTTGCTTCGCCTATCGGCGATACGTGGCCACGAGGCGGCTCAAGGATCTGCGGTTCCCCGCCGATGGCGCGGTGGCCGAACCGGTGGACAACGGCTCGTTCATCGCCCTCTATTGGATGGAGCAGGATCGCGACGCCGACACCTTCGGCTACTCGTTTGCGGTCGGCCCTGACCTTTTCGCTACTGGGCGCATGAACCCCAATCGCGACCACATCAGCACCGCCGCCTACGACCTGGCTGGCTGGATGGGCCGAGGGACGACCCCCATCCCGCCCGAGATCGCTCTCGACCATCCCTATGCGGGCATGGTGGTGGCCTGGTTCCGAGGCGAAGACACCGACTCGGTCCTCGCCGCTGCCTCAGCACTGCGAGCCGAGCGCGACCCCGAACTCCTCGCCGAAGGTAGTCCCATCGGCCAGATCATCGACTTCGTCCAGGTCAGCAAAGAAGGCGGTCTGCCGCCACTCACCGGCGAGCACCCCGAAGTCCTCCGCCTCTACTTCTGCGACCAAGACCCCGAAGATTGCTGGGACGCCTTCGCCACCCTCGCCGACGACGTCTCCGCCCGCGGCGCCCGCCTCGAACTCCTAGCACCCTTCATCCCCACCATCCCCGGCACCACCCAATACCTCGACGAGCTCTGGTAGCGGACTTAGTACGTGCCCGGTGCCATGAGGCCGGCCCAAAACGTCATCATGTCTTTGACGAAGAGGGGGGCGAGGTCGGGGGTGCCGGCGATGTGGGCGCCGCGGACTCCGAAGCCGGCTTTGGCGGCGTAGAGGAAGCCGTCGAAGTCGACTAGGGCCGGGTCGGGCACATTTGAGGTGGGGAGGATGAAGGCGCCGTCGTCGGCGATGTAGACGGTGGGTGCATTGGGGGCCACGGCGGCATCGGGTACGTGCTCCAGGGGGGTGGTGCGGTCGAAGCTGTGGTGGGCGTTCGGCACGATCTGCACGCTGGCGTCGCCCCCTGCCACCCGGATGGCGTGGATGTGGGCTTGGACTTGGGTGGGTGAGCACCAGTCGTCGAGATCACCGATGATGGCGCGGACCTGGGTGCTCCCGACGGCGGGATCGAGGAACTGGTGGCCGCACCAGGGGTAGGCGGCGTACACGCCGGCGAGTTGCGGGGCGTCGGATGCCGATGACAGGTGCACCGACGCGGCGCTCAGAACCGCGGAGCCGCCTCGGCTGTGGCCTTGGGCTCCGATTCGTGAAGCGTCGATTTCGGGTCGGGTCGCCAGAAGCTCGGCAGTGGCCAGAACATCCCAGGCGCTGGCCGCAAACGAGTACTGGATCTGATTGTCCACCGTGGAAACGACATTCCGAGGGCCGAAGGGATCAATGGCGCATGCTGCGATACCCGAATCGGTGATCGTCGATGCGTGGGCCAAGTGGTGAGCCTGGAGCCCCAGGCTGCCGGGAACGACGATCACCACCGGAAACGGCCCGTCCCGATCGGGCAAGAAGAGCTTGGCCCACAGGTCGAGACGCGGCATCGCTGCCGTATCGGAAATGGCCTGGTAGAAGTTCTTGGGATTGGCCGACGCGATGGTCAGCGCCTCACCCGCCAGCCCGTTGTCCAAGCAGAAGTCGCCGTCGTAGACAGCCCTGGCATCGTCCACCGAGTCACCTTAATGGCCTTTCAAGAACCACACCTGTTCAGGACCCGTGGGCCACTGTAAATAGTGGTTGCTACTATGTTTGAGTGGCGGTGTGGCTCCCCATTAGACGTTCGGGTTTGGCGCTGGCTTTGCTGGCTTCGGTGCTCGCGTTGGCGCCGTGGCCGGTTTCAGCCCAGAGCGGCAGTGTGCCGGCCACACCGGCCCGCCCGGTGATCGACAGTGTTGCCCACGATTCAGTGACGCTGTCTTGGGCTGATCCCGGCGACTCGACCATCACCGGCTACCAGATCTTGCGGCGCCATCGGGCGACCCAACCGGCGGGTGTGTTCTCTGTTATCGAGGACGACACCGGCTCGGCGGCCACCACCTACACCGACTCGACCGTCGAGGCATCGACTTCCTACGTGTATCGAATAAAGGCCCGCAATGCCCACGGGCTCAGCTTGAGATCTGTCTACCGTCGAGCCGACACACCCGCCGCGCCACCCGAGCCGCAGATACAGACGGAAACCGACGACTCGGATTCGGCGGGAACCACGATTGCGTTGGCTACGGCCAATCAGGCCAGCCGGGGCGTCTGGTCGGACGGCACCACCATATGGGTAGCCGACAGCAGCCAAGACAAGATCTACGCCTACAGCCTGGCCGACGGCAGCCGCGACGCCACCAAAGACATCGACGACCTCAATGCCGCAGGAGCCAATCACCCCCGCGGCATCTGGTCCGACGGCACCACGCTCTGGGTGGCCGATGGCGGCGACGACAAAGCCTTCGCCTACACCCTGGCCGACGGCAGCCGCGACGCCACCAAAGACATCAACGGCCTCGATGCGGCGGGCAACAACCGCCCCATGGGGATCTGGTCGGACGGCACAATGCTCTGGGTGGTCGACGATGGGCAAGACAAGGTTTTCGCCTACGACCTTGCCACCGGCAGCCGCAACGCCTCCAAGGAAATCAACGGCCTCGACGCCTCGGGCAACGCCCACCCCCGGGGCATCTGGTCCGACGGCACCACGATGTGGGTAGTCGATAGCGGCGACGACAAGGTCTACGCCTACAGCCTCACCGACGGCAGCCGAGACGCCACCAAAGACATCGACAGCCTCGACACCACCGATTCACGCAATCCCTGGGGGTTGTGGTCTGACGGCACCACGATGTGGATCGGCGACAACTCCCAGAATCACCTCGCCCGCCATGACATGCCAGAACCCGCCGCCCAACCCGAAAGCGAGGGCTCCACGTGGCTGTCCACGGGCGCCGGTTACACGTGCCTCCTGCGCTCCGACGCCACCGTGGCCTGCTGGGGAGCGACTCCCCACGGGGAAGACATTGTGCCAGCAGGCACCTACCAGGCGGTGGCCACCGGTTCCATCCACGTCTGCGCCATAAGGACCGATGGGACCATCGCCTGCTGGGGGGACGGCTCGTTTGGCCAAGGCGATGCGCCCGCCGGCACCTACAAGCAGATCGCGGCCGATGGCCGAACCTCTTGCGCCATCGCCACCGACGACACCATGGACTGCTGGGGCTACAACTCCTTCGGCCAAGCCCAAGCGCCTGAAGGCACGTTCACAGCCGTGACCTTGGGCTGGGAGCACGTCTGCGCCCTCAGGACCGACGGCACCATCGCCTGCTGGGGCTACAACGACGAGGGCGAGACCAACTCGCCGGGGGGAACCTACAAGGCCATTGACGCCGGAGAGGTCCACACCTGCGCCATCCGAACCGACGACACCATCAAGTGCTGGGGACACCACTGGCATCAGCGGTCCACGGCCCCGGCGGGAACCTACAAGGAATACCGAGCCGGCCACGCGTTCTCCTGTGCCATCGCCAACGACGACACCATCACCTGCTGGGGCAAGAACACCAGCAGGCAAGCCAGCCCGCCGGCGGGAACCTTCAAAACGATCGCCGCCGGGATGAACCACGCCTGCGCCATCGCCACCGACGACACCATCACCTGCTGGGGTTCGAATGCCAGCGGGCAGGCCAACGCCCCCTCCGGCACCTACAAAGCGGTCGCCGCCTACGTGAGTCACTCCTGCGCCATCGCCACCGACGATTCGGTCACGTGTTGGGGATTCGACCCCAACGCCATCGCGGAGGCACCGGCAGGCCCCCACTCCGCCGTGGCCCTCGGCGACTATCACGCCTGCGCCATCGCCACCGACGACACCATCACCTGCTGGGGCGACAACGATCATGATCAGACCGACGCCCCCACCGGCACCTACCAGGCCATGGCTCTCGGCTCCTACCACGGCTGCGCCATTGCCACCGACGACACCATCACCTGCTGGGGCGACAATGCATTGGACCAAACCGACGCCCCCACCGGCACCTACCAGGCCCTCACAGCCGGATACGACCACAGCTGCGCCCTCGCCACCGACAACACAATCACCTGCTGGGGCTACAACCGCAACGGGCAGACTGACGCTCCGGCCGGCACCTACACCGCCATCGCGGCCGGTGAGGATCACAACTGCGCCCTCGCCACCGACGGCAGCGTTGCGTGCTGGGGAGATGACTCCGATGGACAGAGCGACGCGCCAACTGGCACCTTCACGGCCATCGCCGCAGACGACACCCGCAGTTGCGCCATCGCCGATGACGGCACTCTTGCGTGCTGGGGCGACGACTCCTACAAACAGACCAGAGTGCCCGCCGGCACCTACACCACGATCTCGCTGGGCTCGCTCCACAGTTGCGCCATCGCCACCGACGGCTCGATCTCCTGCTGGGGCCACAACCGCTACGGGCGAACCAATGCCCCCTCCGGCAACTACACCACGATCGAGGTTGGAGATCGCCACGGCTGCGCCCTCGCCACCGACGGCACCATCACCTGCTGGGGCGACGCCCGGGGCCAGCCTCCCGACGCCGCAACCACCACCTACAGCTCAATCGCAATCAAAGACAAGCACACCTGCGCCATCACCACTGACGGAACAATCACCTGCTGGCCCCGCTCGCCCAAAGGAGTCAGCTGGACTACGTAGTGGGCTCTTGACGTCCACCTCTGTAGGCCAAGACACAGCACTTCCTAGAAGTCGTGTAGAAAAGCCATGATATCGCGATATCATGCTGTCATGACGAAACAGACGACGGTGCGGCTACCGGACGAGTTGGCCCAAGAGGCCGAGGCATTGGCCCGAGTCCAGGGATCGAGCATGAACCAGTTGGTTGTTGATTCGCTTCGAGCTGAGATCAAACGCATAAGGGCCGATGAGGATTTCATCGCACGTGCCAGGCAGCTATTGGAGCGCGACAAAGAGCTTCTCGAACGCTTGGCCCGTTGACCAGGTACCTCAGCTTGGCGGAGTACCTGTGGCTCGCCGAGCAGGTTACCGGTACACCCGCAGAAACGCTGTGGACATCTGGCCGCATAGAACTGGCGGATTCCGCTTTACACGCTCCGATGGCCGAATTCGACGGCCAAGAGTTCTATTCCGACATCTTCGACAAAGCAGCGGTTCTGTGCTGGCGGCTGGCCCGCAACCATCCGCTGCCCGACGGCAACAAGCGGGCTGCGTGGGCTGCTCTCGTCGTCTTCATCGACCTGAACTCGGGCCGGTGGTCTCCTGACCCACCTGATGTCGACAACGCCGAACAGGCAATGCTGGCCGTTGCTGCTGGCCAGATCAGCGAGCAGGACTTCGCGGCGTGGTTGCGAGAGCGAGTCGTCTTCGACTGAGCCACGCAGGTCCTGTAGTGGCGGGGGCGGGATTTGAACCCGCGACCTTCGGGTTATGAGCCCGACGAGCTACCAGACTGCTCCACCCCGCGTCGAGTGGACTGATTACTCTACCCCCCTCCCGCCGGGCTGTCACCTGGTTTTCCATGGTTCGTCGGTGACAACCCGGCGGTCGCCCAGGGGGTCAGGCGAGTCGTTTGAACGGAGGGGCTAACCGGGGCTGGCCAGGGCTTGGATTTCGGCCACTCCAATGGGGTGAGGCGGTGCGGTGAGCACTTGGGTAGGAACGGCGGGGGGCGGATTGGTGCAGGGTCCGCCGTTGAACACGCACACCACCGAGACCTCCCAGTAGGCGGTGAGCGCCACCTGATAGCGGAGGTCGGGCCTCATGACTGAAGAGTGCCGGTAGTAGTGGAAGCAGTTTGAAGGCTGGTCCAGCGGATCGCGGGAGTGGTCGAAAGCCACCACGTCGTCGGCATCGCACCACAGCGTGTTTCCGTCGCCCATGTCAATCCGCAGAAAGCCCAGCCGACGGGGAGAGGCGGTGGCGGTGAGGCTCAGCTCATGGCCATCCAGCGTGGTGGTAACCGTCTCAGACACCGGCGTGCGATCGGCGGCCGAAACCCACACGTAAGTGGGGAGTTGGACAACGGCGATCTCAGCGGGAGCCGTCAGCGTGGTCGGCTCGGGGATGGCCAGGCGGCCCCAGGCTTCGTTGCGCAGCCGGGTGGTCTCCTTGAATGTCGGCGGCGGGGGCTCTTCCGGCGGCGCAGGCCGGTACACCCAAAACGTGACGAGCCGGGTGTCGTCGTCGATTTCGCAGAGCTTGAATACATACACCTCATCAGGGTTGGGATCGACCACGTAGCCGTTGTCCAACCAGGCGTTGAGCTCGGTGGAGTTGCCCTGCTGGAAGTAGCAGGGCGGCCTCGAAGGGTTGGCGGGATTCGGGGCGGGCTCAGACGCCCCGGGTACGTCCACTTCGATCCATACCCCGATCTCCACCTCGCCGTTTTCGGTAGCCACAGAGGTGCCTTCGTCCGACTGCTGCCAACCGGTGGCCGTCCCGGCACCGGACATGGTCAAAAAACATGCAGCAGTCGAGGCCAGCAGCGCGAAACCTCGCATTGAACTTCCCTTCGGGCCTTCGGGGGCGCGTCGAGCGCGAGAAGGGGGAAGCTCAGGGGGAAGGGACCAACTCTCCTACGCCAGCCATCGAGTGTCAATAGGCAGATTCGAGTTGCGGACGCACCACCGTTCGGCTCACCACCAGGGCCACCAGCGACAGCGATCCGCCAGCGAAGAAGGCCATGGAATACGACGACACCTCCACCACGCCGCCCAGAATCAGCCCACCCAATCCCACAGCCAGATCGAAAGCGATGCTGAAGGTGCCTATGGCTTGGCTACGGCGGTTTATCGGCGCCGACTGGATGGCCATCACGAACAGGGCCGGAAACAGGAATGTCTGGCCCATGGCCAAAATGGCGGTGCCGATGAACACGCCGGGCACCTGCTGCCAGAAGGCGATAATCCACAATCCGGTGGCCGAGCACACATACGACACGGTGCTGGTGCGCTGTGGCCCCAGACGGTCGGGCAGGCGGGCCAGCAGAATCCGCAGGCTGATCACCATCACCGCGAAGGTGGCGAAAACCGCACCGGAGTGGGCGAATCCGATGTCGTCCACGTGCAGCTTGATGAAGGCCAGGAACCCGGAGTAGCCCAGCAGCCCCAGCCCCAGCAGCAAGGCCGGGCGGAGGGCGGGCCAGTGGATGAACGAGGTGGGCCATCCCGATGGTGCCCCTTCGGGACGGCCGGGCATCGAGGCTGCGCCCAAAACGGTGCCGACGGCGCACAGAACGCCCCCCAGCACCCACACCGCGTCGGAGCTGACCGCGGCCGCCAGCTGCTCGCCGATGATCGGCCCCACGGCCAACCCGGAGTACACCGTGACCGAGAAATACGATGTTGCCTCGCCCCGGCGATGCTCCGGGGCCATGTCTTGGGCAGCCGCGGCGATGCCCACGAAATAGAAGGCCTCGCCCAACCCAGTGACCAGTCGGAACATCACGGCCACCGCCACCGAGGAAACCCACAGGTTGCCGAGGATGCCGACTCCGGCCAGCACGCACCCCCACACAACCACGAAGCGCCGGCCCTTGGAGTCCCCCAGCGGGCCGATAAGCGGGCGGGCCACCGCAGCCGACAGCCCGAAACCGCCGACGGCCAGCCCCACCGCCACCGGCCCCCCGCCCAAGTCGTTCTCCACAAAGCCGGGCAGCACCGGGTACACAAGTCCCAGGGCCATGAAGTAGAACACCCCGCACAAACACAGCACCACGAAGCGGGCCGTCAGCAAGGGTTGGGACTGGGCAGTCACTTTTGGCTATCGGCGATCTTCCAAGAACGGATAACGGGACCGGACCTCTTTCAACCGGGCGAGGTCGATGTCGGCGTACAGCACAGCCTCTTCGCCCTCAGGGGCGCTGGCCACCTCCACCCCGAACGGGTCGATCACCACCGAGTCGCCCTGGTAGTCGATGCCGCCCCCGGTGCCCACCCGGTTAACCCCCACCACGTAGGCCTGGTTCTCGATGGCCCGGGCCACCAGCAGTGCCGACCAGTGAGCTCGACGGGGCGCCGGCCAGTTGGCCACCACCACGTAGCAATCGGTGTCGTGGGCCAGAGTCCAGAACTCATCGGAAAACCGCAGGTCATAGCACACGAACGGGGTGATCCTCACCCCCTCGACAGTCAAAGTCAGCCGGTTGGCCCCGGCGGCGTAGTGCTCGTGCTCGCCACCGTAGGAGAACGGGTGGATCTTGTCGTACACCGCCTCCACGCCGTCGGGGCCAGCCAGCACGAACCGGTTGAAGGGCAGCTCGGCCTTCGATGGGTCCCTCACCGGCACCGATCCGCAAACCCACACGCTGTGAACGGCAGCCTGCTCGGCCAGAAAACCGACGCTGGGTCCGTCAGGCGGCTCGGCCACCTTGTCGGAGGCCATGGAGAACCCGGTGGAGTACATCTCGGCCAGCACTACCAATCGGGCGCCGTCGGCCGCGGCCTTCGCTACCTTGGGGCCCAGCAACTCGAAGTTGGCTTCTGGGTCCTCCCACACAATGTCGTGCTGAACGGCGGCGATCTTCATGAGCCGGCCCCCAGCTTGGCCAACCGCTCCACCGCCTCATCCAGCACTTCGGGGCGCTTGCAGAAGGCGAACCGCACCAGATGGCGCCCCTCGTCCTCGTTGTCGTAGAACACCACGCTGGGTACGGCCACCACCCCGCACAGCTCGGGCAGCTTGCGACACAGGGCCATGCCGTCGTCAAAGCCCAGCGGCCGCACATCGGCGGTCACGAAGTAGGTGCCCGCCGGGCGGTAGACATCGAACCCAGCGGCGGCCAAACCACCAGAGAGCTGATCGCGCCGGGCCATCAGACCAGCCCGCAAACCGTCGAAGTAGTCGTCGCCCAGCCGCAGCCCTACCGCAATGGCGTGCTGAAACGGCGCCCCGTTCACAAAGGTCAAAAACTGCTTGGTGGTGGTCACCGCATCGCGCAGCTCGGGCACTGCGCACACCCAGCCGATCTTCCATCCGGTAAACGAAAACGTCTTGCCCCCCGACGACACGGTGATCGTGCGCTCCCGCATCCCCGGCAGCGTGGCCATGGGAATGTGCTCGCCGTCGTAGGCCAGGTGCTCGTACACCTCGTCGGTCACCGCCAACAGGTCGTGGCGGCGGCACAACTCGGCGATCAGCTCCAGTTCCTGCCGGTCGAAAACCTTGCCGGTGGGGTTGTGGGGCGAGTTCACCACGATCATCCGGGTGCGGGGGCCGATGGCCGCGGCCAGCTCGTCGGGGTCGAAGCGGTAGTGGGGAGGCCGCAGGGTCACCAGCCGCCGCTGGGCCCCGGCCATGGCGATGCCGGCGATGTGGGAGTCGTAATAGGGCTCGAACAGCACCACTTCGTCGCCTGGCTCCAACAGCGACAACATGACCGCAGCAATGGCCTCAGTGGCCCCGGCGGTGATGAGAACCTCTGTATCGGGGTCGAAGTCCAGGTCGTAGAACCGCTTCTGGTGCTCAGAAACCGCTAACCGCAGATCGGCAATTCCCAACCCCGGCGGATACTGGTTGTGCCCCGCCCGAATGGCCGCCACCGCGGCGTCGGCCACCTCCTGGGGCCCGTCAGTGTCCGGAAACCCCTGCCCCAAGTTGATGGCCCCCGTGGCCAAAGCCAGCGCCGACATTTCGGCGAAAATCGTCGTCCCAAACTCCACCAACCGATCGTTTAGCAGTCGTTCAGGCACTGCAGAAGCCTACTTCCGCCCTTCCCATGACCACGCCGCATATCGGAACCGCTCTGGTAGGTACCGCCCCGCCGGAGGATTGCGGCCCCCAATGTGCTAGCAAAATCGAATGACTTCACAGACATACGGCGGCGTCGTCGGCAACACGGTGGCTGAATCGACCCCGTGGTGGCCCGATCCCGTATCCCCGCCCCCCGACAGCCCCAATATCGTCATGGTCGTCCTCGACGACGTCGGCTTCGCCGACCTGGGCTGCTTCGGCTCCGAGATCGACACCCCCACCATGGACGGGCTGGCCGCCGCCGGTCTGCGCTACAACAACTTCCACACCACCGCCATCTGCTCCCCCACCCGGGCATGCCTGCTCACCGGCCGCAACCACCACTCGGTGGGCATGGCGGTGGTGAGCAACTGGGACACCGGCTTCCCCGGCTGCACCGGGCGCATCTCCGCCCGGGCGGCCACGCTGGCCGAGATGCTCCGACCGGCGGGCTACTCCACATTCGCGGTGGGCAAGTGGCACCTGGCCCCCATCGAAGACACCACCCCGGCTGGCCCGTTCGACCAGTGGCCCCTCCAGCGGGGATTCGACCGCTACTACGGCTTCCTCGACGGGGCCACCAACCAATGGGATCCCGATCTGGTGGCCGACAACCACCACATCGACCGGCCCGACCGACCCGATTACCACGTCACCGAGGATCTGGTGGACCAGGCCATCGCCATGGTCACGGCCCAGACATCGGCGTGGCCCGAGCGGCCCTTCTTCTTGTATCTGTGCTTCGGCACCGGCCACTATCCGATCCACGTCCCCAAGCCCTACATCGACCACTACAACGGCCGCTACGACGCCGGCTGGGGCGCCATCCGCCAGGAGAGGTACAACCGCCAAAAGGACATCGGAATCATCCCGGCCGACACCGACCTGCCGCCGTTCAACCCCGGCGTTCCCGAGTGGGAAGAGCTGAGCGCCGACGAGCAGCGGCTGGCCGTCCGGATGCAACAGGCCTATGCCGGGATGCTCACCCACACCGACGAGCATCTCGGCCGGCTCGTCGCCAGGCTCCACGAGATCGGCCAGGCCACCAACACGGTGTTCGTTTTGCTGTCCGACAACGGGGCCACCCAAGAGGGCGGTCCGTCGGGCCACGAGAACAGCATGCGCTTCATCAACGGCCTCGAACCTCGCCCTATCCAACAGCAGTTGGCCGACATCGACGAGATCGGCGGGCCCAACTCATGGATGGCGTATCCGATGGGGTGGGCCATGGCCGGCAATACCCCGCTGAAGTGGTACAAGCAGAACACCCACGCCGGCGGGGTGCGCGACCCGCTCATCATCTCCTGGGCCGACGGGATCGCCGACGGTGGCTCAGTGCGCACCCAGTACCACCATGTGAGCGACATCACCCCCACGCTGTTGGAGGCCATCGGCCTAGAGCCGCCCGCCGAGGTGGCCGGCGTGCACCAGATGCCCATGGAGGGCACCAGCATGGTGTACTCCTTCGCCGACGCCGACGCGCCCACCGCCAAGGACGAGCAGTACTTCGAGATGCTGGGCCATCGGGCCATGTGGGCCGACGGATGGAAGGCGGTGACCCGCCACATCCAGGGAGAGAGCTTCGACGACGACCGCTGGGAGCTGTACCACCTCGATCAGGACTTCTCCGAAGCCCAAGACTTGGCCGAGGCCGAGCCTGAGCGGCTGACCGAGCTCATCGACCGGTGGTGGGAGGCGGCCCGGGCCTATCAGGTGCTTCCGCTTGACGACCGCATCCTGGAGCGGTTCCATGTGCCTAAGCCCCGGCCTATCACCAGCCGCTCCCGATTTGTGTACTACCCGGGGGCCTACATCCCCAGCGACGGTTGCCCCGACCTCAAGAATGTGTCCTACGAGATCACCGCGGAGCTGACCCGGGCCGATGGCGACGATGGCACGCTGTTGGCCTGCGGCGACGTGGCCTCGGGATTCTCCCTGTTCATCCAAAACGGCCATCTGGTCTGGGACTACAACATGGCCTGGGACCACTATGTGGTCGAGACCCCAGAGGCGCTGCCCACCGGGCCGGTCACCGTCACCGCCGTCTTCCAGCGCACCGGCAGCTACGCCGGCACCGGCCGGCTATTGGTAAACGGCGAAGAAGCCGCCTCGGTGCCCATGCCCGTCACCCACAACACCCACATCCACGCGGTTGGTATCAGCGTGGGCTTCACCAGAGCCCCTTCTCCCAGCCCCCGGACCGCCGGCCAATTCCCCTTCACCGGCGCCCTCAGCCGAGTGGTGATCGACGTGGCCGACGACCGAGAGCTGCCCGACCAGCTGATGATCCTCGACTGACTTCACCTATTTTCAATCAATTAGATGTATTGACACACTTGCCCGATAACGTAAAGAGCGGCCCCGTCCCGAACCGCCAAAATCGGACTCGGCCACCCGGGACGGGGCCACCTCGCCAATCAGCATAACAACCTCTGTTGCCGGTTGGCAGCGCGATATTTTGGCCTCGTGGCCACAGGCAACCAGAAGTGGAGCTTTGTCGTCACAGCCAATCGGCTCCCGGTAAGGCGGGTGTGGGAGGGCGATACGGCCAAGTGGGTTCCCAGCCCCGGAGGGCTGGTATCGGCACTGCGACCGGTCATGTCGGGCAATCCCGACGCGGTGTGGGCGGGCTGGACCGGCGTTCCCGGACCGGGGACCGAGCCCTTCGAGGTCGACGGCTTCCAGTGCCACCCGGTAGGGGTCAGCCAAGGAGAGCTGCAACTCTTCTATGAGGGGTTTTCCAACGCCACCCTGTGGCCCCTTTTCCACGATGCCCTGGTGCCCCCCGAGTACCACCGCACTTGGTGGGACGCCTATCGCACCGTCAACCAGCGCTATGCCGCCTCTGTGGCCGACCTCGCCGCCCCCGGGGCCACCGTGTGGATCCACGACTACCACCTGTTGCTGGTTCCCGGCCTGCTGCGAGAGGCCCGGCCCGATCTGCGGATTGGTTTCTTCCTCCATATCCCGTTTCCGGCCCGCGAGCTCTACATCCGGCTGCCGTGGCGGGCCGAGATCATCGACGGCCTGCTGGGCGCCGATCTGATCGGCCTGCAAACCGCACTGAGCGCCGACAATTTCTGCCGGGCGGTCGCCCGAATCACCGGTACCAAGACCACCGGCAAGCTGATCCAGCACAACGGCCGAGCCACCCAGGTGGGCGCCTTCCCTATCGGCATCGACACCGACCGGATCGCCAGCTTGGCCGCCGATCCCGCAGTACAGGCAAGAGCGACCGAAATCCGACAATCCCTGGGCTCGCCCGCCACCGTGCTGCTGGGAGTCGACCGCCTCGACTACACCAAGGGCATCGAGGTGAGGCTGCGTGCCTTCCGAGAGCTATTGGCCGAGGGGAGGCTGTCGGTGGACGACTGCGTGTTGGTGCAGATCGCCGAGCCCAGCCGCTCTCAGGTCACCGGCTACGCCGAGGTCCGCCAAGCGGTGGAGCAGTTGGTGGGCGATGTGAACGGGAACTTCGGGGTCATGGGCAGCCCGGTGGTCCACTACCTGCACCAGAGCCAGCCCATCGAGGAGCTCGTAGCCATGTACCTGATCGCCGATGTGATGCTGGTGACCCCGCTGCGCGACGGGATGAACCTGGTGGCCAAGGAATACGTGGCCTGCCGCCCCGACAACACCGGCGTGCTGGTGCTGTCGGAGTTCACCGGGGCGGCCCAAGAGCTGCGAACCGCCGAGCTGATCAATCCCCACGACATCGAAGGGCTGAAGTCCGCCATGGAGGCCGCAGCCCACCGCCCCCAAGCCGAAGCCGAGCCGGCCATGCGGACCATGAGGCGTCTCGTTCGGTCCAATACCGCCCAGCGATGGGCCGAGCGGTTCTTAGCCCGCTTAGAGGCCTGCGAATGACCGAGCGGTTCCCAACTCGCGTCGAGGCCAGTCCATGACCGAAGCCAAACCGGCCGGTCCGATGATGGCCCCCGAGGAGGTGGACGCTCGGCTGCGAGAACTGGCCCGAGTGCCGGTGCTGCTGGTGGCCTGCGACTACGACGGGACGCTGGCCCCCATCATCGACAACCCCGATGAGGCCCGGCCCCTCCGGGAGTCGGTGGCCGCGCTGCGCCAGCTGGCCGCCATGCCCGACACCCATGTGGCGGTGATCTCGGGGCGGGCGCTGCGGGATCTGGCCGCCCTTAGCCGCCTGCCCGAGGAGATCCACCTGGTGGGAAGCCACGGCACCGAGTTCGACGTCGGCTTCGCCGAACACCTCTCTGCCGAACAGCGGGATCTGCGCGACCAGGTGATGGGGGCACTGAACGACATCGCCCGGCGCGACCACGGATTCATCATCGAGCCCAAGCCGGCCGGCGTGGCCTTCCACTATCGCAAGGCCGACCCCGAGATCGCCGGGGCCGCGGTGACCGATGTGCTGAAGGGCCCCGGCAAGTGGAAGGGCATCCACCTCAAGACCGGCAAGATGGTGGTGGAGCTGTCGGTGTTGAACCTCAACAAGGGCGATGCCTTGGACCGGCTTAGGGCCGACGTGTCAGCCGAAGCAGTGGTGTTTGCCGGCGACGACGCCACCGACGAAGACGCTTTCGCCCGGCTAGCCGGCCCCGACCTCGGCCTCAAGGTCGGCCACGGTCAAACCCTGGCCCGAGCTCGGTTGGAAAATCCCCAGGCGGTAGCCCAGGCTCTGGCCCTTCTGGCCGAGCGGCGCAGGGCATGGCTCACGGGCGAGCATGCCCTGCCCATCGAGCGCCACAGCCTGCTCAGCGACCAGCGGACGGTGGCGCTGGTCACCGCCGATGGCTCGGTGAATTGGATGTGCCATCCCAGAGCCGACTCCCCGGCGGTGTTCGCCGGTCTGCTGGGCGGAGCCCGAGCGGGCCACTTCTCGGTCAGCCGCCCCGACGACAGCCCACCCATCTCCCACCGCTATCTCAATGGCACCATGATCACCGAGACCCGCTGGTCAGATGTGACGGTCACCGACTACCTGGACTGCTCCGACCAGCGCCCGATCGAGCCGGCCGGTCGCACCAACTTGATCCGGGCCATCGAAGGAACCGGTCGGATCCGCATCGAGTTCGCCCCCCGGCTGGACTTCGGCCGCGCTCCCACCGGACTGCACGTGATAGACGGCGGCCTGGAGGTGTGGGGAGCGGCCGAGACCATGGTCTTGTTATCGCCCGGAGTGAGCTGGGAAATCGTCGACCATGGCCCCCACCAGACGGCAGTCGCCGACGTCCAGCTCGACGGAACCCCCCTGGAACTCATGCTGCGCCTCGGCGTCCATGGCCGCCCCCACCGCACCGACTTGACCGAAACCGACCGTCGACAAATCACCGAGCACCACTGGCGAGACTGGGTGCAAAAACTGACTCTACCGTCGGTGGCCAGCGGAGAGGTGGAACGGTCGGCGCTGGTGCTCAAAGCACTGTGCCATCAGCCCTCGGGAGCGATGCTGGCCGCGGCCACCACCAGCCTGCCCGAGGTGATGGGCGGGGTGCGCAATTGGGACTACCGCTACTGCTGGCCCCGAGACGCCGCCATGAGCGCAGCTGCCCTGCTGTCGCTGGGCAGTAGTCAGGAGGCCGGAGATCTGCTCGATTGGATCCTCGACCGGGTGGAGCATCTGCCCAGCCCCGAGCAGCTTCGGCCGGTGTATCCGCTGGTGGGCGACGAGGCCCTGCCCGAGGCGGTGTTGCCCGAGCTGGCCGGCTATGCGGGGAGCCGCCCGGTGCGGATAGGCAACGCCGCCGAGCACCAAGTGCAGCTCGACGTGTTCGGCCCGGTGGTCGATCTGGCCTGGCGGCTGTGCGAAGCCGAGGTGACCCTCACCGACCGGCACTGGGAGGTGGTCAAAGCAGTGGTGGGGGCGGTAGCCACCCGGTGGCACGAGCCCGACCACGGCATCTGGGAGGAGCGCCGCCCACCCCGCCACCATGTCCACTCCAGAGTCATGTGCTGGATGGCGGTGGACCGGGCCATCAAGATTGCTGAGCGCATCGACCCCGAGCTGGCCCCATATTGGCGACCCCTTCGCCACCAGATTGCCGCCGACGTGATCTTGAACGGGTGGAGCGAGCAGCGCCGCTCCTACACCACCGCCTACGGGTCGGGCGACCTCGACGCCAGCCTCCTGTGGATCGGCTTGAGCGGGCTCTTACCCCCTAGCGACTCCCGGTTCGTGTCCACCCTCAAAGCAGTGGAGAGTGAGCTGCGCGACGGCCAGACGGTGTATCGCTACCGCCACGACGACGGGTTGCCCGGCACCGAGGGCGGTTTCCTGATCTGCACATCGTGGCTGATCGAGGCCTACGTTCTGATCGGCCAGCTAGAAGACGCTCGGGCACTGTTCGACCGCTATCTCGACCTGTGCGGACCCACCGGCCTGCTCCCCGAGCAATACGACCCGACCAGCGAGCGCCTTTTGGGTAACCACCCCCAGGCCTACTCCCACCTCGGCCTCATCAACGCCGCAATAGCCCTCTCAGGCGCCAACTGACCGACTCGCCGGCGGTCGCCAACTACCGCGTGCCACTCGTCGATCTTCCGTCCGCCGCATTCTCCCCAGTCGATTTGGTGTATTGGTGGTGTATGATTTGTGCATGGCCCGAACGAACATCGACATCGACGAGGAGGCTTGCGCTGAGGTCATGCGGCTCTACCAGCTGCGCACCAAACGGGAGGCCGTGAACTTTGCCCTGAACCAACTGGCCATCAAGCCGATGACGGTGGAGGAAGCCCTTCAGATGCAAGGAGCCGGATGGGAGGGAGACCTCGACGAGATGCGAACCCACGACGTCAGGTGATCCTCGTCGACACCTCGGTATGGGTGGAGTATCTCCGCAAGACTGCTAGCGATTCGCACATCAGACTCAGGTTGTTGATGACAACCGAGGCCGAACTCGCCATTACCGATGCCGTGAGGCTGGAAGTCCTAGCCGGCGCTCGCGACGACATCCACGAACAGAAACTCAAACGTCTCTTGGCCCGAGCCGTGATCCTTCCCACCCACCCCGCGCACTATGACCACGCCGCCGCGGTCTATCGGTCCTGCCGCAAAAGGGGAGACACCATCCGCAAGCTCTTGGATTGTTTGATCGCCGCTGTGGCCATCCAGTCCGGGATTCCCGTTCTCCATGCCGACAGCGACTTCGACATCATGGCCCAACACACCGACTTGGAGGTCGTACCCCTGCCCTAGTGCCTGCTCGGCGTCAGCGCCGCAATAGCCCTCTCAGGCTCCAACGGCTACTAGACGGTTCCTGCAACTGCGACCCGGAAATCAGCTCCCAGATTCGCTCGGGCGTGGCCGGCATCTCTACGTCGTTGATCCCCAGGGGTGCCAGAGCGTCGGCGATGGCGTTGATCACCGCGGGGGTGGAGGCGATGGTGCCGGCCTCGCCGATGCCCTTCACTCCCATGGGGTTGGTGGGGCTGGGAGTTACCGTGGAGTCGGTGCGAAACGACAGGGTCTCAGCCGACGACGGCACCAGATAGTCCAGGAAGCTCACGTTGCGGGGCTGACCCTCGGCGTCGAACGCGGCCTCCTCCCACAGCGCCTGCGCTACCCCCTGGAGGATGCCGCCGTGGATCTGGCCCTCCACCACCATGGGGTTGATCTGGTTGCCGCAGTCGTCAACCGCCACGTAGTCCACCATCTCCACCTCGCCGGTCTCGGTGTCCACCTCCACCACGGCCACATGGGTTCCGAACGGGAAGGTGAAGTTGGGCGGATCCCAGGTCATGTGGCCCTCCAAGTTGGGCTCCATGCCGTCGGGCAGGTTGTGGGCGGTGAAGGCCTCGAAGGCCACCGCGGCCAGCGGCATCTCGGCGTCGGGCTGGCCCTTCACCCGGAAGGTGCCGTCGGAGAACTCCAAGTCCTCCACGTTGGCCTCCATCTGGTGGGCGGCGATCAGCCGGGCCTTGTCGATCACCTTGTCGGCCGCCATATACACCGCGGTGCCGCCCACCGACAGCGAGCGGGAGCCGTAGGAGTCGAGCCCCAGCGGGGAGATTGCGGTGTCGGAATGCAGCACCTCCACATCGTCGGGGTCCACGCCCAGCTGGTCGGCCACGATCATCGACCAGCACGTCTCATGGCCCTGGCCGTGGGGCGATGTGCCGGTCACCACCTGCACCTTGGCGGTGGGCAGCACCCGCACGGTGGCCGACTCCCAACCGCCGGCGGCATAGTTCAGCGAGGCCAGTACCCGGCTGGGGGCCAAACCGCACATTTCCACATAGCTCGACAGGCCCACGCCAAGTTGACGACTGTCCCCCGCCTCCCGGCGCTCGGCCTGCTGGGCCCGCAGTCCCTCGTAGTCCACCAGCTCTAGGGCCTGGTCCAGGGCCTGGGGATAGTTGCCGCTGTCGAACACCAGCCCGGGAGCCGACTCATAGGGGAACTGCTCGGGGCCGATGAAGTTGCGCCGCCGGATCTCAGCCGCGTCCACGCCCACGGCCGCAGCCAGCGAGTCCATGGCCCGCTCAATGGCATAGGTGGCCTCGGGGCGGCCCGCGCCTCGGTAGGCGTCGGTGGGGGTCATGTTGGTGAACACCCCCGTACACACGAAGGAGTAGTTCGGGATGTCGTAGCAGCCGTGGTAGAGGAAGGCACCCAGCAGGGGCACACCCGGGGTGACCAGCTGGAGGTAGGCGCCCATGTCGGCCACCAGCTTGACCCGCACTGCGCTGATCCGGCCATCGGCGTCGGCGGCCAGCTCGATGTCTTGAATCTGGCCCCGGCCCTGAATGGTGGAAGCGGCCGCCTCGGAGCGGCCCTCGGTCCAGCGCACCGGCACGCCGTGGCGCAGCGCCAGCGCGGTACACATGATCTCCTCGGCGTACACATTCAGCTTGGAGCCGAACCCGCCCCCTACTGAAGGCGCCACCACCCGCACCTTCTGCTCGGGCAGACCCAGGGTGAGGGCCACCATGACCTTGAGGATGTGGGGAATTTGCGTCGCCGAGTAGATGGTGATGTCGCCCCCGAACGGCGCGGGTACAGCCACCACCCCTCGGGGCTCCATGGCCGCGGGAATGAGCCGCTGCTGGATGTAGCGCTCCGACACCACGTGATCCGCCGCGGAGAACGCGGCCTCCACCGCTTCGGCATCGGGGGTCAGCTCCCAGGTGTAGGAGGCGTTGGTGCCCAGGTCTTCGTGGATGACGTTGCTGTCGGCCAGGGCGTCCTCGAGGTCGACCACCGCTTCGAGAGGCTCGTAGTCCACCTCCACCAGGGCAGCAGCATCGACCGCCCCGTAGCGATCATCAGCCAGCACCACCGCCACCACGTCGCCCACGTAGTTGGCCTTGTCCACTGCGATAGGCAGGTGGGCCGGGTTCTTCATGTCATCGGTCACCGGCCAGGCGCAGGGCAACGGCCCCCAAGATTCAGCCAGATCGGCCCCCGTATAGGCCGCTACCACGCCGTCGGCAGCCAGGGCGCCACTCAAATCCACCGAGGTGATGCGGGCATGAGCATGAGGACTCCGCACACACGCCACCCACAGCGCCCCGGTGAGGTCGAGATCGTCCACGAACCGGGCTTCCCCGGTTAGCAGCTCGGGATCCTCCTTTCGAAGCAGCCTGCTCCCCACCACGGCCGTAGAGGAATCACTCATCTCGCCACCTCCCGAAACTCCCCCTGAGCGTATCCCCCCATATTTTTCAGTGCAGCCGATCCTCCGCAGGTGACAGGACCCGCCGCCAACCGGGGGTTCTAGTTAGATGCAGCGGTGCGGAGGTCGGCCAACGTCTCCATCCACCAAAGGTTCGTAACCGTGGTGTTGCCGGGAAGCGTGGCCAGGCAGTCGTCGACTTGGGCGACCACATCAGGGAGTTCGGCGGCGGCGAGGCGCAGGTCCAACAGTCCGTCTACCACGCGGGAGCGGCTCGTGAGCTCCCCATCGATGGCGTCCAGCAGCCGATCCACCAATTCGGTGATCTCGATAAGGGCCGCTGGGTTGCGGACGGTTTCCAATGTCACTGCTCTCTCCTTCGCTACCGGTTGAGGTTACAACCGCCGGGCACCCGGATGTGTTCCCTACGGCCTCATGCTATCGGCCCCAGCGACAATCCGTGAACAAGGTTCTTCTACCTGCGCCTTCCCGATAGCGTGGCACGACGTGAAAAGGAATATGCCACCGATCCACCCCAACCGCTGGGCGCGCGGGCTCGTCATCCTGCTGGCACTCACACTGCTGGCCACCGCCTGCGGCAACGACGACGACCAACCGGCAGGGGAAACTGCCAGGTCCACTGCGGTACCCGATGCACCGTCAGAAGCCCCGGCAACAACCGAAGCCCCTGCCCCGGCCCCCGACGACGAGCCCACCAGCGTGGTCATCGGGTTGGAACAAGAGCTCACCAACTTCAACAATCTGACTGCGGGCGACAACCTTCTGGCCGGCCGCCAGGTGATCCGAGCGGTGTGGCCCACCTGCGTGCGCACTATGCCCGACTTCTCCTTCGAACCGTATTTCTGCGAATCCCTTCCCACCATCATCAACGAGGATCCCCTGGTGGTGGAGTACCGGTTGCGGGCCGACGCCACCTGGAGCGACGGCACCCCGGTGAGCTCCGACGACATGGTGTTCTACTTCGAGAACTGCAACGACCCCGAAGACGACTGCGCCAGCACATCAGGCTTCGACAGCGCCGAGCTGGAAGTAGTGGACGACAAGGCGGTCCGGCTGAGCTGGCCGGCGGGTCAGCCCTTCGTGGAGTACATCCTGCTGTTCTCCGGCCCGTTCCCGCCCGCCCACTTGGGCCGCGACTGGAGCGACGGCTTTCGAACCGACGCCGGGCTGGGCGCCGGACCCTACGTGGTGGACGAATACAACCCGGGCAGCGATCTGACCCTGGTGGCCAATCCCACCTGGTTCGGCGAGGGCCCCCACATCGACGAGGTCACCTTCCGGTTCATCAGCGACGTGGGCAACCTGCCCCTCGCGCTGGAGAACGGCGAGGTTGACGTGATCTATCCTCAGCCCCAAGTCGACCTGGTGGCCCAGATCAACGGCATTGGCGGAGTGGATTCCTCCATCACCTTCGGCCCCACCTGGGAGCACATCACGTTCAACACCGCCACTGTCCCCGAGGAGGCGCGCCGGGCTATCGCGTTGGCGCTCGACCGAGAGCTGATCGTGACCGCGCTCATGCGGCCGTTCTCGGAGTCGGCCCAGCCGCTGGGCAACCGGATCTTTATGAACGGCCAAACCCAGTACGTCGACAACACCCCGGCCGAGTTCCAGCAAAGAGACGTGGCCGCGGCCCGAGCCGTGCTGGAAGCCGCCGGATGGGTGCTCGACGGCGACGTGTACGCCAAAGACGGCCGGCAGCTGAGCCTTCGCATCCGCACCACCGGGGGCAATGATCGCCGGGAGCAGTTCCAAGAGCTGGTACAGAATCAGCTGGCTGAAGCCGGGATCAGAATCACCATCGACAACCTGCCCGGCGGTGAGATTTTCGGACCGGTGTTCGGCTCAACCAACGACCCGGCCGGCCCGCCCGGGGACTTCGACCTGGTGATATTCGCCTGGGTGGGCGGACCTCTGCCGGCCACATCGGCCCTTCAGGTGTTCGGTACCGGCAGCGACAGTAACCCCGGGGCCTACGCTGACGACCGGGTCAACGATCTGCTGACCGAGGCCACCTTCACCCTCGACCTAGACCGCCAGGCTGAACTGTTGAATCAGGCCGACGCCCTCATGTGGGAGACCCTTCCCAATACCCCTGTGTACCAACTCCCCTTCTTCTTGGCCTGGAACGACAAAATCCAGAACATCCAAGACAACCCCACCCTGGAGAGCTTCACCTGGAACCTCGAGGAGTGGGTCCTCACCACTAACTAAGTCAGGGAGCCAGCAGATTCGACCGGCTAGATCCCGCCGCTTTGTTGTTGGACGGGAGCGGTGTAGGTCTCAGAGGCTTCATCGGACATCTCGCTTTCCACAGTGCTGCAATTGCCGTATCGCAAAGCCTTAATCGCGTAGGCGTATGTCTTGCCCTCCTCAATGTCGTGTCCGTAATCCATGATGTCGGTAGGCGGGCCATCCGGGTACGTATACGTGCCAGTGCTGGGGTGATACGCACCCACACTAAATTTGACGAGATAGAGCCTCAGCGTCGTGGGGGTGCCCTGCACCACCTCTCTCCGATAGATGTCGTACCCGTACACCTGGTCGGCCGCAGCCGGGGCATCCCAAGTCAACAGGATCCCACTGTCTAGGACCGGTTCCCCCTTATGGATGCTGGGATTCAACGTGGCAGTCAGACCGGTCGGCTTGGCCGGTGCCGTGATCGTCTCTTCACAAGGCGTATGTATCACCTCTTGAGCAGCCACCGACGGCCACGACAAGCCGCCCCCAATCAAGGCCGCGACTACCGCCGCAGCCAGCCACCGACGCCTCACGCCACCAAGTCCCATGACACCTCCTGACGAGCCCACAGGCGATTGGTTTACACAATATATGTGTTTTTGACCGTTATCTCACTACAAGCTCATGCACCGGTGGCACCGTCCGCCGAGCTGCCTGGGCGACAGGACCCGCCGCTACGCCGGGGGCTGGTATAGATAGCGTTCAGACAAATGCTCGGTTACGCCACCCGCAAGCTGCTGATCTCGATCGTCGTCTTGTTCTTTGCCACCTTGGTGGCCTTCCTGCTGGTGGCCACGGTCGACCCCATCGCCGAGCAACGGATCTTCTTGTTGTCGCAGCCCGGCGGCACCGAGCAAGTTCAACGGCTGGAAGCGAGCCTGGGCCTCGACAAGCCCCTCATCGAGCGCTACGGCCTCTGGCTCGGCGATCTGGCCACCGGCGACATGGGCACCTCTACCGACAACGGCCGAGAGGTCACCACGCTGCTGAGCGAAGCCATCCCGGTCACCCTGCGGCTGGTAATAGCCGCCACCGTCGTCTCCGTGATCATCGGCGTGGCGGTGGGCGTGGTCAGCGCGGTCCGCCAGTACGGCGCCTTCGACAACATCTCCACGTTCTTGGCCTTCTTGTTCTTCGCCATGCCGGTGTTCTGGCTGGGCGCAGTGCTCAAAGACCTGGGAATTCGGTTCAACGACTGGTGGGGCCGGCGGATCTTCTTCACCATCGGCGAGCAGTCGCCCCGGCTCGATGCCGACTTCTGGGGGACCTGGGCCGACCGGGCCGGCCACATCATCCTCCCCGCGCTCACCCTCATCGCCATCCAACTGGCCGCCACCAGCCGATTCCAGCGCTCGGCCATGTTGGATGTGCTGGAAAGCGACTACATCCGCACCGCCCGAGCCAAGGGGGTTCCCCGGCGCCGGGTCATCACCCACCATGCCCTGCGCAACGCCCTGCTCCCAGTGGTGAGCTACACCGGGCTCACCTTCGGCACCCTCATCGGCGGCACGGTGGTCACCGAGGTGGTGTTCAACTGGAAGGGCATGGGCCGCCTGTTCCTGGAGTCCCTGCTCAACGGCGATGTGTCTGTGACCCAGGGCTGGCTGCTGGCGGTGGGAATCTCGGTCATCATCGTCAATCTGCTGACCGATCTCACTTACGGCTTCTTGGATCCGAGGGTGCGAGATGGCTGACGCAACGGTCGGCATCCTCTCCGACCCCCGAGCCGAGCCAGAGGCCCGTTCACAATGGCGGCTGGTGCTGCGCCGCTTCCTCGCCCACCGAATGGCGGTGGCTGCGGGCGTCGTGCTGGTGGCGGCCTATCTGTTCAGCTACCTGGCCGAGCCCATCACCGGTTGGGGCTACAAAGACCTGTCCCCCGATTTATCGCAGGGGCCGTCGGCCGACCACTGGTTCGGCACCGACACCATCGGCCACGACATGTTCGCCCAGTCCATGCGAGGACTGCGGGTATCGGTCCACGTCAGCTTGGTGGTGGCCGGCATCGCCACCGTGCTGGGATCGGTACTGGGCGCGGTACAGGGGTGGTTCCGGGGCCGGGTGGACGGCGCCCTGGGGCTATTAGTCGACTTTCTGCTCATCCTTCCCCTGCTGCCGGTGCTCATGGTGCTGGGCACCCGCACTCGGGCCAGCGGGGGCAGCTCCCTCATGTTCGTGGCCGTGGTGATCGGCCTATTCCTGTGGGCGCCTTTGGCCCGGGTGGTGCGGGGCGAGGTGTTCTCCATCCGGGAGAAGGAGTACATCGAGGCGGCCGAGGCCCTGGGAGCGTCGAACACCCGCATCATCTTCCGCCACCTCATCCCCAACGCCATGAGCTCGATCATCGTGTACGCCACCCTCACAGTGGCCACCGCCATCCTGCTGGAGACTGCGCTGGCCTTCTTGGGCTTCGGCATCCAGCCTCCCGAGGTATCGCTGGGATCGCTGGTGGACGAGGGCCGCGACGCCGCCCGCACCCGGTGGTGGTTGTTCTATCTGCCGGGGGCGGTGCTGGTTCTGCTGGTGCTGTGCGTGAACTTCGTGGGCGATGGCCTGCGCGACGCCCTCGATCCTCGCCGGGAGCAGCGACGATGACCGGCCCCATCGAATCAGGAAGCGACGTGCCGGTGCTGTCGGTGCGGAACCTGGAGGTGACATTCCCCACGCCCGACGGAGACGTGCAAGCGGTTCGGGGGGTGAGCTGGGACGTCTTTGAGAACGAAGTTCTGGCCATTGGGGGCGAGTCGGGCTCGGGCAAGTCGGTGAGCGTGATGGCGGCATTGGGGCTGCTGCCATCCAACGCCCAGGTGAGCGGATCGGTTTCCTACCGGGGCCGTGACGTGTTGGCCATGGCCGACAAGGAACTTGAGCGACTTCGAGGTTCGGCCATCTCCATGGTGTTTCAAGATCCGATGACCTCGCTGAACCCGGTGATGACCGTCGGAGCCCAGATCGCCGAAGGGGTTCGCATTCACCAGCGGACCAAGGCGGCCATCGCCCGGTCGAAAGCAGTCGAGCTGCTCGATCTGGTGGGCATCCCCAACGCCCCCCAGCGGGTGGACTCCTACCCCCATGAGCTGTCGGGGGGGATGCGCCAGCGGGCCATGATCGCCATGGCCATCGCCAACGACCCCGACCTGTTGATCGCAGACGAGCCCACTACCGCTCTCGACGTCACCATCCAGGCCCAAGTGCTGGAAGTGCTGGAACGGGCCCGCCAGGCCACGGGCTCGGCCCTGGTCATCATCACCCATGACCTTGGCATCGTGGCCAGAACCGCCCACCGCCTAGCGGTCATGTACGCCGGGCGGCTGGCCGAGACCGGCCCGGTTGACCCGGTGTTCGCCCGGCCAACCCACCCCTACACCGCCGGGCTGTTGGCCTCAATCCCCCGACTGGACTCGGCGGCGAACCGTCGGCTCACCCCCATTGACGGCACCACGCCATCGATGCTGGCCCCTCCGCCGGGTTGCGCCTTCGCCCCCCGCTGCGACTGGTCTACCGATGCCTGCACCCAAGAGGTGCCCGATCTGAAGGCGGTTGGCGAGCACGGACAGTCCTCGGCCTGCATCCGCACCGAGGAATTCCAAGCGCGGGCCGAGCCTGCGACTGCGGTGGAGATTCAGCTCGAGCCTCTTGACCGAGCTTTCCCCCGGCATCCCCAGTACACGCCGGCTGACACCGCCCTCTTGCAGGTGAGGGAGCTGTTCAAAGACTTTCCCATTCGAGCCAAGGGGATCCGGCGAAAGGTAGTGGGCACGGTCCAGGCCGTAAACGGAGTGTCGCTGCACATCGACAAGGGGGAGACATTGGGGCTGGTCGGCGAGTCCGGCTCAGGAAAGTCCACCGTGGCCCGCTGCATCCTTCGGCTCACAGAGCCCACATCGGGATCGGTGATCTTCGACGGAGCGGAGTTGGCGTCGCTGGACCGGCGGCAAATGCGGAACCGCCGCCGGGCCATGCAGATCGTCTTCCAAGATCCAATGGCGTCTCTGGACCCCCGGATGACGGTGTCGTCGATCATTTCCGAACCGCTCCGAGTTCACCGCACCGACGAAGACATCCGCGATCGGGTAGCAGAGCTATTGGAACTGGTGGGCCTGAACCCCGAACACGGAAATCGCTACCCCCACGAGTTCTCGGGGGGCCAGCGCCAGCGCATAGGCATCGCTCGGGCCCTGGCCCTCTCGCCCGATCTGTTGATTCTGGACGAGCCGGTATCGGCCCTAGACGTGAGCGTGCAGGCCGGGGTTCTGAATCTGCTGGAAGACCTGCAAGAGAAGCTCAACCTCACCTATCTGTTCGTGGCCCATGACTTGTCGGTGGTCCACCACATTTCTGATCGAGTCGCGGTCATGTACCTGGGACGGATCGTGGAAGTCGGCACTGCGCAGGAGGTCTACGAGCTTCCCGCCCACCCCTACACCCAGGCCTTGCTTTCGGCCGTACCCGTTCCCGATCCGCCCCGGGAGCGCCAGCGGCGGCGAATAGTGCTCGAGGGCGATGTACCCAATCCGGCAGACCCCCCGTCGGGCTGCCGATTCCGCACCCGATGCTGGAAGGCGCAGTCGATTTGCGCCGAGTACGACCCCGAGTTGTTGGACCTTGGGGTTGGACACCCGGTGGCCTGCCACTTCCCCACCCCCGACGACCTAACGGGGTCAGAGCACCGATAGGGTTCCCCCAGTGTCCGACGTCGTCATCTCCGCCCGCGGGGTGCAGAAGAGCTACGGCTCGAACCACGTTCTCCAGGGGCTGGACTGCGACATAGGGCGGGGCATCACCGGGCTTCTGGGGCCCAACGGCGCCGGCAAGAGCACTTTCATGGGGCTGGTGTTGGGGCTGCGCCCCCGCCAGGGCGGCACCCTCAACGTGCTAGGGGTGGACCCCGACCAGAGCGGGCCTGAGCTGCGAGCCCGGCTGGGCTATGCCCCCGAGCATCACGATCTGCCCGGTGACGTGCAGGCCGCCGACCTAGTGCGCCACATTGCCCAGCTCCACGGCCTGCCCCGGCGGGCGGCCACCGAGCGGGCCAGCGACGCCCTGTGGCAGGTGGGGTTGGGCGAAGAGCGGTTCCGGCCCATCGGCACCATGTCCACCGGCCAGCGCCAGAGGGTGAAGATGGCCCAAGCCCTGGCCCACGACCCCGACCTGTTGCTGCTCGACGAGCCCACCGACGGCCTCGACCCGGTGCAGCGCGACGACATGCTGGCCCTCATCCGTCGAGTGGGCAGCGAATTCGGTATCGACATCCTGTTGTCTTCGCACCTGTTGGAGGAAGTGGAGCGGGTGTGCGACTCGGTGGTGATCTTGACCAACGGCGTGGTGGGCCACAGCGGCGCCCTGCAAGACCTGGGGACGGCCACCGCGGGAATGAGAGTAGAGCTGGACTCCGATCCCCAACCGCTGGCGGCAGCGTTGACTGCTCGGGGCGCGGAGGCAGCCGTCGACGGCCACATCCTCACGGTGACCGGTGTCGACACCGCGGCCGACCTGATTCGGGATCTGGTGGCCGATCTGGGGCTGGGGCTGCGTCGGCTGGAGCCTCGCCGTACCACGCTGGAAGACGTGTTCATCGAGGCCTCCCAATGACCGAGGCCCCAGCTGTTTCCAAAGTCGCCTTTGCCAAGGGATCCCTATGACCCAGGCACAAATCCACGACCGAGGCAATCTGTCCTACGACGGGCCGCGCCACGGCACCCGGCGGGCCATGATGAACCTGAGCTACCACACCGTGCAGCGGGTGCTGGGCCTGAAGCGGTCCAATTGGCAGAAGGTTCTCCCCGCATTCACTCTGCTGATCGCGTTCATACCCGCCATCGTGTTCATCGGAATCGCCGCTTTTTTGCCCCGAGGAGATGAACTGGGACTGGATTCCGGCGCCGACTACTACGGGTTCATTACTGGTGCTCTCTTTCTGTTCACTGCATTTGTCGCCCCGGAGGCGGTATGCACCGATCGCCGGAGCGGCATGCTGGGGCTGTATCTGGCATCGCCGCTGAATCGGGACACCTATCTGGCCGCCAAGTTCGCGGCCGTCGCCGCCGTCTTGGGCACGATGACCCTGGGGCCCCCGCTGTTGATGCTGATCGCCTACACCCTCGCCGACGCCGGACCCGACGGAGTGACCGGGTGGCTGACTGAGCTGGGCCGGATCTTGGCGTCGGGCACTGCTCTGGCCGCCTTCTGGACGGCACTGTCGCTGGCGCTGTCCAGCCTCACCAGTCGGCGTGCACTGGCCAGCGTGGGCATCTTTGTCGGTTTGCTGGCCAGCTCGGCGGTGGGCGACGGGCTCTCCGAGGGCGCGGAAATCGGCGACTCATATGCCCTGCTCAACTTGGTCGGCCTGCCCTTGGAGGCCGTTTACCGCATCTTCGGCGAGGCCAACAACGAAGGGCCGCCCATCGGCGACGTTGATACTTGGGCGATATACCTGACCCTCATCGGGCTCATCGTCGCCTTCGGAGCGTTCGCCCGCTGGCGCTATCAGCGGATCGAGGTCAACGGATGAGCCAAGCCCAAGCGCAAGCCAGCCCTCCGCCCATGGTGCAGGCCACCAGCGTGTCCAAGTGGTTTGGCGACTTGGTGGCGGTGTCCGACGTGAGCTTCTCCATCGGGGCCGGGGTAACTGCGCTTTTGGGTCCCAACGGCGCGGGCAAATCCACCCTGCTGCGGATGATGTGCGGTTTGGCCCGTCCATCCAACGGGGCGGTGACCGTGCTGGGCCAGAACCCCCGCGCCGACGTTGCCGTTCTGGGCCGTATCGGCATGGCCCCCCAGCAGGAGTCGCTGCTCGACTACCTGAGCGGTCGAGAGTTTGTGGAGCTGGCCGCCCAATTGCACCACGTTGACAACCCGGTCGAAGCCGCCCGTGGGGCCATTCAAACGGTGGAGCTCGATCCCGACGATCCCCGGAAGCTGTCCACCTATTCCAAGGGCATGCGCCAGCGCATCAAGCTGGCCCAGGCCATCGTCCACGATCCTCTGGTGATCGCATTGGACGAGCCCCTCACCGGCCTCGACCCCCGACAGCGGCGGGAGATGATCCAGCTCTTCCACCGGCTGGGATCAGAGGGTAAATGCGTGATCGTATCCAGCCATGTGCTCGACGAGGTGGAGCGGTTCGGCTCCCGGGTGCTGGTGATCGCCCAGGGGCGCCTGGCCGCCGAGGGCGACTTCCGGGAGATCCGCAACCTTATGGACGACCGGCCGCTGCGCATCAGCATCCGCACCGATCAGCCCCGAGCACTGGCCATCGCCCTGTTGGACCGCGGGGCGATCTCCGGATGCCGATTGGAAGCCAACAACTTGGTGGTTGTCGACACTTCGGATCCAGTGGCCTTCCGCCGAGCAGTAGCCCCGGCGGCCCGCGATCAGGATGCATCGCTGCTGGAATTGCGCCCGCTCGACGACGACTTGGAGAGCGTCTTCCGATACCTGGTGGGCCAGTGACAACGCATCGGGAAATACAGTGAACTCCCACATCTACCGGGTGGTGATTCGCAGCCAGATCAGCACCGGCCGGTTGCTGGCCTTGGCCGGGCTGAGCGGGGTGGCCATCCTGTTGGCCTTCGTGGCCCGAGCCGCCGACGACCCGGTGGAAGTGGCCACCCGAAGCATGGGAACTTTCGGGACCAATGTCTTTGCCCCGTTCATCGCCTTGGCGTTGGGTTCAGCTGCGCTGGGCAACCTGGTGGAAGACCGCACCTTGGTGTACGTGTGGCTGCGTCCCGTTCCCCGCCACTCCGTTGCCACCGCGGCCTTCGCCGCCGTGCTCAGCGTGGTGGGGCCCATCGTGGTGGCGGTGATGACCGTGGCCGCGGCCATCACCGGAGTGGGCGACTTGCTGGTGGCCACCGCGGTGGCCACTGCCCTGGCGGTGTTCGCCTACTCGGGGCTCTTCCTGGCTCTCGGGCTGCGATTCAAACGGTCGCTGCTGATCGGTCTTGGCTACATCGCCATCTGGGAGCTCCTGATGTCCCGACTGGGCGACTGGTTCGCCCGCCTGTCGGTGCGCAGCTACCCGATGAGCATCCTGTCTGACGCCACCGACGTGAGCATGCGGCTGGCCGACCGGTCCACGCTGGCGTCCTATATCGTGCCGCTGGCCATAGGCTTCGCCGGGCTGATCTACACCTCCTGGCGGCTCACCCGCACCGAGATCGACTAGACACTAGGGCCGTCTGTCGGGCAGGGGCGTAAGATTCCCCCATGCTTGACATGATGGTTGCCCCCACCGCCCAGCACATCGGAGAAGACGATCTCCCCTGGGCCTACGGACCAGACGGCATCGGCCTCAAGGTGCTCCAGATCAAGGAGAGCGAGGGGCTGTGGGTTATCAAGAACCAGTTCCCGCCGGACTACTCGGTGCAAACCCACAAGCACACCGGCCAGGTGTTCGCCTACACCAGTGCTGGGGCCTGGGGGTACAAGGAGAGCGATTTCCTTAACCGGGCCGGGTCGTTCCTCTACGAGCCGGCCGGCTCGATCCACACCCTGTACACCCCCGACGACAACACTGAGACCACCGAGGTGTTCTTCGCCATCTGGGGCGCCAACCTGAACATGGACGCCGAAGGCAACATTGAGAGCATCACCGACGGCCAGACCGTGTTGATGGGCTACTACTTCTTGCTGGAAGAACAGGGCACGCCCCGCCCCGACAACATCCTGCTCGACTAGCTGCTTCTAGCGGGCCCCAACAACATCCTGCTCGACTAGCCGCCAGGGGAGTCCAGCAGCGACTCCAATTCCTCAATGAGGCCGTCGAGGGTTTGGCGGTCCTCGTCAATGGACTCCTGAGTGGCCCGCAACTCGGAGATGAGATCGCTCAGAGCCTGACGGGTGTCGTCGTCGATGGGCCCTTGTTCCGATACTGACGGCACCGCGGTGGGCGCGGGTTCACCAGCGTCGGGTTCGGGTGCCGTCGGCTGGGTGGGAAGCACCGAGAGACCGTTGGGATCGGTCAGGGCGGCCAGGGCTTCGTTGAGCGTCGGGCGGATGCGGAGTATGAAGTCGTCGTCGTTGCCGACGCCGGCGATCACCTGCTTCACCTGGGGAAGCTCGGTCTCCCCGGTGGCCTGCACATACACCGGGCGCACGAACAGCAGCGAGTCGCCCACCGGGATCATCAGCAGATTCCCCTGAAGCACAGTTGAGCCCTGCTGGTTCAACTGGGTGAAGGCGTCGGCGATCTCGGTATCGGCTTGGATCTTGGCGTCCACGATGCTGGGGCCGGGAATGCTGGTGCCCGGCACGGTGTACACCACAAGCTGCCCGTACTCTCCCAAATCGCCGTTCTCGCCAACGTCGCTCTTGGCGGCGATGAACGCGGTCAGCTCCTTGCGCTCGTCTTCGTCGTCGCCCGACCCGGACACGGGCACGAACGTTCGGAAGATCACGAAGTCCAAGTCGTCCTCACCGGGGAGCTGGAGCAGCTGGTAGAACGGCCGGATCCTCCGCTCCAGCTGGCGGGTAGCCGCAGCGGTGGCCGTCTCCTCGGCGGCAATGGCCTCGGTCAACTCATCGACGAAGGTCCGGGCGGTGATGCGGGTGCCCGGATCCTGGGCCACGGCCCAGGTCACCGAGTTGGCGTAGAACGTTTCGGGGTCGTCGATGAAATAGCGAGCCCACATGGAGGTCTGCACCCGGAACAGGTCCTCGGGATAGCGCAGATGGTTCTTTAGATCGAGGGGCATCTTGTCGAAGTCCTCGAACAAACCGGGGAAGATGTTGCGCCAGGCCTGGATGATGGGATCGTCGGGGTCGATCACATAGAAGGTGGTGGTGCCGTGGAAGGCGTCAACCACCACCTTCACCGAGTTGCGGACGTAGTTGAAGTCCTTGCGCAGCCCGCTTTCCAACGGCAAGTCGCTTACGTCGGGGGTCTGGCCGTAGGGATACCGGTTGCTGGTGGTGTAAGCGTCGACGATGTAGAACACCCGGCCCTCGGAAACCACCGGATAGGGATCGGCGTCCAGCTCCAGGAACGGGGCCAGGTTCTGCACCCGAAGGCGCAGGTCGCGATTGAAGATGATCTTGGAATCGCTGTCCACAAAGCCGGAGATAAGTGGGTTTATGTCGCCGAAACGCAGGGCGAACGCGGATTGGCGGAAGAAGCTGCCGATGTCAACTCCAGCTTCGCCGTCATAGACAAAGGGAACCGTCTCGTTGGCCTCGGTGTAGTCCACCTCGGGAATCGAGGCCCCGACGATGGCGTAGCCGGTGAGGTTCTCGCCGATGTAGAGCTGCGGCCGGCTCAACTCGAAATCGGGGCTGGTAACCACCGGAACGTCGCCGACCGTGAAGTCGGGAGAACCCTGGGTGGTAACCGAGTTGACCGGCGCCACCGCCACGCCATAGCCGTGGGTGTACTGGATGTGGCGGCCCTCCCACGACTGCTGGGGGACGTCAGCCACGTTGAGCTGGCGGGCGCCGATCACCACTTCGGTGATCTCGCCGTCGATCTCGTAGCGGTCGACGTCGACTTCGCTGTTGAAGGTGTAGAAGGTGCGCTCCGACTGCTCCACCTGGAAGGCGTTGGGCACGATGTCGGGGTCCAACAGCCGTATGTTGCGAACGCTGGGATTGCCGGCCAGCTCTTCGACGGTAATCGAGGTGTCGGGGTCGAATGCGATGGTGGTCACGTTGTCGGCTGTGTTGTCGTCGCCGGGGTTCTTGTCGAAGCCCAGCGCGTGGCGGGTGGCCTCAATATTGCGCTCGATGTACACGGCCTCTTTCTGGGATTCCTCCGGTTCGGCCCTAAACCGCTGGATGATGGCCGGGTAGATCGCGCCCATGACGATGGCCACGATCACCCACAGACCCACGGCGGTAACCGGCAACACCCAGCCCCGCTGCCAGATGTTGATCACCAGCAGAACCGCCGACAGCACCGAGATCAACAGCAACAGGTTTATGGCGGGAAGCTGGGCGTTGATATCGGTAAAGGAGGCACCGTCCACCGGTCCCCGAGAAGAGAAGTTGAGGCCGAACCGGTCGAACCAATAGCCCACGGCCCGAACCAGGGCGATCAGGGCCAGAAGAACCGAAAGATGGACCTTCACCTGGGGGGTGACCCGCTGTCCGGTGGTCTGCACCCGGATGCCGCCGTTCACATAGTGGGCGATGGCGGTGAGGACGGTCACGATGATCAGGGCTCGGAACACCCAGCTGATAAGGAACTGGATGAACGGCAAGCGGAAGACGTAGAAGCCGATGTCGTACCCGAACTGAGGATCCTCGATGCCGAAGTCCACACTGTTGAAGAACAGCATGGCCTTCTGCCACTCCCCGCCGGTGCTGCCGCCCACAATGAGGGCGAACAGCACGGCCAACACCACGCTGACCAACCGGCGGCGATGGCCTACTGCATCGTGGTAGTGGCGGAGCAGCTCCTCTTCAGGCCCCGGCGGTCGGGTTTGGGGGGCCAGGCGATCGGCGATGGCCAGATTGGAGTAGAGCAGCAAGAAGAAGAGAACGATGAATATGACCGACAAGACGATCCGGTAGACCAGGATCTCGGTCCAGACATCTCCGTGGCCCAGCGAGTCGAACCACAAGTAGTCGGTCCACATGCGGGCCGTGCCCCGCAAAGACAAGATGGCGGCCAGCAACAACACCAGGATGAGCCCGGCGATGATCTTGGACCGGCGCGAGAACCGTGGGCGAGATGGCGGACGCGGCCTGAACACATCTCGGGGATTTCGCATACCGAATGGAGACTAGTCTTTGCCGGCTGGAGCTTCGGCAGCGTCCGGCGCGGTTTCGCGATCTTCTTGAGGCTGATCGCTCTGGGAACGAAGTCGGGCGAAAATGGCGTCGACGTCGTGGCTGTCGTCGGCACTGGCCAGTGCGGGGTGTTCGGCCGCGGCCTCCACCGGATCGCGGTCGGTGGAGGGCAGCAGAGTCACGCCTTCTTGGGCTTCGGGACCTTCTTTGACATCGGGATCCGCAATCGCCTCCCTTTCCTCGACGGGCTCCGGTTGGGCCGGTGCCTCGGAGGTGGAGTCGGGCTCGGGGATCATTCCCACTCTCTCGGCATCGTCCAGCTCTGAGAGCAGGGCCAAGTCGGTGGGCTGGGCCTCGTCCTCTATTCGGCGGGCGGCGGCATCGGCCAAGACCTTGGCCTCGGCCAACGACAGCTTGGCCGAATCAATGGACTGGTCGATGGAGGAGCGGGCCTCGCTCAAAATCGAAATGAGCTTGTCGCGCCCGGCGCGAAGCCGCTCGACCTGGGCTCGGGCCGCTTGGCGGCGGCGGGCCATGTCCCGCAGCACAGTGAGCCGGAGAGCTTTGGCCTGCTCCACGATCTCCCTACCTTGATCCCGGCCGTGCTCGACTTCGGCCTCTGCCTGATCTCGGGCTTCCTGAAGCAGCCCGGCCACCGCTTGGGCCTGCTCGTACGCCTGCTCCAACAGGTCGGCGAGCTCATCGGCCCCTGAGAGTTCTTGCTGGGATCGCAGCTCCCCCACCGTCGTCTGAAGCTGTTCAGCCAGGCGACGAGCCCGAGTGGCCATCTCTCCGGCCTCGGTCTGGGTCTGCCGCCGAGATGCTTCCACATCGCTGTCGAGAAGCTTGACGCCTTCTGAGCTGAACTCCGATTCGCCTTCGGGCTCTTCTTCTGCCTGGGCAACCTGCTCCCGAAGGTCCCGGATCTGCTGCTGGCCGGATTTGATCTGGTTGCCCACCGACACCAAGTAGGCCTGTACCTGCCCTTTGTCGAATCCCTTGCGGGTGACGGCGAAAATCTGTGCGGACACCTGTTCAGGGTCCATCCGCTCAAAAGGAGTCTCGGTGGGAAGGCGCTCCGCCATCGGTGGAAGTTTAGTTCCCAGCCAATGCGTCCAACGCCTCTTGGAGGGTGCCCACACCCACCACCCGCATGTCGCCGCTGACGTGGTCGAGGGCGTCGCCCAGGTTGGGAACGGGGACCAAGAACAGATCGACACCGGCCCTTTCCGCCGCGATGGCCTTCTGGTCCACCTCGCCAATGGCGCCCACCGAGCCGTCAAACGAGATCGTGCCGGTGGCCGCCACCTGCTGTCCGCCGGTCAGCTCTCCGGGAGTCAGGAGGTCGATTATGCCGATGGTTAGGGCCAGCCCGGCCGACGGTCCACCGATCGTTCCGCTGTCGATTTCTATCTCCAGCGGGAGCTCCCCCAAGTCGGTTCGCTCTCGCGCCCCCACGCCGATGAGCGCTCGGGCGGGCTCGTCGGAAGACTCGATGAGTTCCAGCACCACCGTCTTCACTGTGCCGTCGTCGGCCCGCTCCACGTCCAACTCCACCATCTGCCCTGCTTCGCGAAGGGCCAATACTTCGGCCAAGTCCCTCAATTCGCCTACCGGTACACCATCGATGCCCACGATCACGTCGCCTCGTTCCAAGACTTCCGCGGCGGGCGCCCCTGCCAGGGTCTCAGACACGATGACCCCCGAGGCGTGGCGGGGGATCTCGTAGCCCAAGTGCTCCAGCGCCACCACGACGGCAGTGTGCTGGGAGGTCTCCATCCTCATCTCGTTGAGCCGACGAAGCTCACTGCGGGTGCCGTCGCCAACAAAGGTCCGCTCGGGCTCTATGTCAACCCCTGACTCGAACTCGGCCCCGATCCGCTGCCAGATGGTCAGTCGCTGGCTGACCAGCACGGTGACCAGGGAAATCTCGCTGTTGGGCGGGTAGACGTCGGTGCCCGACACCATTACTCGCGACGGCACTTCTTCCACCGATCCGGGGCGCACTGCCACTTGATCGGTTCGCCAGAATGTGAACACCAACGAGGTGATCAACATCAGCAGGAGAACCACCCCCACTGGCACCAGCCAGGCCACGTTGCGCCGCCACCACGACGCCTCAGCACCCGGCGCCGGTACTGGCACAGGCTCAGTAGAAGATGCGGAGTCGCCGGTCATAGCGGCACCCGATCTTCGGTGGGTGGAACTATCCTGGAGGACTCTGTGGTCGACTGGTCGCGCATTCGGGTTTCCCTCTCCGACGATACCTGGGCAACGCTGAAAGGCGGGTGGCAGCGCAAGTGGTTGGCATGGCGAGAAACCCGGGCTGAGCGGGATGTGTTGGCCTCCTATCGGGCCGACTATGGAGAAGAGGCCCGGTTTCGATGGTGGCAGCGGTTGCGAGCCGGTGTCGGCCTGTTATTTGTGGTCTTTTTGATGGGAGCAGGGCTGACCATGGTGGTGGGGCTCTTCTTCATCGGCTTCACGATCGCGTTGGAAACGCTGGTGTGACCGAACCCGGAGAAAGCCCCCATGACCTGCGCCGACGAGACGTAGTCATCGCCGGTCACGTTGGCGACGTGAATACGGCGAGGGCCGCTACAAGCAGCGAAGACCCCAGTGTGCGGGCATCGGCTCTGGGCGCCTTGGACCGGATGGGAGCGCTGACCGACGGCGAGTTGAAAGACGCGCTGGGCGATCCGTCTCCGAAGGTGCGGCTGCGAGCCGCCGCCCTGACCGTTGCACGCCCCACGGTGACGCCCGCTCACCTCTTGGACGATCCGAGCGACGAAGTGGTGGAGACTGCCGCATGGGCCTGCGGAGAGCAAAGCTCGGTAGATCTCGACACCGTGGCCCGACTGGGGGAATTGGCCACCGGCCACTCAAATCCCTTGGTGCGGGAGGCAGCTGTCGCTGCGCTCGGGGCCATCGGCCATCCCGAGGGACTCGATGCCATCCTGGCGGCCACCACCGACCGGGTGGCCGTGCGCCGCCGGGCGGTGCTGGCCCTAGCTCCCTTTGACGGTCCCGAAGTGGAAGCGGCTATCCACCGGGCCTCCCAAGACCGCGACTGGCAGACAAGAGACGCCGCCGAGTTGCTGGCCAACCCCGACTAGGCCCCAAATCACTTCATGGAGCTAGCTCACTCCATGAACCCAAATCACTCCATAGAGCCAGCTCACTCCATGAGCCAGCTCACTCCATGAACATCGCTTGAACGTCTTCGAATGACTCCAGGCAGCGGCCAGCACCCATAACCACCGACTCCAGGGGGGCATCGACCAGGCTGACCGGAACCTCAGCGGCCTGAGACAGCCGGTCGGCAAGGCCTCGCAACAGCGAACCGCCGCCCACCAAATGGATACCCCGGGTGATCACGTCTTGAGACAGCTCCGGCGGTGCTTCCACCAGGCAGTCCACCACAGCATCCACCACGGCGGTAACCACCTCAGCAATCGCGGTTCGCACCTCGAACGGCGACAAGACGACGGTCTCCGGCAGGCCGTTCATGAGGTTGCGGCCTCGAACCTCGGCGCTGCACTCGCCGGGTACGTAGGCCGCCGACCCGATGGTGATCTTCACCTCTTCGGCGGTGCGCTCTCCGATGGCAATGCCGAACTCCCGCCGCACGTAGGCCTGGACGGCAGCGTCGATGTCGAATGAGCCCACTCGGATGGCCTTGAGGGAGATAACCCCGCCCATCGAGATCAGGGCCGTCTCGCTGGTCCCCCCTCCGATGTCCACCACCATGTTGCCGATGGGCTCGTGAATGGGAAGCGACGCCCCGATGGCCGCGGCCAAGGGCTGCTCGATGAGCCGGGTCTCGGCCGCTCCTGCTCGCCGGGCGGCCTCCACCACCGCCCGGCGCTCCACCGCGGTAATCGCCGAGGGTACGCAGATCACCACTTTGGGCCTACTGAACCGATTGACACCGGCGTCCATCAGCAGCAGGCGGATCATGCGCTGGGTCACCTCGAAATCGGTGATGGCTCCCTTTCGCAGCGGCCGCACGGCAACGATGTGGGCGGGCGTTCGACCGATCATCTGCCACGCATCGCGCCCCATGGCCAGCACTTCGTTGGACCTGCGGTTCAACGCGATGACCGAAGGCTCGTTCAGGATGATCCCCTGGCCGCGGGCATACACCAGCGTGTTGGCCGTGCCCAGATCGATAGCCAGGTCTCGAGCCATGGATCAGCTGACCGACTCGCCCGATGGGAGGAGGGCCTCGGCGTCAGAGATGTGCTGGGCCTCCAAGCCCCAGCTCTCGCCTCCTTGCCAGGCCTCCTTCTTCCAAATGGGGACAGTGGCCTTCAGACCGTCGATACAGAATCGGGCCGCAGCAAACGCCTCTTCGCGATGGGGGGCGGAGACCGCGGCCACCACCGCCGAATCGCCGATCTCTACTCGGCCCACCCGATGCAGCAGCGCCACCCGGCCGATATCCGGCCACCGGACCCGGGCTTCGCCCACCAGGGCCTCCAAACGGGGTGCCACCTGCTCCTCGTAGGCCTCGTATTCCAGCACGGTCACCCCCGGCCGACCTTCGGAGTGGTCGCGGGCCGTTCCGCTGAACACCACGATGCCACCACAGTCGGGTCGCCCCACCCATTCATAAACCTGGTCCAGCGACAGCGGGGCCTTGCTCAATCCAACCCACGTCTCAGCGGCTTCAGGCGGGTTCACAGACTGAGTGTAAACCCTTCCCTCTGGTCGGTTTCCAACACGGCAGCGATCAGTGGTCACCCAATCGGAAGTTGAGGATATGCCGGTAGCATCAGTGCGTGAGCGAACCTGACTTTCCCGAGGAGTTCAACCCCTTCAAGGGAATGCCTATTTTCGGAGACCTGGGCAAGCTCTTCTCCCAGCAGGCCTCGTCCACTTGGGAGACGGCGCGCCAGTTCGCGGTGGCAGTGGCCACCGAAGGACAGTCTGAGCCCAATGTCGACCCGTCCGACCGCATTGCGCTCGAGGAGCTGGGGCGGGTGGCGGAGCTTCAGGTGGCCAACGCCACCGGCCTGTCCACCACCCGCGACGGCCAAGCGGCCACGATCGTGCCGGTGACCCGAACCCAGTGGGCCACCGCCACCCTGGAGGCCTACCAGCATCTCCTGGAGCCCATCGGAGACGTGTCGAGCCGAGTGGGGCCGGAGGAGGCCTCCTACGACCCCGCCCAAGCCATGTTCGGCCAGATCATGAAGATGATCGGCCCGGTAATGCTCAGCATGACCGCCGGCAGCATGGTGGGCAACCTCGCCCGCCGGAGCATGGGCCAATACGACCTCCCCATACCCCGCAGCGGCTCGACGCTGATGGTGGTCCCGGCCAACATGGACGCATTGGCCGAGGAATGGAGCCTGGATGCCTCCGACCTCCGGCTCTGGGTGTGTTTGAGCGAGCTGACCCACCATGCCGTGCTGTCGATCCCCCACGTGAGCCGGCGTCTCGATGAGCTGCTGGCCGACTACGTCCGCGGCTTCGAGGCCGATCCGGCGGCGCTGGAGAGCCGGCTGGGCGAACTGGACTTCGCCAACCCCGAATCCATGGGCGACATCCAGTCGGTGCTGGGCGATCCCGAGATCATCCTGGGGGCCATCCAATCACCGGCCCAGCGGGTTCTGCTACCGCAGATCACTGCGCTGGTCACAGTGATCGCCGGCTATGTCGACTGGACCATGGACAGCATCGGACGCGGGCTCATCGGCTCCTACCAGCGCCTTAGCGAAGCCCTGAGGCGGCGGCGAGTTACAGCCGACCAGGCCGATCGCTTCATTGAGAGGATGTTCGGCCTCGAACTAACCCAAGACCAATACGACCGCGGATCGGCCTTCGCCAGCGGGGTCCTGGAGCGGGCGGGAGCCGACGGTCTGGCTCGGCTGTGGCATTCGGAGAGAGAGCTGCCTACGCCCGCTGAGGTTGATGCTCCGGGCCTGTGGCTGGCCCGGATCGATCTGCCTGACTAGGCGGACCACTCGGCGCGGGCCGCAGCCAGAAGAAGACCGCGGCGGCCGCGGCGGCAATCGCAATGAGGATGAAGCCGATGCGGGCAGAAATGGGGATGACCACGGGGATTAGCGCGCCCACCACCCAGAAGATCTGGAAGCGAGTCTCGAATATGGCAAACGAGCGGCCGTGGTCGGCGCCCTCGGCGTCGCGCTGCACTATGGAGTCGAAGGAGAGCTTGCCGGCACTGGCGGTGACGCCCACTCCGAGGGCAAGCAGCAGGGTTGATCCGTAGCCCCCGCCCCACGCGGCCACCAGGCCGACCAGGAACAGGGCCAACAGCGCGCTGGCGATAATCACCTCCTCGCGAATCCGGTCCCGCAGCTTGGGGGCCAGAAGCGAACCGACCAAGAACCCGCAGACCAAAGCGGCCGCCACCAGCCCCAGTTTCCAGGCCGGGCTGGCGTCGGAGGCCACATCGCCATGGAGGGCATGGCGGATACCGGCCCCGAAGGCCTTGCCCACCCCGGAGAGGTTGACGTCGTCGGCCCCGCCCCGCAGGGCGAACGCGGCCAGGAAGGTCGTGAACCCGACAATGCCCCGCAGAGTGCCGGTGGCCGACGCCGCCTTGCGGATGCCCACGGTACGGAGCTTGCTCGACTCGTCGTCATCAGCCGGTTTGGGCGCCACTCGGCCCGGGGGAAGCGACAGGCAAGACAGGGCGCACAGGATGTAAACCACCATGGCCATCCCCACCGCCCACGAAGGCCCCCCCAGCCAGTTGGCCAACAACGCGGGAGCCGCGCCGATGAACCCGCACACGCTGCCCACCAGCGCCAACCGGGCATTGCCTCCCACGAATTGCTCCTCATTCCGCAATATGAGGGGCACCATGGAGGCCTTGGCCACCCCATAGCTCTTCTGGAGGATCAACATGGCGAAGGAAAGGGGGAACAGCAGCAGCGAGTCCATGTTGGAGACCATCAGGAAGGCGAAGAATGCCCGACCCGCGTTGATGGCGAAGATCATGGGACGCCGCCCGCCCCGGAACCGGTCCAAGGCCGGACCTATCAGCGGCCCAACCACCGCGAACGGGGCCATGGTCAAGAGCAGATAGAGGGTCACCCGGAACCGGGCCGCGCTGGGGTCGATTGAGAAGAAGAGCGACCCGGCCAAGGCAACGGTGATCATGGCATCGCCCGCGGCCCCGAGGGCATGAACCCGTACCAGCCGCAAGAACGGGGTATTGATCACACTAGAGAGATTACGGCGGCAACTAGGGCGGCGCGGACTCTGCTGAGACGCCGGTGGCGTACTTGTAGCCCAGACCGCGGATGGTCACGATGCGGCAGGGTTTGGAGGGGTCGTCCTCGATCTTGGACCGAAGCCGCTTGATGTGGACGTCCAACGTCTTTGTATCTCCCACATAGTCGCTGCCCCATACCTGGTCGATCAGGGCATCCCGGGTCAACACCCGTCCCGCGTTGGTCAACAGCAGCTCCAATAGGTCGAACTCCTTCAGCGGCAGCTCGATCGGCTCGCCCCGCACAAACACCTCATGACGCTCGGGGTCAACCGCCACATCGCCCACTTCGATGACGTCTCCCCGAAGCGAGTCGCTCTCGGCGGTCCATCGGGATCGCCGCAGCAGCGATCGCATCCGGGAAATCAGCTCGCGCAGTCGATAGGGCTTGGTCACGTAGTCGTCGGCCCCTACCTCCAAGCCCACCACTGCGTCGATCTCCTCGCCTTTGGCCGTGACCATGATGATGGGCACCTGGGAGCGGGCCCTGATCTGGCGGCAGACATCGACCCCGGATACCAGGGGCAGCATCACGTCGAGCAGCACGATGTCGGGGGAGTAGGCGTTGAACAAGTCGAGGGCTTCTTTGCCGTCGCGGGCCACATTCACGGTGAATCCCTCGCGGGTCAAGCCCACGGTAAGCGCTTCAACGAAGGACTCCTCGTCTTCGACGATGAGGACCCTGGCCGACCCGCTCATGCTTGTGCTCCGATGGGCACTGCCAGCGTGAACGAAGAGCCCTCCCCCTCGGTGGACTCCACCCGGACCTCGCCCCCATGGTTGGTGGCCACATGGCGCACTATGGCCAGGCCCAGCCCAACGCCGCCATCGGTCTGCCCTCGGGAGCGGTCCACCTGGTAAAAACGCTCGAAGATCCGCTCTTGGTGGCGCAGGGGAATCCCATAACCCTGGTCGCGCACCTCCACCTCAACCCAATTGCCTTCCAACCGGGTTGTGACCCTGACCGGGCGAGTGGCTTCGGAGTATTTGACCGCGTTGTCCAACAGGTTGAACACCGCGGAGGTGAGTTGGCGGCGGTCAGCCCGGACTACCAGATCCAGCGCGGGGAGAGCGGTTTCGATGGGAACGTCCTTCTCTTCTGCGGTGGGCTTGGCCCGGGAGAGGGCGTCGCTGATCACATGCTGGATGGCAACCGGAGCCCGCTCCGAGGCCTCGTTGCTCTCGATCCGGCTGAGCTCTAGCAAATCGTCCATGATGTCGGACAGCCGGATGGCCTCCGCCTGTACCCTCACCGCCAGCCGGGAGACCACCTCGGGATCGGTCTCTCCAGCCAGCGTCTCGGCTAGCAAGCTGAGGGCGCCCATCGGGGTTCTCAGCTCGTGGCTTATGTTGGCAACGAAATCCCGCCGCATGGCATCCAGCCGCTGGGGCTCGGTGATGTCGTCGATGAGGGCCACCGATCCGTAGTCCTTGCCTTCGAGCCGCAATGGCATGGCACTGACGAAAAGGCATTGGCGAGGCGGGCCGAACAGCTCGACTTCTCGCTCCACCACCCGACCCTGGGCCGCTTCGGCCAGCAGCTCGGACACCGCAGCCTCCACAAGTGCCTCGCCGTGGCGAGCTTCAGTGAACGGCTGGGAGTATGGATTGCGATACAACACGGTGCCGTCGGCGTCGGCCATCACCACCCCTTGGGTGATGGCGTCCAATGACAGACGCAGTCGGGTCTCGCTTTCCGCAACCTCGTCCTCATGTCGGCGGTGTATTTCGTCGTCTCGGCGTCTGCTCTCCTCGGCGTCGACAAAGTGCCGGTGCTCGCGCCACGCCACTGCCCCGACGATCGCCAAGACCACTACGGCGGCCACCACAACGAGGGCGACGATCATCCGAACACCCCTTGCCGCGGGCTAGAGGCGATCAGCGACGCCACGATCACTCCTCTTCGGTATCTTCGGGTTGGTAGTGCTGTCGGTCCTTCAATCGGGCCGACCCGGTGTGCTCGGGAAGCCATCCCGTGACCATGTACACCACCCGCTCCCCGATGTTGACCGCATGGTCGCCGATGCGCTCGTAGTACCGGCTGATCAGACAGAGCTGAACGGCGGCTTGAAGATCGATGGTGCCGTCGTTGTGGGCTTGGAACACCGCTTGTACGCAGTCCTGGTTCAGGCCGTCGAGTTGGTCGTCGATGTCGTCGAGGGCCGCGGCCAACCCGGCGTTGCGGTCGACATAGGAGTCGATGGCCAACCGCACTAGGCGGCACGCCTCCTCGCTCATCCTCACCAGCAAGCCTCGAAGGGTGGCGTCGTAGCGGGTGCCGTAAATTCGCCGGGTGGCTTTGGCGATGTTCACCGCCAAATCGCCCGACCGCTCCAACTCGGCATTCAGCCGGAGAGCGGTGCTGAGGGCCCGCAGGTCCCCGGCCATGGGAGACTGAAGGGCCAGCACTTGATGGCATCGCTCTTCGAGGTGTACCGACAGGTAGTCGAGCTCGTCATCTGAGGTGATGAGCTGCTGGGCCAGCTCCAAGTTGGATTCCAGCAGCGACTCGGTGGCCCGGGGAACGGCCTCGGTGACCAGCGCGGCCATGCGCACGATGCCCGCCTGGATCTCGTCCAGTTCTTCGTGGAAGGACTTGCGCAGCTCTCCCACCTCGGGCTCCGGACCGGAGCTCAGCCGAACCGCCCGGTGACGTAGTTCTCGGTCCGCTCGTCAGAGGGATTCGAGAAGATGGTCTCGGTGCGGTCGTATTCCACCAGCAGCCCGCTCCGCTGGTCGGTGACCGAATCGAGTTGAGCCGTGAAGAACGCCGTGCGATTGCTGATCCGGGCGGCCTGCTGCATGTTGTGGGTGACGATCACGATGGTGTAGTCGTCCTTGATCTCCTGCATCAGGTCCTCGATGCGGGTGGTAGCAATGGGGTCGAGGGCCGAGCACGGCTCGTCCATTAGCAGCACATCGGGATCGACGGCAATGGCCCGGGCAATGCACAGGCGTTGCTGCTGTCCCCCGGACAGCCCCAGTGCGGAGTCCTTCAACCGGTCTTGCACCTCATCCCACAGAGCGGCCCGTCGCAGCGACCGCTCCACGATGTCGTCCAAGTCGCTCTTTTTCTTGGCCATTCCTGTCACCCGGGGGCCGAAGGCGATGTTGTCGTAGATCGACTTGGGAAACGGGTTGGGCTTTTGGAACACCATGCCAATGCGGCGGCGGACTTCCACCGGATCAACCCGGGGGTCGTATATGGACACATTGCGGAAATCCACTCGGCCTTCGACGCGGGCAATGGGGATGAGGTCGTTCATCCGGTTGAAGCAGCGCAACACCGTGGTCTTGCCGCAACCCGATGGGCCGATCATGGCGGTGATCTCGTGCTCGTACACCGTGAAGGTGGCCCCCTGAACAGCAAGGAAGTCACCGTAAAACACGTTGAGGTCTTCGACCTCGAAAACTGGGTCGCCAGCGTTGTCGAGAGCAGCGGCTTGCCCAATTCGGTCCAGGTCCAAACCGAGACGAGGAGAGGCTTCCGACTCAACCATTTCAGTGGCCATACTTCCAGAGACTGCTGTCACGAATCACCCTCTCTTCTTTTCGAAGTAGTTCCGCATCAAAATGGCCGCTGCATTCATCAGGATAACGAAAACCAGCAGCACCACGATGGCAGCGGCCGCAGCTTCGGCGAAGCCCGGATCGCGGCCCGAATTCTGCACCCACTCCACGATGATCACCGGCATGGCCATGAAGTGCTCGGCGTTGATAGCGCTGAAGTCCAAGAATGCCGGATCTGTGCCGAGGCGACCGGTAACCGCGCCGACAAGGAGAATCGGAGCGGCTTCGCCGATACCCCGGGACATGGACAACAGCGTCCCGGTCAATATGCCCGGTGCTGCGTAGGGCAGCACCTGGCTGCGGATCATGGTCCACTTGGTGGCCCCCACACCGTAGGCCCCCTCTTTGAGTCCTTGCGGGACCGCCCGGATGGCCTCCTGAGCGGTGATGATCACGATGGGCAGCACCAAGATGGCCAGGGTGATGCCTGCCGACGCTATGGACTTGCCCCCAGTGAGGTCGCCCAGGGTGTTCACGAAGTAGAACAGGCCGAGCAAGCCGTACACGATCGAGGGAACCCCAGCCAGATTGCGGATGTTCAATTCGATGAATCGGGTGAACCGATTCTTGGGGGCGTACTCCTCCAACCAGATAGCCGCGCCAATGCCGAATGGGAATGCCAGCACGGCCACAAACACCGCGATCCAGAACGTGCCCACCAAGGCCTGGTGGACGCCCAGCTTGTGGTCGTGCGAGACCGACCGCATGGTCCCGTTTAAGAACCCGCCGGGGCGGCCGGTGAGCACGCCCCAGGCGTCCACTACTACGTCCACAATCAGCACGCCGAGAATGAAGAGCGAGATCGCCAAGGTAAGCAGCAAAGTGGCTTGGAACACCCGGCCTCTGATGTCCCATGCCCGACGCTCCATGGCCTGCACCATCAACTTGCTGGTGCGAGGGCCAACCAGCCTGCCAACCGCCATTAGTACTGCTCCCGCACCCGCTGGACGAACCGGTTGGCCACGATGTTCAACCCGAAGGTCATCACGAACAACACGAGGCCCACAAAAAAGAGGCTCTGAAAGGTGAGGCCTTCGCCCACCACGTTGTCGGTGCCCCGGGCCAGTGAGGCCATGGCCGCAGTCATGGGGAGGCTTCCGTCTAAAGCGCTGTCGGTGTAGGTGGCGGTCTGGGACGCACCCCCGGCCAGGAATACCACCATGGTCTCGCCCAAGGCTCGGGATACGGCCAAGATGAACGAGGCCACCAGCCCGGAGATAGCGGCGGGGATTACCACCCGGACGGTGGTGGTCATCTTGCGAGCCCCCAAACCAGAGGATGCCTCCCGCAACGACATGGGCACCGCATTCATGGCGTCTTCGGAGATGGACGCCACCAGTGGAATGATGAGGACCCCTACTCCGATGCCCGAGGCCAACAGCGAGCCAGCGGCCGGCCCGTTGAAGAGGGTCTTGACCACGTTGGGGGCAATCCACTCCAGGGCGAAGAAGCCGAGAACCACGCTGGGGATCCCGGCCAAGATCTCCAAGATGGGCTTGAGCGTGCGGCGGATTCCCGGCCGGGCATATTCCGACAGGTAAATGGCCGCTCCCAATCCCAGCGGAGCGGCCACGATCATGGCGATACCGGTGACGATGAAACTGGCCACTAGCAGCGTCTTTATGTCGTAGATGCCCCGGCGGGGGAACCAGCCGATGTCCCAAACCGAGCCCCAGTTCACCTCGACCATGAACGTCCAAGCCTCAGAGAACAGCGACCAGATGATGAGCACCGATATCAATATGGACACCAGCGCGGTGACTCCAAGCGAGTAGCGGATCACCTGCTCCTTGCGGGCCTGGCGAGGGTCGGCCGTCAAGGATTCGACGGTGAGCCTCCCGGTGTCTGTCATCGGGCTGACCATTCAGCTCGAGATGCCATCCTGTCTTCTTCCGTGAGGTTCACGTACTTCACGTCGCTGACCGCGGTGCCCAAGCCCCCATCGCTCAGGTAGAAGTCCACAAAGGAGGTCACCGCTGGACTGGCTTCAGCCTTGGCCTTGTTCACGTAGATGTAGAGCGACCGGGCCACCGGATATTCCCCGGTGGCGATCGCATCAGGGCTGGCGGCCTTGCAACCATCGCCACCGTCCACGTCTAGCAACTTCACCCCTTGAACGTTGGCGGTAAAGGCATACCCAACCCAGCCGAGACTGCTGTCGCTGGATTGCAGCCCTTGAATGATCACATTGTCATCGGCATTGGCGTTGTAGTCGGGACGAGTGGTGGCGTCTTGGCCTCGCTCGTCGGCGATGTGCTCCAGCACGATCTCAACGAAGCTGTCGAATGTGCCCGACTCCTCACCCGGACCATAAATGTCCAGCGATCCATCGGGCAGCGTGGAGGACGACCCCAACTCCGAGGCCAGAGCCTGCGCGTCTGTCCATCTCTTGAATCCGGTGGACTCGGGGCCCACCAGCGCATAGATGTCGGCAAAGCTCACGCAATCCACAGGGTTGTTCTCGTTGGTCATGACCGCGATCCCGTCAATGGCCACCCGCAGCTCGACAAATTCGATGCCCGCTTCCGCGCACTCGCCGATTTCCTTGTCCTTGATCGGTCGAGAAGCATCGGAAATATCGGTTTCCCCGGCGCAGAACAGCTTGAATCCGTCTCCGGTGCCCGGGCCGTCAACCGTGACTGCCACTCCGGACTCCACATCTTCAAACAACTCCGCCACCCGCACCGAGATCGGCTCCACCGTCGAAGAACCCGAGATCGTCACCCGCCCGGTGATGCCGCTGCCGACACCTCGGCCGCCGCCGCGACTACACGCCCCGGCTACCAGAGCTAACACCGCCACCATTCCGATGATTGGCATGACGAATCTCAGACGCCGCAACCATTCTCCCTAGAAACCCACCACTGAGTGGCCAAGACAGTAGGCCAGTCGGATTGCCGGCTAGTCGCGCCAGTCTGAACGGAAGGTGAACAGTTAAGGAATCCTCGGAGAGGCCCCGATCAGGCCAAAACGCTGTCGCCCACCAGGGCCAAGAACGCGCTCACCATCTTGAGGTCGCGTTCGTTGCTGAAATAGTTCAACGACTCCAGCACCGGTACCCAGTCGATGGCGTCCACCTCGGGATTGGGGGTGAAGCTTCCGGCAATGGCGTCCATTTCCCAGTAGTGCACCTGGCGGGTCCGACCCCGGCGATCGGTGTAGTCCACCATGCCAAGCTCTCTACCCAACTCGCAGACGTAGCCGGTTTCCTCGTGAACCTCGCGCAGCGCGCACTCGGCCAAGGTCTCACCCGGATCAAGCTTTCCCGCGGGCAGCGACCAGTCGAGGTGCTTGGGACGATGGACCATCAGAACTTCCAACTCCCCGTCGTTGTGGCGGGTGACTAGGCCGCCGCCGCCGAGGATGACCGCTACCGTTCCGAAACGCACGAAATATAACGTTAGGGCGTGAACCCGCCGAAAATGCGGATACCCCAGGGGCTAATGGAACACTCTGTTAGGCCACAGGGCCGGCTACCAGGTGCTCAAAAGCGGTGTGGGCCTCAAATCCCGTGCTGGTGGGAACTCGCTGCCAACTGCCGTCGGCCTCCAGATCCCAGGCCAATTCATCGTCTCGGAGATTGAACTCCAGCACCTGGTCGAGCCGGCGGCGCAGGTCCGGGTTGACCACCGCCACCAGAGCCTCGATTCGGCGGTTGAGGTTCCGGGGCATGAGGTCGGCCGACCCGATGTAGTAGGCCGGGGCACCGATGTCCTCTCCATTTCCGAAGTAGTAGATGCGGCTGTGCTCCAAGTAGCGCCCGATAAGGGAGCGGACCCGGATTGTGTCGGACATGCCGGGCACCCCTGGGCGCAGGCAGCAGATGGCCCGCACGATCAGATCGATTTCCACCCCGGCCTGGGAGGCCTCATACAGGGCTTCGACCATCTCGGCATCGGCCAGGCTGTTCATCTTCATGATGATCCGGCCCTCGGGACCGCGGGCCGCCTCGTTGCGAATCAGCTCCGTCACCGTCGGGCGCAGGCCCTGGGGGGCGGGCACCAGGCGGCGGAATTGGATGTCGCGGCCGTAGCCGGTGAGGGAGTTGAACAGCTGAGTCAGGTCGACCCCGACTTCGGGATCGGCGGTGAACAGCCCCAGATCGGTGTACACCCGGGCGGTGATGGAGTTGTAGTTCCCGGTGCCGATGTGGCAGTAGCGGCGCACTCCGTCGGCCTCCTCCCGAACCACCAGGCAGGTCTTGGCATGGACCTTGAATCCCACCAGCCCGTAAGCCACATGGACGCCGGCTTGCTCCAATCGGCGGGCCCATTCGATGTTGGCCTCCTCGTCGAAGCGAGCCTTTAGCTCCACCACTACCGCCACCTGCTTGCCGCTCTCTGCGGCTCGAATGAGCGATCGCACGATCGGGCTGTCGCCCGAGGTCCGGTACAAGGTGAGCTTGATGGCCAGCACCTTGGGATCGTTGGCCGCTTGCCAGATGAACTCCTGAACGGTGGCAGTGAAGGAGTCGTAGGGGTGATGGACCAAAATGTCGCCCTCGCGGATGCGGGCAAACAGGTCGATCGGTTGGTCACCCGGTGCCTTGGAAGGCAGGGGATTGACCGGCTGCCACGACGGGTTCTTGAGATCGGGCCGGTCCACGGCGAACAAGCCCCACAGGCTGGACAGCTCCAACAGGGTGTCCACCTCGTACACGTCATTGCGCTCGATGTCGAGCTCCTCGATGAGCAAGTTGCGGATCTCCGATGACACCAAGTGCTCCACCTCCAGGCGGACCACGCTGCGGAACCGGCGGCGGCGCAGCTCGACCTCCACCGCGGCCAGCAGGTCTTGGGCCTCGCCCTCGTCAACGGCCAGGTCGGCGTTGCGGGTCACCCGGAAGGCCACCGTCTCGGTGATCTCCATTCCGGGGAAGAGCGTCGGGAGGTGAGCGGCCACCACTTGTTCGACGGGCACGAATCGATGCTCGTCGGGAAGCTGGATGAAGCGTCCGAACGTGGCCGGGACCTTGAGGCGGGCAAATCGCTGGTGGCCGTCTGCCGGGTCGATCATCAGCACGCCCAAACTCAACGACAGATTGGAGATGTAGGGGAACGGATGGCCGAGGTCTACCGCCAATGGGGTCAGAACCGGGTAGATGCGGTCGTCGAACTCGCCGGAGAGGAACTTGCGGTCCTCGTCATCCAAATCGTCCCAGTTCAGAATCTCAATGCCGGCGTCGGCCAACTCGACGGTCAGTCCGCTCAGGCAGCGGGCCGCCCGGTCCATCTGGTTGTCCACTTCGATGCGGATCTCGTGGAGCTGCTGGGCCGCGGTGCGCCCGTCGGGGGTGGTGCCGGTGAACTGTCCGGCCAGCTGGTCTTTGAGGCCGGCCACCCGAACCTGGAAGAACTCATCGAGGTTGGAGCTCCAGATGCCGCAGAACTTGACCCGCTCCAGCAGGGGCACCGAGGGATCCTCGGCTTGGGCCAGAACGCGGCTGTTGAATTCCAGCCAGGACAGCTCGCGGTTGATGAATCGACCAGACTCAGCCTCGGTGTCGATGGATTCCGCAATCATGTCCCACTGCTCACGGGTCTAACCCTCGTCCGCTTCGCTCTCCTCTTCCTCTTCGTCGTATCCCAAGTCCCATTCAATGAGCAGGTTCTCCCGCTCGGCGTCCCGGTTGATCCGCTCCCGGTTCCGGCGGAACTGCGGATCGTGGGGGGGAAGCAGCAGCAGGCGAGCCTCGGCCCGGGCCTTGAACTGCTCGATGTGGCCGGAATCGCCAAAATCGGACATGAAGTCCCAGTGGGGCGCTACCGGTCCCATGTAAACCACCTTGACGTTCCCTGCGGGCGGCTCGGGCAGGGCATCCATGGTGTCAGTCATTTTGTTGCTCCTGTGGGAAATGGGGCCGTACCAGTCTAGCCGCCGTTCGGTGACATCCCGAATGCGCTCTCAGCAGCCGCGCCTGGGCGACTCCCCCGGAACGAAATCCCCCGCTATGCTGACTTACCGGACGGCCGATAGCTCTTGAAATTCCTCTTCGGAGGGAACTTTTGGCTGCGGTGGGGCGTCATACATGCGGGGGCATGTAACCGATGGAGGTCCCATGAGCGAGAGCTGGATGGCTTACGGCCGGTGCGTCGATGAGTCGCCCGACGTCTTTTTCCCGAGCGATGGGCTCGGGGTGGAAAAAGCCAAGAAAATCTGCCAGGAGTGCTTAGTCCAGGAGGCCTGTCTGGCCTACGCCCTGTGCAACCGAATCAAACACGGAGTATGGGGCGGCCGCTCCGAGCGACAACGCCGCCGGTTGCTTCGCCAAGCCGCCGCCTGAGGGCGGGACTCAATCAGCGGGTCGGCGTCGCTACACCATTACCGAACGGGAAGCGGACAGCACCTGGGGGGCCATGGTCTGGGGACCGGCCGCGGCCAGCGAGGCGCTGAAAACCTCGGGGAACCAGATCGGGGTGGCACCAGACCCGGTGATGATGCCAAGGACCTCGGCAAAGTCGACTGCGCCCTCGCCGGGGAGCAGCCGGGCAGTCATTGTCTCGGTGGCGATGTCCATGTCGTCGGGGACCTCGGCGGCGGCATCGCAGAGCTGAACCACCCGCAGCTTTTCGGCGGGAATCTGGCGCAGCAGATCGGGGTTGGGGCCACCGGGCTGGCGGTACCAGTGCCAGGTGTCGACCATGATGCCGCTGTTGTCGCAGTCGGCCCGCTGCAAGATCTCCCAGGCGGTGGCCAAATCGGGTATCCCGGTCCAGGGAAGGAACTCCATGCTCACCTGCAATCCGGCCTCAGCGGCGGCCTGGCACAGCTTTCGAAAGCGTTCCACCACGTCGTCCATGGGCGGCAGCGAGGGCTCCATGGTGACGGCCACAAGTTCCCGGCTGCCCACCGCACCGGCGTACTCGCTTAGATAGGCCACCTCTCCTGCGGCCGCGTCGCGGTCGGGGTTCAGCCAGCCGAAAGCCGCTTCGGCCACCGGATGGTTCAGTCCGAGTTCTTGAAGCCGGTCGACCAGCCATGCGACATCGACGCCGGCCGTTCCCAAGGCGAAGGGCCACACACTGATTCCGGTGTAACCGGCGGCAGCGGTGGCCACAAGAGAGGAGTCAAGCTCGTCGAACGACAACTCGAAGGGGTTGACGCACAGTGTGCCCAGCGACATCACGAGCTCTTCGGACGAAGAGGCTGTGTTCATGAAAGGGGGAGTCTATGAGTTCTTGGGTTGCTCGCCGGTATCGCCGGAAGACTGCTCCCCTGGCTTGTCGTCACCCTTGTTGCCATCGGTGACGCCCTGCTTGAACTCTTTCTGGGCTTGACCCAGCGAGCGGGCCAGCTTGGGGAGCTTGGCCCCACCGAACAGCACCAACAGGATGACCAAGACGATGATCAGCTCCGTTGCCCCGAGATTCATGGTTTCAGGCTACCCGGTAACCGTCTTGCCCGCGCCACGGGGGATGACACTCAGGCGCCAGAGGTGTCGGCCACCGCTTTCAGCGGCTCCCGAACTCGAGTGAGCCCCCGGGCCCGGCGGACTCGGCGCCGCTCCCGCTCGCTCATGCCGCCCCAGATGCCGAACTTCTCGCCGTTCACTATGGCGTATTCCAAGCACTCCTCACGCACCACGCAGGCCCGGCATACCTCCTTGGCTTCTCGGGTGGATGCCCCCCGCTCGGGGAAGAACAGGTCGGGGTCCACCCCCAGGCAGTTGGCCAGCGCTTGCCACGCTCGGCCATCCTCGCCTGTCTGCGACGGCTTCGCTGTCGTCTCTACCAGTCTCATTGAGCCCTCCTAGACATGCAGTGTGTCGCCCCCTGCCCGCCGCCTCCCGCCTTCGGCCTGGTCAGCCGGGGGATAGGAAACAACGTGCTTGTAATTTCAATAACGTAACCTTGACACGGAATTGCGCCAAACGCAAGAGGAAATTTCTCAATCCACCAATAAATTTCTGGGCCGCCCTAGTGCGACACCTCTAGAGGGGGCGGCCACCCAGCAGCTTCCGCTTGTGCTCGACGAAGTCCACCAACACGTAGTCGCCCAAGGTCTCCGGGGTGGTGAAGAAGGCCCGGCCGCCGTTCATCTTGGATATTTGCTCGATGAAGTTGGTGAGGTAGGAGGTGGCGTCCAACATGAAAGTGTTGATGCGAATTCCCTCCCGGGTGGCCCGCATCACCTGCTCCAGGGTCTTGTCCACCGTCGCCCGGGCCGGCGGATAGGAGAAGAAGGGCCGACCGTCATCATCCACGTGGGCGGTGGGCTCCCCGTCGGTGACCATGATGATCTGCTTGGTGCCGCTGTGGCGGGCCAGCATCTGGCGGGCCAGCATGAACCCGTGCTGCATGTTGGTGCCGTACACGAAGTCCCACGACACCTCGGGAAGCTGCTCGGGCTTGACCTCCCGGGCGACCTCGCTGAATCCCACGATGCCCAGGAAGTCGCGGGGATACTGCGAGCTGATGAGCGAGTGCAGGGCCATGGCCACCTTCTTGGCGGGCAGGAAGTTGTCCCTCATCGGCATCGACAGCGACAGGTCGAGCATCAGCACGGTGGACGACCTCACGATGTTTTCGGTGCGCTCAACTTCGAAGTCGTCGGGTGACAGCTCCACCGGGGTGCCGCCCCCGGTGCGCTGGATGGCGTTGCGGATGGTCCGCTCGATGTCCAGGTTGAAGGGGTCGCCGAACTCATAGGGCTTGGTGTGGTACTCCCGCTCGTGGCCCCCACCGAACATCTCCATGGTGTGCTGACCCACTCGGTCTTGCTGGAGCTTCTTGAACAAGTCCGACAAAGCGTTCTGGCCGATCTGGCGGATAGCCCGGGGGGTGAGCTCCAGACGCCCCTCCCGGTTCTCGATCAGCCCGGCCTCTTCCAACATCTTGGCCAGATCGGCCATTTGCTCCAGGCTCTGGGCCGCCTCGTCGCCCAGCAGCTCCCGGGCCCGGTCGATGTCCACCTCGGCCAGCGCTCCGGGGTTGTTGGCGCTTCTCAGGAGGTTGTCGAGCTGGTCCAAGTCGCCCAGTTCCTGCATCATCTGGGCCGCGGAGGCGAAATCGAGCGGATCGGCCCCGCTGAAGTCGTAAGACCGGTCCCAGCCGGCATCGGGGAACATGGACTGGAGATTCTGTGACAGCTGATCCACCTGCCAGCGCAGGTCCATGTCTTGCAGGAGCTGTTCGGCCAGACCCTGTAGCTGCGCCCGCTGCTCGGGCGTCATCGACGCCATCATGGCCGACATGGCCGCCATGCGCCGGGCCATCACCTCCAGCAGCTCGCTCAGCGTGCGGGGGTTCTCGGGGAAGAAGTCGCCGAAGCGCTCCATGAAGCTGTTGAAGTCGGATTGGAGGCGCTCGTCCAGCATCCGGTTGCGCTCAGCCGGATCGGTGACGTCGGCGGGCAGCTGGTCGTCGGCCATCTGGCGCTTCTCCAGCAGGCTGTTTAGCTCGGCCATCATGTCCTTGGCCCGGGCCAGATCCTCGGGCGAGAGGTTGTTCATGCCGTCGGTCATCTGGTTGACGTAGTTCTGCATGAGCTGCTGGCGGAGCTGCTCCACCAGTTCGTCAAACCGCTGCTGGGCCTCCGACGAGGTGAATTGGTAGTTCTCCAACTCCTTGATCTGGCCGGCCAGATCGGGGGGCAGCATGTCGAGCTGGAACCGGCGCTGGTCCACCGTTTCCTCGGTGATGGCGGCGCGGCGCTCGTCTCCCGATTCGGCCGCTGAAGCAGCCAGGTCGTCGAGGGCATCGCGTTCCATGTCGACCACGTCGCGCAACTCCTGGGCGATGTCGTCGTAAACCCCGCCCAGATCGTGCTGCTCCAACCGCTCCTGGCGCCTCTGGCGGAGCTGCTCCATCATCTCTCGCAAGCCCTGAACCTGCTGGCCGTCCACGTCGAAGCCCTGTTGGAGGAGCCGCCGAAGGGCGGCGTTCACATCGCCGTGATAGAGGAGGTCGTCGTTCATCTGGGCGAACAAGTCGGAGGTAGAGAAGTCGAACCCGGTCTGGGAGCCGTCCCAGCGGGAATAGGCCACCCGGTGGGTTGATCGACGGCGGGCCCTGCGCCATCTCCGAAGCATTCCGCCAACCTACTCTGAACGAAGTGGACCGCGGCATCGATACAACGGACGACCAGTTCGCCTGGGGGTGGACTGCGGACTCAGTGTCGTTGGAGGGAGTCGGCCCCGCCGCAGACTGGTCGGTATGGGAACGGGAGGGGCGAGCACCCCGCTCGGGCGAGGGCTGCGGCTTCGGTATCGACTTCCGGGCCGACCTCCAGATGCTGGCCGAGTGGGGATTCACCCATTGCCGGCTTCCGGTGGAGTGGGCCCGGGTGGAGCCTGAGCCCGGCAAGCTGGACCACGATGCCGTGGACCGATATCTGGACATGTTGGCTGCCGCCCGAGATGCCGGGCTGCAAACCTGGCTAGTGCTTCAGAACACCACCCTGCCGGGGTGGTTTGTCGACGACGAAGGTGGCTGGAGCACCCGTCAGGGACGCTCGCTGTGGTGGGCCCGATGGGTGGATCGGTGCGGCGAGTGGTTCTCCGACCGGGTAGCCGGATGGGTGCCAGTGGAAGACCCGGTGGGCTGGGCGGTGCGGAGCCGCCTCTTGGCACAGCGTCCTCCCGGTTGGCGCAGCACCGCCGCCGCGGTGGAGGCGACTCAGCACGGACTGGAGGCCATGTTCGAGGCTTGCCGGCTGCTCCGCAGCGGCAGTCAGCCGATCATGGGGGTGTTCGGCCTCCACACCGTGTTCGCCGCCGACCAGCGGTCCGACACCTTCGCTTGGCAGGGATGGTGGGACCGCCTGCTGTGGCAAAGCTGGACTTCGGCGCTGACCGACGGGGAGATCACTGTGCCCGATCGCCCGGTGGTGGCCCGAGAAGAATTCCGGGAGGCGATCGACGTGGTGGGCATGTGTTTCGACACCCCGATCTCGGTTGACCAACACGGCCACATGGGGCCGTATCCGGCCACCGCTCGGTGCGATGACTCGGGGTTGGCCCCCGAGCCCGAGGAGTTGGGCCGGGCGTTGGCCCGTCTGGCCGACATGCTGGGCGACGTGCCGCTGGCGGTGGCCGGTACCGGCGTGTCCACCACCGATGAGACCTGGCGCGACCAGCTGTTGGGGCGGACGCTAGATCAGGTTGACGCGGCGAGAGCCGACGGCATCAATGTGGTCGGGTTCTTCGCCGACACCGCGGTGGACGGCTACCAGTGGCTCTTGGGAAGGTCAACCGCCCGGGGTCTGTTCGACCGGGATCGCAACCCCAAAGACGCCGCCTTCACCCTGCGCGACCGTATCCAGGTAAAGGAGGGGACTACAACCAGCCCTGATTCTCTATGAGCAGAGTTGAATATCCCACACCCCCATGAAGAAACAGAGCCAAGCCTGCTTTCAACTAACAGTGACATAATTTGAAAGTTCGGAACAACCAAACTTGTTGCAAGCCTTTACTGCATATGTAGTAGTCTCAAATGAACCCCAAGTGCTACTAGGGTCGAAGTCACGATAATAATTGGCAGGAGCGTACAAGACCTCATCTCTTGATTCATCTTGATATATTTCATAGTAGGTAGCATATTCAACTGTATCCCACGACACGGCTGCATCATCTGTGGCCCAAGCAACATCAATCTTGTGCCCTTTAACTCCGGTGGGAGATTGCGGAATAATCGGCCTATCCGGTTCTGTCACAGCTCCTCTACTATAGGATAATCGCGAACAGCCAACATCATTACAGGCTTTAATTTTGTAATAATAGGTCTCGCTAGATATCAGGTCATCGTCCATGAACAACCCCCCACTAGCATTTGATGCTATGAGAGAAAAACCGTCATCAGGGTCAAGGCTCCTGTGCAAGTGATAGTCAGTATCTGGCATCTCTGACCATAAAATAGTTAATGAACTGGAGGTTCTTCCGGTAATTTTCGCATCCTTCACTCGCCGCGGAAGCTCTAGCCAATAGGTAAACGGCAATTGTATTTCATCAAAAGAACGGAGTTTAATCGAAAGAGCCAGGTATTTGGCATCGGCTCGCGTCTGCAACACCACATCGCCGAACTCAGTGGACCCCGGTCGGATTAGATTAGAAAACCGAGGGTTGTCTGTCGACAGTCCGTCAAACGAACGATCGTATTTTACTCCATTTTCGTCTACCAGAGAAAAATCAATTCTAGAACTAGTGAGAGGCGTAGAACTAGTGAGAGGCGTAACCCATTTACTGCCAAGGTTATTGACCTCAATAAGGATACTGATCCATTCGTTTCCTTCCTCCAAATAGCGATTCGTTGCTGGATTGCCGCTGCGCATTTCCACTTCCTGCACATTGATTTCCAAATGTATCTCGTCGCGTTGGAATACCACGGTATCGCCGGTAGACACGACCGTTGGCGTCGGAGTTGCTGTCGGCGTGGAAGTTGCTGTCGGCGTGGAAGTTGCTGTCGGCGTGGGAGTCACGGTTGAAGTCGGGAGCCTCGAGCAGCCTCCGGGCACAACCTGGGTATCAACGTTGAACATGCAGCGGTAGACGTTGAGCAGAGCCTCCTGGCTGGCTATGAGCTGATCGCGCGCCGACAAGTCGTGCCGTGTGGGGGTGCCCTCAAATATCCCGGGCGTCGTGCGGCCCTGGGAAGGCCGACCACCAGCACATCCGCCGGGCACTGCGTGGGTGTCGACGCGGTATTGGCAGCGGTAGACATTGAGAAGCGACTCCTGATCGGCGATGAGTTGGTCGCGCCTCACTATTTCACTTGGAGCAATTCCATTTGATGGTGCCGCAAGGGCAGTGGAGAGAATCTGGGCAATTTCTGTACGGCCACGCCGTGTTGCAACATGCAAAAGTGTGTCGCCGCCAGGGGTCGTGGCGTTCACATCCGCGCCGGCGCCAACAAGAATCCGCACAATCTCTGTACGCCCACGCACTATCGCCTCATATAAGAGCGGATCACCATCAGAATCCTTGGCGTTCACATCCGCGCCGGCGCCAACAAGAATCCGCACAATCTCTGTACGCCCACGCACTATCGCCTCATATAAGAGCGGATCACCGTCGGTGGTAGCCGAGTTCACATTCGCGCCGTTCCTGATGAGAGTCTGCACTGTCTCAATGTCACCAGTTCTAACGGCTCGGTGCAGCGCCGGATCCACCGGGGATAAAGATGCTATCTCAGGTGCAGAAACAACGGTCTGCGCTTCGACGATTGCAGTCACTGACAGCATTGCAGCAATCAACGTAAGGGAGACTGCAAGGCACAATGCGACCATCGCGTACAACTAGTCAACCCTGACGGATCTTGAGAATGGGGAACAACCTGCTCTATTGCACGCCCTGACCTTGTACCTGGTGGTGGTGAATGATCCCCAAGAAGTATTGGGGTCGTAGTCTCGATATCTTGATAGAGGAGCACTCACCTCAGCGTCGAAGTGGGAGTCTTGATATACCTCGTAGTACGTTGCCGTTTCCACGGACTTCCAGCTAATTCCTGCATCGTCGGAAGCCCATGAAACGTCGAACTTTAGCCCTCGGACGCCGGTGGGAGTGGGAGGTGCACTGACCCGTTCACGGGATTCGGTTAGTCCCCCTATTTCATCAGCTTCACCCCAACATCCACTGTCATCGCACGCTTGGATGGTGTAGTAGTAGATGGTGTTTGACTCTAAGCCTCTATCAATAAAAGGAGAACCTGCAGGTTGCGATTCAAGGATTTCGCGTCTGCTTTCTTGAGTTCGTCGGCTCAGTTGGTAGTAGTCAACTACATCATATGATGCGTCACCCTCGATGGCCCACCACTTGATTGTGAGTGATTCATGGCTTCTGTCAACGATTTTGGTACCGAGAATCAGTTCGCGCCGCCGGGGTGGGGAGGCGGTAGGCGCGCTTGCTTGGCCTTCGTCGACCTCGCTGGGGGAAGAACTCTGCAAGGCGAGTACGTCCTCCAGCGTGGGAGCGCTTGCCTGGCCTTCGTCATTTTCGCCCCAACAGACGGCGGTTCCCTCGGCCGTTATACCGCACGAATGGACATCGCTTGTGGAAATGGCGGTGAACTGGCTCGACGGGGCAGAGGCCTGTCCATACCAATTGTCGCCCCAGCAGGTGACATAGCCGTCGGTGTCAATTGCACAAGAATGAGCGCCACCGGTAGCAACAGCGGTGAACCGGCCCGCCGGAGCATCGGCCCGGCCGTAGATATCGTCTCCCCAGCAAGCAATAGAGCTGTCGGTGTCTATTGCACACGTAAGGTCGCGGCCGGCCGCAATGGCGGTGAACCGGCCCGCGGGCGCATCGGTTTGGCCAGCGCTGTTATCACCCCAGCAGACGACGGCTCCTTCGGTTGTCAAGGCACACGAATGGGCGTACCAGCCTTCGCCGACGGCAATGGCGGTGAACCGGCCCGCGGGGGCATCGGTTTGGCCGTAGTCGTTGTCGCCCCAGCAGACGGCAGAGCCGTCGGTCTTGATGGCGCACGTATGGCTTCGGGCAGTATCGATGTCGATGAACCGGCCCCCGGGCGCATTGGCCTGGCCAAAGATGTCTGTGCCCCAGCAGGCGACAGCTCCTTCGGATGTGATGCCGCACGAGTTATACCAATTGGCGGCAATGGCGGTGAACCGGCCCTCGGGCGCATCAGCCTGGCCATAGTTGTTGTCACCCCAGCAGACAGCCTGCCCTTGGTCGGTGGTGGCGCACGAGTGCCAATGGCCTGCCGCGATGGCAGTGAAGGCGCTAGGTGGGACTTGGGCTGGTTCGGGGGAGGCCGTCGGGGTCGGTGGGGGCGTCGGCGTGGGGGGAGGCGTCGGCATCGAAGTGGGCGACGGCGTGGGAGGGGCTGTCGGAATCGCCGCGGCCGTCGGAATCGCCGCGGCCGTCGGAATCGGAGCGGCAGTCGGAATCGCCGCGGCCGTCGGCGCTAGGGATGCCGTCGGAGCCGGGGTTGGCTCCTCAGGCCGTTCAACTGTGCTAGGCGGCACGAGCTTGGTTTCCCCGTCGTCATCTTGTTGTCCCGATGTGATGGGGGTTGTACCCCCATCATCGTCGTCGTTGCCACACGCAGCCGCGACAAGCGCGAACGTTGCCGTGAGTCCGACAATCATAACGAGCAGATTCCGTGGTCTCACATGTCCTCCCCTTTCCCTGATGGGCTCACCGAGGAGGCCGTCGGACCCGAGGCCCTAGCCACGGCCACACGCTCGGCACTGCCCTGTTGCATGCCGAAGTCGGTCAGCCGATCAGCCTGGACAAGCAGTTCCTTACATTGGACGTGAACCGCTCGTAATCATCTTCGTCGATTCCATCGGTGAAGAAGGTGTGATCGAGACCGCCCACAAGGTCTCGCAAGCACGACTTCTCTTTACTGCTCAGCCTGCCTAGCTCCGCTTCATATGTCGCGACCACGACCGAGAAATAGAAGCCGCGGACAGTCTCTGGGGCAAGACAAAGAAAAGCATCCGTATCCGACCCCGATTCGTTATCTTCAAAAGCCAGCTGCTCCATAAACCGCTCGAAGGCTTCGTCATCCAGTTCGCCGCGGATGCACTCCTGTTCTGAGGACGAGAGAGCGTCGAAAAACTCCTGCCCGGTGGTGTCGGAGTCGATGTCGAATTCCTTGACCGCCGACGATGAGCCGCCTCCACAGGCGGCGATCACGACAAGAGCCGCGGCACAAAGCAGGGCGATCGTGCCCAGTCCTCTCATATTGCGGTTCCGTTGACGCTTCAGGCAGTTATGAGGGGGGGGGGGGGGTCGCACAGAAAGACAATAGTCCATGATTGTCTTCTGTCAATATTGTGATGGTCTTATGTCCCACGCGGCCAATAGACCTGATGAAAGAGATCAGGTTCTGCCTCGATAGACGGCGGCGCCAGCCACCGATTCCTTGTTGAGTCGCTTGGACAGGTGGAGGCCCTCCAGCACGAACTCGACGCCACTGGCCACCAACGCCGGGTTCTCCAGGTCTCCGGGTTCATAGCCCAGCGCGGCCAGAGCGCTGGAGAAGGCAGGCACATCCTCCACCAGCGTGGCGTAGTCGGAGGAAGAGATGTCGTCTCCCGCGTTGACCACCCGACCCTCTTCGAACGCCTCGACTACCTCGTGTTGCACGTCATGGTCCACCGCATCCCTGAAGGCCAGGCGGACCGCCTCTTTGCGAAGGTTGCCTACGATCTCGCTGTCCCGGCCGTCGTCGATGGTCTCGATCTCGATCTTGCCCAAAGTAGAGGGGTCGAGAGCGTCCAAGTCGGTCACCCGGGGCACGGCAGAGGGCTCGCCGGTGCGCAGCGCCCGACGAATGGCGGCGGCGGCCAGCGTCTCGTAGTTGGAAACGGTCAACCGCACCGACACCCCCGAGCGCTGATTGATGTGCGGGTTCTGGCGGGCCAGTTGGCTGAGATACACCAGCACTTCGCTCATGAAGTCGGGCATGACCACCGGCAGGTCGGCCTCGGGCATGGTGGCCTCTTGCTCGGTGATGTCCAGCTCGATGTCTACGTCGGTGGGATAGTGGGTGCGGATCTGGGCGCCGAAGCGGTCCTTCAGCGGGGTGATGATGCGGCCTCGGTTGGTGTAGTCCTCGGGGTTGGCCGAGGCGAACAGCAAGATGTCGAGGGGCAGGCGGATCTTGTGGCCCCGGATCTGCACATCCCGCTCCTCCAGCACGTTGAGCAGGCCCACCTGGATGCGCTCGGCCAGATCGGGGAGCTCGTTGATGGCGAACACCCCCCGGTTGGTGCGGGGCACCAGGCCGTAGTGGATGGTGAGCTCATCGGAGAGGTAGCGGCCCTCGGCCACCTTGATGGGGTCGACCTCACCGATCAGGTCGGCGATGGAGGTGTCCGGAGTAGCCAGCTTCTCCCCGTAGCGCTCGCTGCGATGAACCCAGGTCAGCGGGGTGTTGTCTCCTTCCGCTGCGATCAGGTCTTTGGCGTGCTTGGAGACGGGGTTGTAGGGATCGTCGTTCACCTCGGAGCCAGCCACGATGGGGAGCCACTCGTCGAGCAAGTCGAGAACCAGGCGGATCATCCGGGTCTTGGCCTGGCCCCGCTCGCCCAGAAAAATGATGTCGTGGCCGGCCAGCAGGGCGGTCTCCATTTGGGGGATGACGGTGTCTTCGTAGCCCCAGATGCCGGGGAACAGGTCTTCGCCGGCTCTTATGCGGCGAATGGCGTTTTGGCGGATCTCGTGTTTGACCGAGACGGACTGCCAGCCGGCTTCTTTGAGCTCTCCGAGCGTGGAGGGTTGAGACATAGGTGTTGAACCCTACTCCGCGATCCCCCGGCGGGGCTGTCGTCACGATCCACCGGCGGGTATCGGCGGGCCGGTGAGCAATTGCGGCGCCTGTTCAGATATCGGACCAGAGTCGAGCGTCGATGTAGCGGGACAGATGCTCGACGTTGGTGGTTACCACCACGGTCTCTCGGCCGTAGGCAGCTTGGGCGCTTCTGGCTTGGGCGGCGAGGATCACGTCCCCGTCGAGAGCGTGATAACGGATACCTCGAGTTGGCGATCACAGGAACCCAGGCCGTGGCCGTGGACACCCTGCCCCCCATCCACAACGACCCCTTCGATCGGCTCCTAATCGCCCAAGCCCACGCCGAGGCCCTAACCCTGCTGACGGCCGACGCGGTTGTCGGGCAATACCCCGGCCCCATCCGCGTCCTGGGCTAGCCAGCCTAAGCCCTGGTTGTTCGACTGCTCCCTAGGGCAGCTACTCGGTGGAGTGGGACGTCAAATGAGGTTGGCTGGATCGGTGGGGGTATGTTTTCGACATATGAAGATGTCATATTGCATTAGTGTATCTTGCACAATTGTCCTATTGCTGGCTGCATGCGGGGGCAGCACTGGGTCTGGATCATCCCCTCCTTCGAGCACAGCTGGCACCGATATCGAAGCCGGTGCCGGTACTGAATCTGAGCTGTCTCCACCTACGACTGCGAATAGCACCGACATCACATCTGGCAGCAGCGCCGAGCCTGGGGAATCGCCGTCTTCGAGCACTGAAAGCACCGACTTCACAGCCAACGGAGGCACCGACCCTGGAGCATCCCCGCCCTACACCGCCATCACCACCACCTATTTTCACACCTGCGTCCTCGACACTGAAGGCCGAATCGCCTGCTGGGGCAGCAACGACTACGGCCAGACGGACGCGCCCAACGGCCAATACACCGCTATCGCAGCCGGCGGATTCCACACTTGCGCGCTCGACACCAATGGCCGAGCCACCTGCTGGGGCCACGACTATGACGGCCAGACGGACGCGCCCAACGGCCAATACACCGCCATCACAGCCGCCGGAAGTCATGCCTGTGCACTCGACACCAATGGCCGAGCCACCTGCTGGGGCAGAAACTATGACGGCCAGACGGACGCGCCCGACGGCACATTCACCGCCATCACAGCCGGCAGTTACCACATATACGGCCACACTTGCGCGCTCGACACCCAAGGCCGAATCGCCTGCTGGGGCGGCAACGAACTCGGCCAAGCGGACGCGCCCGACGGCCAATTCACCGCCATCACAGCCGGCAGTATTCACACCTGCGCCCTCGACACCCAAGGCCGAGCCACCTGCTGGGGCGGCAACGACAACGGCCAAGCGGACGCGCCCGACGGCCAATTCACCGCCATCACAGCAGGCTCAGACCACACCTGCGCCCTCGACACCGATAGACAGGCCACCTGCTGGGGCAGAAACGGCAGCGGCCAGACGGACGCGCCCGACGGAACATTCACCGCCATCACAGCCGGCAGTATTCACACCTGCGCCCTCGACACTGATAGCCAGGCCGTCTGCTGGGGCGGCGGCTACGACGGCCAAGCGGACGCGCCCGATGGCGAATTCACCGCCATCACAGCAGGCTCAGACCACACCTGCGCCCTCGACACCGATAGCCAGGCCACCTGCTGGGGCGACAACGGCGGCGGCCAGACGGACGCGCCCGACGGAACATTCACCGCCATCACAGCCGGCAGTATTCACACCTGCGCCCTCGACACCGATGGCCAGGCCACCTGCTGGGGCAGCAATGGCGAGGCATTTGCGCCCGACGGAACATTCACCGCCATCACAACCAGCAGATCTCATGCTTGCGCCCTCGACACCGAAGGCCGGGCCACCTGCTGGGGCAGAAACGACGGCGGCCAGACGGACGCGCCCGACGGAACATTCACCGCCATCACAGCCGGCAGTATTCACACCTGCGCCCTCGACACCGATGGCCAGGCCACCTGCTGGGGCAGAAACGACGGCGGCCAGACGGACGCGCCCGACGGAACATTCACCGCCATCACAGCCGGCGGTGCTCATACCTGCGCGCTCGACACCCAAGGCCGAATCGCCTGCTGGGGCAGCAACTTCTACGACCAGGCTGACGCGCCCAACGGCGAATTCACCGCCATCACAGCAGGCTCAGGCCACACCTGCGCCCTCGACACCGACGGCCAGGCCGTCTGCTGGGGCGACAACGACAACGGCCAAGCGGACGCGCCCGACGGCACATTCACCGCCATTACAGCCGGCGGTGCTCATACCTGCGCGCTCGACACCGACGGCCGAGCCACCTGCTGGAACTGGACGACGAACCGCCCGGTCGGCGTCTCCTGGGTGAATTGAGCCCAGGGCTGTCAGTGGCCATGAGGCTCTGAAGGCCGTCTGATAGGGTTAGGCGCCTGTTCAGATATCGGACCAGAGGCGGGCGTCGATGTAGCGGGACAGATGCTCGACGTTGGTGGTTACCACCACGGTCTCTCTGCCATAGGCAGCTTGGGCGCTTCTAGCTTGGGCGGCGAGGATCACGTCCCCGTCGAGAGCGTAAGGGTGAGCGGTTGGGCGGCCGGCATTGCGGGCATCGGCCCACAGCCCCGCGGCGTCTCTCATCACCGGAGTGGTGAGTGGCAAGTACGTGAGGCTCGCGCAAAGATCGTCGAGCCGGGCGATGCCGAGTTTCTTGTCGGCACGCAATAGCTCGCGTCGTACCTCATAATCAGCAATCTCGGGAACGGCCAAGCGATCTCCGGCCCTCAGTCGATCCGTAGCCCATTCGTCAACTTGCTGTGAATGTGGGCTCATCTTCGGGTCACTCAGCAGCCCCAGTGGGCTGCTGTCCAGAACGAGCAACACCAAAAGGCCTTGCTAGAACGGGCGGCCTTCAGCGCGGCGCGTCTCCGCCAAGGCCTCCATCAAGTAGCGCCCGGTTTCTTCCTGCTCGCGCTTGCTACCTATGTTCCTCACACGTTCCATAGCTGCGAGGGCGCGCTCTCGGTAAGCATCATCATCGAGCTCCTCTTGGGCATAGCGCTCGGCTTTGGTGAAGTGGCGGGACCCCCTGACCGCGCCCTTTGTGCCGGTGGTCTTCCAACCGAGCTTGGCCATCTTCAGCTTGATGGCCACACCGACGGCTTGGCGAAAGCGGAGGCTGACCGGATCGGAATCGAGGACTTCACCAATTATCGGGTCGTCTTCCAAGAACCGGGCAATTCCGGCCAGCGCGGGCATGCCGTTCATCTCCGCGTCCACCAGACGCTGCTCGTTCGCAGGACTGTTAAGCAGCCAAAGGAGCCGTTCAGCGGCCTCAGGCCGGCAATCCAACTCGACCACGTACTTGGCCGCATGGGAATCGCGCTTGAAGTCGTTGATGTTCACGAGAGTGGTGCCTCCAAGGCGCGGTGCATCCATATGGCAAATCTAGACCTTCGATTTTCGGATGTCTACCAATAGACTCTGCGATACCCCTCACTGCCAGCGCAACAACGGATACCTCGAGTTGGCGATCACAGGAACCCACCCCGTGGCCGTGGACACCCTGCCCCCCATTCACAACGACCCTCTCGATCGGCTCCTGATCGCCCAAGCCCACGCCGAGGCGCTGAGGCTGCTGACGGCCGACGCGGTTGTCGGGCAATTCCCGGGGCTCATCCGTGTACTGGGTTAGCAGTCCGTCAATGCCCCGGTACGGCTAGCCGCTGGGAGCGGGGCGCCGGTACCGTCGGCAATAGCGCGAAAGCTTCCGGGCTGCGGGTAGCCCGGAGCGGAGGCAGAAGATGGCCCAAGCCATAACCAGAGTGAGCACGCCGCCTCCGGTGCGGTCGGAGCCCAAGGTGAGGCTCCCGTGGCCGCTCAACATCTACCAAACCGCGGTGGGCAAGAAATGGGTGATGGGCCTCACCGGGCTTGCGCTGCTGGGCTTCATCGTGGTCCACATGATCGGCAACCTCCACCTCTACGAGGGCCCGCTGGAGATCCACGAATACGCCGAGACCCTGCGGGATTTGGGCACCAAGCTCCTCCCCCGCACCTGGCTGCTGTGGATCATGCGCATCGGGCTGATCATCGCCTTCGCCCTGCATATCCACTCGGCCTATTCCCTCAGCCGAATGAGCATTGCCGCCGACCAGCGCTATCCCGGGGGGCGCAACTACATCGCGGCCAACTTCGCCTCCCGCACCATGCGGTGGACCGGCCCCATCATCGGGCTGTACCTCTTCTACCACCTGGCCGATCTCACCTGGGGCTGGTTCAACCCCGACTTCGTGCGGGGCGACCCCTACCACAACGTGTCGGAGAGCCTGAGCAGTATCCCGGTGGCGATCCTGTACATCGTGGCCAACACCGCGCTGGCCGTCCACATCTTCCATGGCACCTGGAGCATGTTCCAGAGCCTGGGGGTGAACAGCCCCCGCTACAACCATCTGCGCCGCTACCTGGCCGCCGGGCTGGCCGGGATCATCCTGGTGGGCAACCTGAGCTTCCCGATCTTCGTGCAGGCCGGAGTGATCGACGACAACGGCCGCTCGATCGTTGAGGAGCTCCAGCACGGCGCCGCCGAAGGGGAGGACCACTGATGCTTGGCTCGCTCGACGCCCGCATCCCGGCCGGATCGCTGGACAGCAAGTGGACCGACCACAAGTTCTCCATGCGGTTGGTGAACCCCAACAACAAGCGCCGCTTCGACATAATCGTGGTGGGCTCGGGCCTGGCCGGGGCTTCGGCCGCCGCCGCCCTGGGCGAGCTGGGTTACCGGGTCAAGGTGCTCACCTACCACGACTCTCCCCGCCGGGCCCACAGCATCGCCGCCCAGGGCGGCATCAATGCGGCCAAGAACTACCAGAACGATGGCGACAGCGTGTACCGGCTGTTCTACGACACCATCAAGGGGGGCGACTACCGGGCCCGGGAGGCCAACGTGTACCGCCTGGCCGAGGTGTCGGTGGACATCATCGACCAAGCCACCGCCCAGGGCGTGCCCTTCGCCCGGGAATACGGCGGGCTGCTCGACAACCGCTCCTTTGGCGGAGCCCAGGTGTCGCGCACGTTCTACGCCCGAGGCCAGACCGGCCAGCAACTGCTGTTGGGGGCCTACTCGGCGCTGATGCGCCAGGTGGCGGCGGGCACGGTGGAGCTGCACACCCGCTCGGAGATGCTGGAGCTGGTGATGCACGACGGGCGGGCGGTGGGCGTGGTGACCCGTGACCTCATCACCGGCGAGATCGTGGCGCACTCGGCGCATGCCGTGGTGCTGGCCACCGGCGGCTACGGCAACGTGTACTTCCTGTCGACCAACGCCAAGATGTGCAACGTGACCGCGGCGTGGCGGGCCCACCGCAAAGGGGCGATGTTCGCCAACCCGTGCTACACCCAAATCCACCCCACCTGCATCCCGGCCAGCGACGACTTTCAGTCGAAGCTGACCCTGATGTCGGAGTCGCTGCGCAACGACGGGCGCATCTGGGTGCCGGTGGCCCACGAAGACGGGCGGGCGCCCGACGAGATCCCCGACGCCGACCGGGACTACTTCTTGGAGCGGAAGTACCCGGCCTTCGGCAACCTGGTGCCCCGCGACGTGGCCTCCCGCAACGCCAAGACCGTGGTGGACGAGGGCCGAGGCGTCGGCCCGCTGCGCAACGGCGTCTACCTGGACTTTTCCGGCGCCATGGCCCGCGACGGCGAGGCGGTGATCCGGGCCAAGTACGGGAACCTGTTCGACATGTACGAGCGCATCACCGGAGAGGATCCCTACCGGGTGCCCATGCGCATCTACCCGGCCACCCACTACACCATGGGCGGTTTGTGGGTGGACTACGAACTGATGAGCAACGTGCCCGGCCTGTTCGTGCTGGGCGAGGCCAACTTCAGCGACCACGGGGCCAACCGACTGGGCGCCTCGGCCCTCATGCAAGGTCTGGCCGACGGCTACTTCATCCTGCCCTACACCATCGGCAACTACCTGTCCGACTTCTTGGGCGACCCAGCCCTGGCCACGTCCGAGCCGGCGTTCGCTGGCGCCGAGCAGGCGGTGACCGACGAGGTGAACCGCTGGCTGTCGATCGGCGGCACCCGCTCGGTGGACCACTACCACCGGGAGCTGGGCAAGCTGGTGTGGGACTACATCGGCATGGCCCGCAACAAGACCGGCTTGGAGAAGGCGCTGTCGGAGATCCCCGCGCTGCGGGAGGAGTATCACCGCAACGTGCGGGTGCTGGGCTCGGCCGACACCCTCAACCAGTCATTGGAGAAGGCCGGACGGGTGGCCGACCTGTTCGAGCTGGCCGAGCTCATGGCCCGCGACGCCCTGACCCGAGAGGAGTCTTGCGGGGGGCATTTCCGGGAGGAGCACCAGACCGAAGAAGGCGAGGCCATGCGCGATGACGACAACTTCACCCACGTGGCCGCCTGGGAGTGGAACGGCGAGGGAACACCCCAAACCCGCCACCGGGAGGAGCTGGAGTTCGAGAACGTGGAGCTGACCCAGAGGAGCTACAAGTGAGCTCAGAGATCAACCTCACGCTCAAGGTGTGGCGCCAGGACGGTCCGCTGGCCGAGGGCCGATTCGTGACCTATGAGGCCAGCGGCATCAGCACCGACGCCTCGTTCTTGGAGATGCTCGACATCGTCAACGAGCGGCTCATCGAAATGGGTGACGAGCCCATCGTGTTCGAGTCCGACTGCCGGGAGGGCATCTGCGGTACCTGCGGTCTGATGATCAACGGCCAGGCCCACGGCCCCCAGAAGGGCACGGCTACCTGCCAGCTCCACATGCGTAGCTTCAGCGATGGCGACCACATCGTGATCGAGCCGTGGCGGGCCACGTCGTTCCCCGTGCTGCGGGACTTGGCAGTGGACCGCCGGGCCATGGACGCCATCATCGCTGCTGGGGGCTACATCTCGGTGAACACCGGCGCGGCTCCCGACGCCAACCTCACCCCGGTGCCCAAGGAGACGGCCGACACCGCCTTCGACGCCGCGGCCTGCATCGGCTGCGGGGCCTGTGTGGCCGCCTGTCCCAACAGCGCAGCCCAGCTGTTCACCGCGGCCAAGGTCCAGCACCTGAACCTGCTCCCCCAAGGCCAAGCTCAGCGTTGGGCCCGCACCGAGGCCATGGTGGAGACCATGGAGGAGTTCTTCGGCTCGTGCACCAACCACGGCGAGTGCGAAGAGGCCTGCCCCAAGGAGATCCCCATCGACTTCATCGCCTGGACCAACCGCGACTACATCAAGGCCAAGGTCAAGAACCGCAAACTGGCTGGCTAGGGGTCCGTCTGCAAAGCGGTAGCCTCGCGGCTTGATGTGGGGTCGCGCCAACGAAACCGTCCGCCATGTGGCGCGAGGCGTTCTCATGGGGGCGGCCGACGTGGTGCCCGGCGTGTCGGGGGGCACGGTGGCGCTGCTGCTGGGGATCTATCAACGGCTGATCGACACCGTGCGGGCCGGAGCCGGGGTGGTGGGCGCCTTGCTGCGGGGGAACTGGCGAGGCGCGTGGGAAAGTCTGCGGAGTTTTGACTGGTGGTTCGCCGTGCCGCTGGCGGCGGGCATCGTGGTCGCCGTCGCGGCCCTAGCATCGGTGATCGACGAACTGCTGGCCGAGGAGCCCGAGGCCATGGCCGGGCTGTTCTTTGGTTTGGTGGCGGCATCGGTGGTAGTGGCCTGGAAACTGGTGGACAAGCCCGGTGCGGGGTTGGCGATGACGGCGCTGGCGGTGGGCGGGCTGTTCTTCTGGCTGCTGGGACTCCAGTCGGCACCGGTGGCCGACCAGACGGAGATCGCGCTGTTCGGGTCAGGGCTCGTGGCGGTGTGCGCCATGCTGCTGCCCGGCATCTCCGGATCGTTCATCTTGTTGATGCTGGGGGTGTACCCGGCGGCGATCGCCGCGGTGGACGACTGGGTTTGGGGTGATCTGGCAGCGCTGGCCGCGGGAGCAGTGCTGGGGTTGGCATTGTTCTCCAATTTGATCGGCCGCGTGCTCCACCGCTGGCCCGACCCCACTTTGGCGGTGATGGTGGGGCTGCTGTTGGGCTCGCTGCGGGTGCTGTGGCCGTGGCCCGCCGGAGTGGGCGTGATCAGCCGCCACGCCGAGGAAGCCATCGACGGCACCGGCCTGGGCTGGGCCCCCGCCGCCGACCTGTGGCTCCCCGCCCTCCTAGCCGTCGCCGCCGCCTCCCTGGTCCTCGTCCTTTCCGCTATGGCCGCGGGGCAAGGCGGTTCTGCTCGGTCCAGGCGGGGCCCGAAGGAGTAGCGACCAGGGATCGCTCGAGGCGGGTGCGCTGGGCGGTGTCGGGATGGTTTACGGGGAGGGGGGCGGAGGCTATCTCGGTGCCGTCGGTCGGGCCGTTGGTCCACTCTCGGTCCCACCAGGCGGGCAGGCCTTCCCAGTGGAAGCGACGGCCCCGGCCATCTAGCTCAATGACCACGTCGCCCACCAGCACTTGGCCGTGGACCACATCCAGCGTGTCGGCTTCAGCCTCCCACTCCAATTCCAAGCCGTAGGGCACCCGGTCGCCCCAACCCTTGGCGAACACATCTTCGGGATCGTCGAGGGCCACGGCGAACGCCTCCAGGTCCACGGTGAAGTGCTCGCCGGGGATCTGCTCGATGAACTCGGTCCACAGTCCGGGGGCTCGCAGCTCCAAGGTGGACGGCCGGGGCAGCGGGGCGTCGGTCTCCACCAGATACACCGGCTGGCGGTCGGGTCCGACCAGCGCCGACCAGAACCAACTCCTCCCCAGGTTGGGCCACAGCGTGAGCTGCGCGTAGCCCCCCAGCGAACCGTCGGGGGCGGCAAAATCGCCGTACCACGATTCGGCCCACAGTCGGTGCGTTGGTGCAGTGGTCATGAGGGATCATCAGTACCGTAGAGGCTTGGTGCTGGAGTACTTGAGCGACGAGTGGATCCAAGCGGCTGACGCCGCGCTGCGGGCATCGGGGCTGCGCGCTCCGGATGGTGAGCAATTCGCAGTGGAACAGCGAGTTGGCGAGGTGGTGTTCCACCTGATGTTCGACAGCGACGGTGCCAGTGTCCGCCCCGGAGCTGCCACCGATCCGGCGGTGGTGTTCTGTCAGAGCCGGAACACTGCGGAGGCGATTGCCCAGGGAGAGCAGTCGGCTGAGGAAGCGGTGTTGAACGGGGAAATCACCTTTGAGGGCGACCCCATGGCCCTGTTGTCCCACCGTCGACTACTGACCAGGGCCGAAGACGTGTTCGCCGACGTGCGAGCCCGCACTGCCTGGGACAACTAGTTTTCAGCTCACGCTGGCCCAGGCTCGGGCAGGTCAGCCATGTCGGCAAGCGCCCGGACTGCCGCTTGGACCAGGGGAAGGGCCAGGCAGGCGCCGGTTCCTTCTCCCAGACGGAGTTCGAGGTCGAGCAGGGGATTTAGCCCCAAGTGGTCGAGCACAATGGACGCGGCCGGCTCGCTGGAGCGATGGCCGGCGATGGCGTGGGCTGCGGTACCGGGGGCCAGAGCATCGGCGGCGCACAGGGCGGCCCCGGCGATCACCCCGTCCACGATGAAGGGGACCCGGTTCTGGGCCGCAGCGATGTAGAACCCAGCCAAGGCGCCAATCTCCAGCCCGCCCACCGTGGCAAGCACATCAAGCGGTCCGGCGCAGGCGGCGGCTCTCTCAATGGCGCCAGCCACCAACCGGCGTTTGTGGTCGAGCCCCCCGGCTGGGACTCCCGCGCCAGCTCCGGTGACATCCTCTGCTGACCGGCCGGTGAATGCCCCAATCAGCGCGGCCGCCGATGTGGTGTTGCCGATGCCCAAGTCGCCGCCGATGAGGCAGTCGGCACCGGCGGCAATCTGCTCCGAGGCGATCCGCATGCCGACAGCCAGCGCGGCGTTGGCCTGGTCGGGGGTCATAGCCGGCTCAGAGACGATGCTGGCGGTGCCGTCGGCCACCCGCTCGGTTATCACGCCCGGAAGAGGGCCAAGCGGGGTCTGCACTCCGACATCGACGACCACCAACTGAGCGCCCACCGCCTCGGCGAACACCGAGATGGCGGCCCCGCCGCTGCTCACCGTGGCGACCATGGCCGCGGTGATCTCCGACGGCCATGCACTGGCCCCGTCGGCCACCACACCGTGATCGCCGGCGAACACAACCACCACTGGCCTGCGGGGCGCAGGCGGCGGGCAAACGCCGGAGACACCCGCCAGGTGGACGGCCACCTCTTGCAGCCGCCCCAGCGCGCCCGGGGGCATGGCCCGAGTGGCCCACCGAGCCCGCGCTTCTTCCATGGCTCGCGCGCCCAGTGGAGGAATCGAAGGAAACCCGTGCGAGCCCACGTCAGTCACCACTTCGATCCAAGGTCCGGTCGATGAGCCAGGCCAGTGCCAACAACCCGATCGCGGCCATCTCCACCCGGTCGGCCAGACCGACGGCAGCTTCGATGTCGTCAGGCTCTGGGCGGGAACCGCCCCCCAAAAACGGGCGCTCTTCGGCCACACCCTCGTAGCTGAGGGGTCCGCCGAGTCTCCGATCCAGCGCGGCAGCCACCGCGGCCTCGGCGACACCGGCGTTGGGCGACGGGTGGGCAGGGGCGTCTTGGCCAATCGCATCGACAATCTGGCGAGCCCGGGCCTGATGCAGTACGACAACCAGGGCCGCAAAGATCCGGGCCGGGATGTAGTTGGCGGCATCGTCGAGACGAGCGGCGGCCCAGCCAAAGTTTGAGTAACGCTCATTGCGCCGACCGACCATGGCGTCCATGGTGTTGATGGCCCGATAGGCCGCGGCACCGGGGGCACCGGCCACCGCCCCCCAAAACGCGGGGCCGATCACCGCGTCCACGCTGTTCTCCGCCACCGACTCAATGACCGCAGCGGCAATGCCCGACTCGTCGAGCCCCGCGGGATCGCGCCCCACCAGGGCGGGCAGCTCAGCTCGGGCCGCAACAAGATCACCGGCAACGACCGCTTCTCCAACGCACATCGCCACCTGGCGCAGCTCGCGGCCCGCGGCGGCAACCGCCACCGCCGTTGCGGTGGACTTCATCAGCCGGCCTCCAGCGGCACCGATGGCGACGCCCACCGCGGCGTAAGCCACCCCCGCCAAACGCCGGTCGGCCCAAAGCGCTTGCTCGACGCGCCGCATGGCCTTCCCGAACTCGGCTACTGGGTGGGCGTCGGCAGGGGGCTCGCCCACCAATCGATCGATCACCAGGCCAGCGGCCGCACCCAGGCATGTCTGACCCAACCGGCTCATGGGTCGGCCACCAAGGCCAGCAGCGCCGCGGTCTCAGCCATCACGATCACAGCTCCGAGCACATCGCCGGTGAATCCGCCTAGGCGCCGCCATGCCAATCCCACCAATCCAGCCGAGACCACCACCAGAACCCCGGCCGCCACCGCTCCTGCCACCCCTTCGATCAACACCAGCCCCGCAACGGCGGGCGCCAGCCACAACACCAGCCAACGCCGAGCACCGGCCAGAAACGGATCGGCCAATCCCCCAGGCCGGGCATAGGGCACGAAGGCCGGAATCACCGCAACCAAGGTTCGGCTGCTGGCCCAGATGGGAATCAACGCCAGCGAATCGATGCCGTCGACCGAAAATGCTGCCCACCGCGCCCCCAGCACGACCACGACTGCGGCTACGGCGAACGCGCCCACATCGGGGCGGCTCATCACCGCCATCCTCCGATCCCGGTCCATATGTGGGAGCAGCCCGTCGGCAGTGTCAGCCAAACCGTCGAGGTGCAGCGCCCCGGTGAGCACCAGGTCAGCAGCCACCACCAAGATTCCGACCACCAACAACGGCCACAGCTCCCCCGCTCCCCAGTGAATGGCCGCCAGTACCCCACCCAACCCGGCGCCGACCAGGGGGAACCACCACAAGGCTCGGGCCCGGGGCGCCTGGCCTCGGCCAGCAACGGTCAAAAACGCCACCGCGCTCATCACCGCAGGCCGCTTCATGGCCGTCAAACCGCCCCGTCGGAATCGGGCAGATCGAGAACCCGTCCGGCCACCACCAGCAAGACTCGATCGGCCACACCAGCAACCTGCTGGTTCAGCATCCCCAGCACATCAGCGAAGCGGCGGCCCAGCTCGGTGGGAGCGTGAACCGACATTCCAACCTCTTCAGAAACTATGACCGTGGGATCAGTCCGACTGGCCAGCGCGTCGAGGAGGCCGTCGGTCTCCACCGTCAGATTGGAGTGATGGGCCACCCAGGTGCCCAGAGAATCGACCAGCACCACGCTGTCGATCTCTTCTAGAAAGCGGGAAAGATCTTCGGGTTCCTCGCATTCCACCGTGTTCCAATGTGCGGGACGACGAGCCTGGTGGGCGGCGACCCGGGCAGCGTGATCCGCATCATCCGGATTCACCGCGGCAGTGGCCACGTACGCGACGGCCGACCCCAGGGATTCCGCTATCGACTCGGCGACGCCCGACTTTCCCGATCGGGTCCCGCCCAGCACCAACACGATCATGGCTAGCGGCCCGCGCCCTTCCAAACGGCCTCGTGGACCGCTCGGGCGATGTTGGCGCCCACCGTCGACCGGGGTCCGGCAAACCGCTCGACCTCAACATGAGCGGGCCAGACAATGGCAACCGCATCGCTGGCTGTTCCCGTTCCAGGAATGCCTCTCTCCACCAGGGCCTGGACCTTGGCCTCGGTCGCGGTAGCCACGGCGTTGACTGCCGCCCCCGGTTCAAGACCCACCGGCAGCTGGACCACCGAGTTAATGGTGCCCGGCGCCCATTCTTGGCCGACCGCGGCGAGATCGGCGGCCCAAGAGGGATGGGAAACCCCGACGGTGGCGTCCACCACCACTCCACCGTGCTCGGCCCGGAACACCTGGTCGACATCAGCCGCGGTGAACAGGGCCACTCCGGGGCCGACGAATTCGAGCTCTGCCGCCACCTCTGCGGCGTGGTCGTCCAGGTCGGTCCGGGAGTAGTCCGAGGTGACGCCGATGTTCACCAGCCAGCCGATCTCCCTGATGCCTCCGCCGACCGCGGCCGAGGACACCGCCACCATCGGCTCGTCCCAACGCCACTCCAACACCCCCCGATGCCTCAGACCAGGGGGATGCAGCCGGGGACTGACCAGCCTGCTCAATAGTCGAGGCCCTTTTTGGCTCGGATCTGGCGATCGAAGGCGTGCTTGACCTTGACCATCTCGGTCACGGTATCGGCCACCTCGACCACCTCGTCAGCCATATCCCGACCGGTCAGAATCACGCTCACCGGCTCGGGCCGAGACTCCAACACCGACGCCACCTCGGCGGCGTTGATCCAATCCCACGTCATGGCGTAGCTGATCTCATCCAGAACCACCAGCCGGTACTCGCCGCCCGCAATCAACCCAGCCGAGAACTCCCAGGCAGCCACGGCCTTGGCCTTGGTCTCATCGAGATCGTCGGATTCCCAGGTAAACCCATCGCCGGCCGAGAACCACTTCACCCCGAGCTCACGGCACACCTTCTCCTCGCCCGTGTTCCAGTTGCCGCTCTTGAGGAACTGCACCACCGCGGTGGGCCATCCACGGGCGACGGCTCGAAGCACGGTGCCGAAAGCCGCGGTTGACTTGCCCTTGCCGTGACCGGTGTTGACCATCACCAAAGAGGGTGCCGACCTCAGTTGTGAGGTGTCGTAGGGGCGCTCGGATCGGGGGGCGGATTCAGTGCTCATGATGTCTCCTCTAGAGGTTGAGCGCGACGTCGAGATGCGGGCAGCACCACCAACTCGCCGTCGATTGATTGAACAGTAAGCGGTGTGCCGTACACCGCCGACAACAGATCGGGCCTCAGCACGTCAACTGGGCTGCCTTGGGCCACAATCCGGCCGTGATCGATGAGAATGAGCCGGTCGGCGAACCGGGCCGCCGCGCTCAAATCGTGCATAGCCGCCAACACGCTGAGGCCCTCGGTGCGCCGCAGATCGTCCACCAGCTCCAGCACCGAGACCTGATGGCCTAGGTCGAGGGCGCTAGTGGGCTCGTCCAGCAGCAGTACCGGGCACTGCTGGGCCAATGCCCTGGCCACCACCACCTGCTGGGCCTCGCCGCCCGAGAGGGTGGACACAAAGCGTTCGGCAAAGGCCGAGAGCTCCAGCCTGTGCAGCACTGACGACACAATCTGCCGATCACCCTGGGATTCCCGGGCCAGCCACCCGAGGTGCGCGGTCCGCCCCAACAACACGTATTCGGCCACGGTCATGCCCTTGGGCATCACGGGGAACTGCGGCACCAAGGCCACATCTGCTGCCCCCGGTGCATGACCGCCACCCAAATCGATTGTCCCGGAGTAGTCGGCCAGCCCCACGATCGATCGCAACAGGGTGGACTTACCCGCCCCGTTGGGGCCGATGATGCCGAGCCATTCTCCAGAGCCCAACTCCAAATCGACACCGCAGACCACCTCGTGGTCGCGGAACGAAACCCGCACATCCCGGCACCACAGCGCGGGCAACGCCTGGGATGACGATGGGGTCGAAGCCGACAGAGCAGAACTCATGTTGTGCTCCAGCGGTCGCGCCACAGCACGAGGGCAAAAAACGGCGCGCCCACGAACGCGGTGATGACCCCCACCGGCAGCTCCGATGGAGCCAATAGGGTCCGAGCCCCAATGTCCACAAAAGCCAGGAACGCCGCTCCCACCAGCGCAGACAGCGGCACGATCACCCGGTAGCTGTGGCTGATGAGCAGGCGGACGATATGGGGAACGACCAAGCCGACAAAGGCGATCAAACCGCTCACCGACACGGCCGCCGCGGTCAAAAGAGAGGCGGCCCCGATTACCACGAGGCGGGAGCGAGCCGGGTTCAGTCCCAACGAGCGTGCTTCGTCGTCGCCCACCCGCAATACGTCGAGATGCCTCCGATGCACGAAAAGCACTGCGCCGCACACTGCCGCGTAGGGCAATAGCAGCCCAACCTGCTTCCAGCCGGTGGTGTTGAGCTGTCCGAACAGCCATGACAACACCTCTCGGGCTCGGGTTTCGCTCAATTGCTGGATGGCGTAGGTCTGTGCGGCCGAAAACAAGGCGGCCATGGCCACCCCGCCCAGCAGCAACGTGGCCGGCGACGCACCTCCGCCCCGGGCGATGGCCATCGATGCCACTACGGCCACCAGCGCCCCCATGAAGGCAGCCGCCGGCACGGTGTCGAATGGCCCCCAGCTCAAGTCGAGGCCGAATCCCAAGGCCAGCACCGCGCCGAAGCCGGCCCCGGCGGATACGCCCAGAAGGTAGGGGTCGGCCAGCGGGTTGCGAAAAACTCCCTGATAGGAGGCACCAGCCACGCCGAGGGAACCCCCTACCAGCATTCCGAGCACCAGTCGGGGAAGCCGGATCTCGAACAGGATGTTCTCCTGGGTTGCCGACAGCGATGACTCGATGCCAACGAACGGAACCCAGTCGAACAAGGCGCCGAATACCCCGCCAACCGGCAGACCGGCGGCACCGCTGGAGGCGCTGAGCAAGCCCACCGCTACCAGCACCGCAATCCCGATGACGATGGCTCCGGCCGACACTCCGAATGCCCGTCGCACCGACATATGGGTGGCGTCGGGTTCCGATATTGCGGTCGTCGGGAGGGAGGCTTCAGCCATCGAAGTGCCTTTGGGAACCTACGAAACCGGTGCAGCCACCGTTTGCAGGGCTTCAGCTACCGCGGCGATGAACTGGGGAAGTCGCGGCCCCCACCGGGATGCGATGTCGGCGTCCACCACCACGATGTTGCCGTCGCGCACTGCCGACACCTCGCCCCATCCCGGTCGCGCCGCCACATCCTCAGCGGAGTAGGCCACCTGGCTAGTGATCACGATCAGCTCGGGATCGGCTTCCACGATGTACTCCTCGGTGAGCTGAGGGAAGCCGTAGCCGTCGACATCGGCTTCGTCGGCGATGTTGATGGTGCCCATGGCGGCGTAAACCGCGCCGATGAAGCTATTCGAGCTGGCCGAGTAATGGGAGTCGCCCAACTCGTGGTAGATCCGAATCGGCACGTTGGGGGCACCTGCGAGGGCAGTCTCGATCTCGGCACGCAAGTCGGCCACCAGATCGGCAGCCTCGTCCACCCGGCCCACAGCCATCGCGATGTCGGCGATCGCCGCGTAGCCGCCCTCGAAGTCGGCCGGGGCTGGATTCACGAGCACTTCGATTCCGACCGCTTCTACCCCTGCGATCAGATCGTTGGCGTCGTTGGAGATCACCACCAGATCGGGCTCATAGGAGAGCACCGCCTCGACGTTGGGGTCCCATCCCGATAGGTCAGTGACCGGTGCCTCCGGCGGGTAGTACGAGTATTCGTCGACCGCGATCACCTGATCGCCTGCGCCGATGGCAAACAAGATCTCGGTGGCGGTGGGCGACAGCGACACGATTCGCTGGGGTCGGTCGGGCGGGGCTTCGGTGGGAGCTGGCTCAGGGGCAGCCTCCTCAGTCGGCGGGGGCGGAGCTTCAGTTGGAGCCGGTGCTGGCGGGGCTTCGGTCGGCACCGGCGCCGCTTCATTCGGGGTCGCCTCGGGGGCAGATTCCTCGATCACCTGGGCCGCAGGGCCATCATCATCGTTGCCGCAGGCTGTCGCCACCAGGGCGAGCGCGAGCAGCAGCGCAGAGAAAAGTCGGAACAATCGTCGGGGCATTCAACACCTCCTATAGATCGAGGAACGGAAGCTCGATCGGCAGGTGCTCTGCCCTCGAGCCAACCCAACCCTCGGGGCTTTATGGCTCGTTTCAGCGCAAAGCTCGACCGGACTCGCTGGCTCAGGGCCAGTTCACCGTTGCGGGACAGTGCCGGAATCTAACCGGACTTCGCCTCCACGCCGCTCAGGAGCATAGCTGACTCCAAGCGGGCCAGCCCATCAGAATCAGGCACCCCAACCCGCACATACTCCGGCATCCCGAAGCTGGAGCAATCCCGAACTACCACCCCATGAGGTGCCAGGAGCTCCCGCAATCCCGGCGCATGAACCAGCACCCAGGGCGCATCGGCGGCCTCCACTGCAAAGCCGAATCGTCGCAACAACTCAGCCAACTCCTTGCGAGCAGTGGCAATGGCCTCCGACCAGGCCGGCAGATCGGCCAAATCCAGAAGCTCCGGCAGCACGGACACCGCCAGCGAGTTCACCGACCACTGGGGCTGATGGCGGGCGAAACGCTCCACGTCGTCGTCGATGATGTAGCCCACTCGCAGCCCGGGACAGGCGAACACCTTGGTCAACGATCCCACCACAACACCGGCCCGCCCCGCCGTCCATCGCCCGGTGGCCAACGGGTAAAACGCCTCATCCCACACGTCTGCTGCTTCGTCGGGGTCGGCCAAGCGACCGCTGGGGTTGTGGGGGTCGCTGCGCCACACCGGCCCCTCGTGGTTGCGGGGATGCAGACCGAACTCGGGTTCGGCCCATACCTGGCCGCCGATTTCCTGGGCCACCAACCGGATGGCCTCGCTGCCCCCGTTGGTCAGCATTAAGCGTTGCGAGTCGACCCCGATAGTTTCGGCCAGGAGCCCGGCCGAGTCGGTCGGATCGGGATACCGCCGCAGCGAGTCGAGTTGGCGAGCGAGAACCGGAGCAAGGTCGGGAGCGAAAGGGTTGGGACTCTGCGACAGGTCGATAACAGATTGCGGGTCGATTCCCAGCGCCCGAGCGATGCGCGGCCCATCACCGCCGTGGGGACCGGCGGGAGGGATGTCGGCCAACTAGATCAGGCCCAAATCAGCCACGGCCAAAGCGAGCAGCAGCACTGTGAAGAGACGGAAGCAGCGTAGCTGACTCCAATCGAGCCAGCCCATCAGAATCGGGCACACCGACGCTGGCTTGGTGGGAGCCTTCAACCCGCTGGATCTGCACCTGGGAGATCATCAAGCGGGTTGTGTCCGGTGAGTAGTTCAGTGGCACTGACGGCGGTGATGTGGTCGCTAATGGGGAAGCTGTGAGGGCCGGCGTGTACGACGAAAAGGTGGTCGAGGTTGAGGTCGGCCAGAGCGCTGTGCATCGACTTCGAGACGGTCGGGCGGGTCGTGCGCTTGATCTCGAATCCGACGACTCGTCCGTCAATCTCGATTCTCAGGTCGAGCTCGGCCCCGGCGTGGGTGGACCAGTAGGCGGCGTTGTCCGGGGCGAGCCTGGTCAGAACCTGCTCGAGAATCATGCCCTCCCAACTGGCGCCGAGCACCGGCGATCGCTCGAGGTCGACCATAGTGGCGATGCCCAGCAGCGAGTGCAATATGCCGGAATCGCGAATGTAAACCCGGGGCGACTTGACCTGGCGCTTTGAGATATTGGCGAACCAGGGAGGCAGCTGGCGAATAACCAGGGCATCGGTGAGCGCGTCGATGTAGCGCCTCACGGTGGACTCCGACACGTCGATTGATCGGGCGATTCGGGCACCGTTCCAGGTCTGCCCGTGAAAGTGGCTCAGCATGGTCCAGAATCTCCGCATCGTCGTCGCCGGAAACCGGAAGCCGAGATTGGCGAGGTCGCGCTCTAGGAACGTGGAGATGTAGTCATCGCGCCAGCGGTTCGATGCCGCATCGGTTGAGGCAACAAAAGACTCGGGCAATCCCCCGCGAAGCCAGAGCTCGTCGAGGTCTTGCGGACCAACATCGGAGAGCCGTAAGCCCCCCAACTCGACAAAGGTGACTCGACCGGCCAATGACTCCGACCCCAGCCCGGTGAGATCGGGTGACGCGCTGCCGAGCACAACGAAGCGGCCCGGTCGGCGGTTCTCGTCGACGAGGACCCGAAGCGTCGGGAGCAGCTCGGGCATTCGCTGCGCCTCGTCAATCACGATCGTCTCTCCTGTGTCGCGCAACGCCAGCGTTGGCTCGGCCAAACGAGCCAGGTCACGGTGATCCTCAAGGTCGAAGAAGGCCAGCGGCGACGATGCGATGGTCTGGCGGGCCAAAGTGGACTTCCCTGCTTGACGAGGCCCGGTAAGCAAAGTCACCGGTGCATGTGATATCGCCTCTAGCAGGTTCCGGGTGTCAAGCGGCCGGTCAATGAGCGGCATTCATCCATCTTATCCTTGAAAAACCCTCACACAATACGAGATTTACAAGATTTCTTACCAGACCCCATTCGGCAATGCATTCTTTCGCATTTGGATCACTCCTACTTTCGGAACCAGAGCACAGCTTTATTCGCAATTGGAGAGGCAGTGCAGCCCTGTTCAGTTCTTCCCGAAGCCCCAGCAGACGAGGGTGTCGTCGGTCTTAATGCCGCAGGATTCGACTTCGCCGAGAAAGAGGGCCCTAAAGGTGCCACTAGGCGGGGTGGCCCCCCCATCTATGTTGCTTCCCCAACAGGCGAGGGTGTCATCGGACTTGATGGCGCAACTGTGACTGGCACCTAAATCGACAGCCTTGAAGGTGCCCTCGGCAGGTGGGGCATATGACGACTTGACGTAACCCCAGCAAGCAAGGGTGTCGTCGGTCTTGATGCCACAGGCTTGGTACCAGCCTAGGGAAATGGACTTGAACTTTCCGCTAGGCGGGGTGGCCCGTCCGTAGGTGTTACTCCCCCAACAGGCGAGGGTGTCATCCGACTTGATGCCGCAGCTATATCTAGAGTTGGTGTTTAACGCCTTGAAGGTGCCCGTTGGCGGGGTGGCCTGCCCGTAGTTGTTACTTCCCCAACAGGCGAGGGTGTCATCGGACTTGATGGCGCAGCTATGGGTAAAACTGGTGTGCAGGGCTTTGAAAGTGCCCGCGGGCGGAGTGGCCCGCCCGGAGATGTTGCGGCCCCAGCAGGCGAGGGTGTCATCGGACTTGATCCCACAGGTATGCCAGGTACCGGTGCCTACGAATTTGAATGTGCCTGTGGGTGGGGTGGCCTGCCCGTATGTGTCGTCGCCCCAGCAGGCCACGGTGCCGTCGGACTTGATGGCGCAGGTGTGATAAGTGCCGTCCGCTACGTCGTGGTTGACCGAGATGGCCTTGAAGGTACCGCTAGGCGGGGTGGCCTGGCCGTATCGGTTGAAGCCCCAGCACTCAATTGCGCCATCGGACTTGAGACCGCAGATGTGTACGAGGCCAGGGGTCTGGCGACCTGAGTAGATGGCAGTGAAAGTGTCACTGCTATTCGGTGCCTTGATCGGAACCTGAAGGCCCCAGCAAGCCACGGTGTCGCCGGATCGGATGGCACAGGTGTGGTCTTGGCCGACGGTGACAGAAGTGAACGCGCCCGCGGGCGGCGTCGCCTGTCCGTTTCGATTGTTTCCCCAGCAGGCCACGGAGTCGTCGGATTTGATGCCACAGGTGTGGTTCCAGCCGGAGCTCACCGCTTTGAAGGTGCCCGTCGGCGGTGTCGCCTTTCCGTAGATGTTGTCGCCCCAGCAGGCCACGGTGTCATCAGTCTTGATGGCGCAGGCGTGCCTCTCGCCTGCGCCTATGGACTTGAAGGTGCCCGTCGGCGAGCCGGTCTGCCCGTGTTCGTTGTCGCCCCAGCAGGCCACAGTGTCATCGGCTTTGATGCCGCAATTGAAGTCCAAGCCGGCTCGTATGGCCTTGAATTTGCCCGCCGGCGGGTTGATCTGGCCGTAGTGGTTGAATCCCCAGCAGGCCACGGTGTCGTCGGGTCTGATTCCACAGGTGTGGTTTTTGCCTGGGTCGATGAACTTGAAGGTGCCGTCTAGCGGCATGGTCCGGGCGTCGTTGCCTGCACCCCAGCAGGCCACAGTGTCGTCAATCTTGATGGCACAGGCAAGGTTCACGCCACCGGCGATGGACTTGAAGGTGCCGTCGGGCGGTGCAGTACTCCCGCTGTTTTTCCCATCTAATCCCCAGCAGGCCAAGGTACCGTCGGTCTTGAGTCCACAGGTCCAGATCTGACTGAGGACAATGCTGCTGAAGCCGCCGTCAGGGTCGTTGGCCTGTTGGTGATAGTTCATGCCCCAGCAGTCGACAGTTTCATCAGTCTTGATTCCGCAGGTGTGGTGCCAGCCGGCGACGACGGAGGTGAAGCGGATTGGCGCCGGGGCAGGTTCAAATTCGTAGGCACCCCAACATTCAACGGTGCTGTCCAGCCTTATGGAGCATGTATTGAACGCTCCTGCCACCAAGGTCTTGAAGTATCCATCAGGAGGGGTGGCCCGACCTTCCCAGTTGACCCCCCAACATGCGACGGTCGTGTCCGCTCTAGTGGCGCAGGTGAAGTTGGCGCCGGAAGCGACGGCCGTGAATTCCCCTTCGGGCGATGTGATCTGTTCACTTACGTCCCTATGGCTGCCCCAGCACTCGATGGCCTTGTCGGCATTGATGGCACAGGTATGCCAGGCACCAGCAGAGACGGCTGTGAAAGTCCCTTCTGGGGACGTGGTCTGCCCGTTCCAATCGCTGCCCCAACACTGGATGGCCTTGTCGGCATTGATGGCACAGGTATGCCAGGCACCAGCAGAGACGGCTGTGAAGGCTCCTTCGGGCGGGGTCGCCCTCCCATCCGGGTTGAATCCCCAGCAGGCGATGGTCTGGTCGATATCAATGGCACACGAATGAGATCCACCGACGGAGACCGCGGCGAAAGCTCCCGAGGGTGCGTCGCTCTCGCCATTTGCCTTGGCACCCCAGCAGGCGATGGTCTGGTCGATATCAATGGCACACGAATGAGATCCACCGACGGAGACCGCGGTGAACGTGCCCTTGGGAGCATTGGGCTCGATCCATCCGCTCATTCTCCAACACACCACTTTGCCGTAGATCCTCAGACCGCAGGCGCGCTTGTTCCCCACCGATACGGCTGTTGTCAGCATTCCCGGAACGAATGGATCAACGAAACGCAGATCACTCACCGGATCGTGCGCATGGAAGGCGCGAAGTACCCCCAGCGTGTCCCGGTCAAGAATGAGATAACACCCAATAGTCCCGTTGTAGCCCCAACTCACTGCAGCTAGCACGGTCTGGCCATCCGCTGACTTGGCCACTGGAACCGGCTCGCGGGCCATGCCATGTTGCTTGAAGCACCGCTGCGCAATTCCCTCGGCATTGGCTCGCTTGTCTGCATCTTCCGCCCGTAATTTCTCTGGAGATCGAGCCCGAGGGCATCGGCTCAAGTCGAAGCCTTCCCGGTACCAAATCGAATGACAGCGGAGGACCGTTAGCGCGTCGGGGTCGAGAGTCAGGTAACACCCGATGCTCTCGTCGTAGCTCCACTCGACTGCGGCGAGCACCACTTGACCGTCGGCGGTCCTGGCCACCGGGACCGGCTCGCGGGCCACACCGTGTTGCTGGTAGCACCGCTCAGCTACCGAGTCTTCGTTCGATTCACGGTCATCCCCCGATTGCTCATCGGTAACCGCCAGAGAACCGCCAGGTACCGCGAAAGCAATGGCAACCACAGCGTTTGCCAGCCAGAACTTTGCCTCCGGACGAGTCAACAAAGTCGCCTGCCTCCACAATTGCTAACCCCCCCCCCCCCCCGTCCAACCAGCTACAGGGGAGGCAATCAATTCAATTGAAGAATGCTGTATGTGGCTGATAATTCTAATGCCTACATATTCTATATGGCTCTACAAATGTCTGCAGCAGCCGCTATTGCCTTCAGGATGGCAAGCACAAGCCGGCGCCGCCGAGGCGACCGGCGGTAGAGGGGTCGGCTGGCTAGATCAAACCCAGGTCGGCCACGGTGTCGCGCTCTTCGGCCAGCTCGGCCACGGTGGCGTCGAGGCGGGATTGGGAGAAGTCGTTGAGCTCTAGGCCGTCCACGATGGACCACTGGCCGTCGGTGGTGGTGCAGGGGAACGACGAGATGAGGCCCTCGGGCACGCCGTAGGAGCCGTCGGAGGGCACGGCCATGCTCACCCAGTCGCCCGCCGACGTGCCGTGGACCCAGTCGTGGACGTGGTCGATGGCGGCGTTGGCCGCTGACGCCGCACTGGACAGCCCCCGGGCCTCGATGATGGCCGCGCCCCGCTGCTGCACCGCGGGGATGAACTCGTCGGCAATCCATGACTGGTCGCCCACTGCCTCAGCGGCCGACTGGCCGCCCACCTGGCAGTTGAACAGGTCGGGGTACTGAGTGGCCGAGTGGTTGCCCCAGATGGTCATGCGGCTCACCTCGCCCACGGTCACCCCGAGTTTGGCCGAGAGCTGCGCCACCGCTCGGTTGTGGTCGAGGCGGGTCATGGCGGTGAACCGCTCAGCGGGAATCCCCTCAGCGTTGTTCATGGCGATGAGGCAGTTGGTGTTGGCCGGGTTGCCCACCACCAGCACCCGCACATCATCAGCTGCCCCGGCGGCCAGCGCCTGGCCCTGGGTGGTGAAGATGGCGCCGTTGGCCTCCAGCAGGTCGCGGCGCTCCATGCCCTTGCTCCGGGGCCGAGAGCCCACCAACAGGGCGTAGTCCACCCCGTCGAACGCCTCATTGGGATCGTCGGTACACACCTTTCCGGCCAACAGCGGGAAAGCGCAGTCGTCCAACTCCATAGCCACACCGGCCAAGGCGTCCATGGCCGGGGGTATTTCCAGCATCTGGAGCACCACTGGCACGTCGGGCCCGAGCATCTGCCCGCTGGCGATGCGAAACAGCAGGCTGTAGCCGATCTGGCCCGCCGCGCCGGTTACTGCCACTCGCTTGGGATCGCTCACCGACAGAGCTCCTTTGGTCTGAGTCTGGAACTGAAGAGTCTGGTTGTGGTCAGGCGACTAGAGCCGGTCGACGATGGCCGACGCGAACTCCGAGCACTTCACCTCGGTGGCCCCGTCCATGAGGCGGGCGAAGTCGTAGGTCACGATCTTCTCGCCGATGGTGGCCTCTACTGCGTTGATGATGTCTTCAGCGGCGTCGTCCCAGCCCAGGTGCTCGAACATCAGCACACCCGACAACAGCACCGACGACGGGTTCACCTTGTCCTGCCCGGCGTACTTGGGGGCGGTGCCGTGGGTGGCCTCGAACACACCGTGGCCGGTCACGTAGTTGATGTTGGCCCCCGGAGCGATGCCGATGCCGCCAACCTGGGCAGCCAAGGCATCAGACAGGTAGTCGCCGTTGAGGTTCATGGTCGCGATCACCTCGAACTCAGCCGGGCGGGTGAGCACCTGTTGGAGGGCGATGTCGGCGATGGCGTCCTGCACCAGGATCTTGTCACCGGCGTCACCGCCGCAGTCGTCCCAGCCCACGGCCACATCGGAGAACTCCTCGCGCACCAACTCGTAGCCCCAGCCCCGGAAAGCCCCCTCGGTGAACTTCATGATGTTGCCCTTGTGTACCCAGTGGACCCGCTTGCGGTTCCGTCGCACGGCGTAGTTGAGTGCGGCCCGCTGGAGGCGCTGCGACCCGGTCTTGGACACCGGCTTGACACCGATGCCGGCGTCCTCGGCGATGTTCCAGCCCAAGGCGTCGTGGAGCAGGTCGCGCAGCTTGGCCGCCTCTGGGGTGAAGGCCTCCACCTCGAGCCCGGCGTAGATGTCCTCGGTGTTCTCCCGGAAGATCACCATGTCCACAAGTTGGGGGTTCTTCACCGGCGAGGGCACGTTGGTGAACCAGCGCACCGGGCGCAGGCACACGTACAGGTCCATGATCTGGCGGATCGACACATTGAGGCTGCGGAAGCCGCCGCCCACCGGAGTGGTCAGGGGGCCCTTGATGCCGATGAGATACTCGGTGAACTTCTCAATGGTGTCCTGGGGAAGCCAGTCGCCGGTCTCGTTGAAGGCCTTCTCCCCGGCCAGCACTTCGATCCAGTCGATTTTGCGCCCGTGCTTGCCCGCCGCGGCATCCAGAACGTGCTTGGCTGCCGGCCAGATATCCACCCCGGTTCCGTCGCCCTCGATGAACGGGATAGTGGGATTGTCAGAGACGTTGAGCTTGCCATCAGCTCCGATTGTGATCTTGTCGCCCATATATGGCGAGCATACCGACGCGCCTTCGCACCCAACGAAGCCAGGAAACAAGTAGCAGCAAGGGCTCCTGAGGCTTCGACAAACAATGCCGGATTGCTGTCAACCGGGCCATACGCTGACCTTTGATGGCACGGATTGTCGACTTGCTGGGTGCCCAGAACACGCTGTCGTTCGAGTTCTTCCCCCCGGCCGACGACATCGCCCGCAAGCAGTTGGACGAGACGCTGGACGAGTTGGCCGGGTTGTCGCCCACATTCGTGTCGGTGACCTGCGGGGTGGGCGGCGACGGCCACGACCGCACCCACGACATCGTGACCGACATCTGCCAGGACCGGCCCTTTCCGGCCATGGCCCATCTCACCTGCGTAGGCCACACAAGGCAGGGGGTCGCCGCCCTGTTGGACGACTACGCCGCCGCTGGGGTGGCCAACATCTTGGCCCTGGCCGGTGACCCGCCTGATGGATCGGCCATCAGCGGCGACTTCCGCTACGCCTCCGAGCTGGTTGAGGTAGTCCGAGACCACCCGGCCGACTTCAGCGTGGGAGTGGCCGCCCACCCCGAAGTCCACCCCCGGTCAACTGATCGAGCTTCGGACCGCCGGCACTTGGCCACCAAGCTGAACCGGGCCGACTTCGCCATAACCCAGTTCTTCTTCGATCCCGCCGACTACGTGCGGCTATGCGACGAGCTGGCCGACCAGGGGTGCCAACAACCAGTGATCCCCGGTGTAATGCCGGTGATCTGGCCCAAGAGCATCCGCCGCTTCGCCGACATGAACGGTTCCACAGTGCCCGAGGAACTGTTCGCCCGCCTCGAGGCGCTGCCCGCCCCCGACCGCATCACCGCCGCCGCCGAAGCCGCCGCCGAGCTATCCCAATCCCTGCTAAACGCCGGCGCCCCCGGCATCCACCTCTACACCCTCAACCGCCCCGAAGCCTCAACCCTGGTTGCGGAAGAACTGACCGGTTAGGGGTCGCGGTAGCCGAGGCTGCGCGGCTGGTCTTGCCGCCGGTGGCGCCTTCTGGCTAGGGCAAAGGGTGAAAACGTCAGATTACTGGGACTTCAGGACACAAATGCTGGACAGATACAGCTCATTGAGCACCAAAATGTCGTGTAATTGAGCGTTCGGGCCGATATTGTCTGAATATGGCCCGTCGAGTGTCCACCCCCTGGCCGACAGGGGTGCTTACCGTCTTCTTTGACGACGTGGCATCTCGGGACACCCTAAGCAGGGCGGTGGCCCGCGGTCGGATCCGCCGGTTGGCGCCTCGGCTGTACTCCGCTGACCTCATCAGCGATCCGGCAGAGATCGTGGTGGCGAACCGCTGGTTCATCTTGGGGCGCCTGCTTCCCGGTGCGGTCATTGTGGACCGCTCTGCTGCCGAAAATGGCGGCGTGGACGGAGGGTGCATCTTCATGGCGGCCGATGGCGACCGCAAGTCCATCCGGCTTCCCGGGATGGAAGTGCAGATCCGTTCCGGCGGCCCACTTTCCGAACCAGTTGAAGACCCCCCGTGGGCTGAGGGGTTGATGATGTCCAGCCAAGCCCGCATCCTGGTCGACAACCTGGCAGTCACCCACGGCCGGGGTGGCCGGACCTCGCGAACCCTGTCGTTGGCCGAGTTGGAGGACTGGCTGGCCGGCAAAGCCATCGTTTGGGGCTCGGAGCAAATGCAGCGATTGCAGGATGATGCCGTTGCCTTGGCCGAGTCGATGGTCATGGCTGATCGAGTGGAGAAGATCAACCGCCTGTTCGACCAGTTGGACGGTAGCCAGCCGCTGCGTCCCACCGCTGGGCGCCTCCTGCAAGCCCTCACCCGTGGCCGGGCTTGGGATGATCAGCGAGTTGAGATGTTCAACCGGTTGGTCCAGGGACTGGGCCGACACGAAGACCCAGATGTGCCCGGTTGGCTGCCGGCTGGGTCCGAAGAAGACGCTCTGCCCTTTTTCGAGAGCTACTTCTCCAACTACATCGAGGGCACTGTCTTCAGCGTGGCAGAAGCCCGAAGAATCATCGACTCCCAGCAGCCTCCGCCCTCTCGACCAGCAGACGGCCACGACATCTTGGGCACCTACCGCTGCGTTGCCGACACTCTGGGCCGAAAGGCGACTTCTGATGACCCCGAGAAGCTGATAAGCCACCTCTGCGAGCGCCACGAGATGATCTTGGGAGGTCGTCCCGAGATGGGGCCGGGCCGGTGGAAGAACGATCCCAACGAAGCGGGGGGCTACCCGTTCGTTGACCCCTCGCTGGTAGAGGGCACGCTGCGGCGAGGCTTCGAATTGGCCTCGTCGGTCCCCGCGGGATTCTTGCGGGCGCTGTATCTGATGGTGGTGGTGTCGGAGGTGCATCCCTTCACCGATGGGAACGGGCGGGTGGCTAGGGTGATGATGAACGCCGAACTCTCAGCGGTTGATGCAGCCCGCATTGTCATTCCCAGCGTCTACCGCAACGAGTACATCGCTTGCCTACGACGCACCTCGGCATCAGAGGGAGGTGACGTGTCGGCGCTGGTGCGAGTCATGGGCTTTGCCTGGCGATGGACAGCCGCAATGCCTTGGGGGGATTGGGCTGCCGCGGAAGGCCAGATGCAAGCCACCAACGCCCTGCAAGTCCCCGACGATGCCGCTATCGGCGGCATCAAGCTCAAACTGCCCTGAAGCAGCCATTGAGGCAGCTTCGACGGCTGCATTTTCGGTGATTTAGGGGTTTCGCTGCGTGGTTAGGGGTCGCAGTAGGCGACGCGTATGCCGGCCAATGACCACGGCTTCTGCGCCATCCCTCTTGCTCGGCTCCCGTGGCGTTCAGTCCGAGCTGAGCAGCTCTTGCCTGACCTCGTCCCAATCGAGCACTGGGTCGGCTGGATCTCGCAGGCGCTCAAGGGCCACCTCGAGATCGTCATAGTCCTCCGCAGCGTCCATTGCTCCCAGATCAAGGCTCCTGCACATCGACGGCAAATCCGTTGGCCTGGGCGAGATTCCTGATGTCGTTCGGGTCGCTGGTGACCACCAAGTCGCCTCGCAAAACGGCCCCAACCACAACGGTGGCATCGACGATGTCTGATGTGCCCGCGAGACCACACACGGCCCCGGCTGACCGGGCTGACTGCTCATCAAGCGGTTCCACATAGCAACCGGCCAATAGCCTCGACATCTGCGGCTGCGGACCGCCTCGCCACCCTTGGGCTAGGACGACCGCTGGGACTGTGGGAACCACGCCACGGGAAAGCGTCCGCCGATGCAACCCCCACATCTGCGGACTGCCTCGTTCGGCGGCGATGAGAGCTCCGGTGTCGTAGGTGAGGCCCTTCACCCGTCTGACGGATCTTCTGAAAGGGGCAATGCGTCGTCTAGAACTTTGTCGGCCCAGGCCAGAACCTCCTCGGTGAGGGGGCCGTGCTCGGATTCCCATTCCTCCACCGCGGCAAGACCGGCCTTGATGATGGCTGCCTGCTCCCGTTCTTCCATTTCGGGCATTTCATGACTTTACATCATTTTGAATGTATGTCAACCTAAATTTGTTTGCAGGTTAGGGGTCGCGTCTGACCCAGGCGGCGCCGCTGGATTTGCCGCCGCTGGTGCCCTGTTCTATGACCACCGACGCCACCCATTGTTTGAGGGTGCAGCCTGCGGGCAGGTTGCTGGGCGGGTTGTCGAGGTCGAAGTCGCTGCGGGTCTCGGTCTCGTCGGGTTTGAGGCCGGGGAAGGTGTCGACGACCACCGAGCGCGTTGTGCACACCGAGGTGCGGTTGAGGTCGGCGATCAGGTACGCCTTGAACACGAACGACGCTGAGTAGCCGGTGGGCCAGTGCCTGCACTTGCTCCAGGCGGCGAAGTCGGCCGCGTCGGTGCAGGGCCGCTCCCAGGTGATGACGCAGTCCCGGTTATTCGGGCTGGAGCATTCGATCGCCACGCTGTCAGGCTCGGGCGGGTCGGTGAGCTCGGCGTGGGTCATCAGGTGGATGCTCTTGTAGGCGTCCACGGCTGTGCTGATGTCCTCGGGGCTGGTGCCGCAGGGGCTCTCGGGGTTGCGGGGGTCGGGACCAGGCCCGAGGGTGCACGCCGCGTTCTGTGGCTGGGTCCAGGTGGTGCCGGTGTAGGTGAAGCTGGCGATCGGGTTGCTGGCCGAGTTGCGCAGCCTGGTCGACGCAGAGCCGCTCTGGCGGTAGCTGACGGTGAGCGTGTCGTCCCAGGACAGCGTGGCGGGCAGTATGAGGGAGACGGTGCCGGCGTCGAGGTCGACGCTGCCGCCGGTGGCGCGCACCGCGGCGCCGCCGTCGGGGCGCACGCTCCACGCGCTCGCGATGAAGCTGCCCTGAAGGCCGGTCTGGTCCAGCTCCACGGTCATCTGCCACGGGCTGGCGGTGCGACTCACGATTGCGGCGCGCACCTGCGGCGCGGCCAGGCTCACCGCCCACCCCGTCAGGCCCGACGCGGCCGTGCCGCCGACGCTGCGGATGGGGCTGGCGCCTATGGCGTAGTCGACGGCCACCGCGTCGGCGCTGCCCACCGACGACGCCAAGCTCAGCGTCACCGTGCGCCCGCTGACCCGCACCGACCTGGCAGCTATCCGCCGGTCGTCGGCGCCCTGCCTGCTCACATTCACCGAGAAATCGGCCGCGGCCGGCACCGAGTCCTCGTCGAGCGCCTCGGAATAGGTCAGCGCCACAGTCGAACCGCGCGCCGTCGCGCTCGCCACCGCGGGGAACACCGGGCGGTGCACCACGCCGTTCACGTCGACCAGGCCGGGATACTGCTGGGAGGTGCCGAACCGCCACGGCGGATACGGCACGGGCCTGTCGTCGAGGTCCCGATTCCAGCGCGCGTAGATCCCGCAGTAGCAGGTCGGGGCGGCCAGCTCCTCGGTCGTCTTGGCGACCCCCTTGCCCTTGACTGTGTCGGCCTGGCCCGACGCCTCGGAGTCGTAATAGCTGGCGGTCACCTCATCCCTGCCGCCAAGGTCGCCGATCAGGCCGCCCCTGGAGCCCGTGGAAATGACACTGCCGACGGCGTAGCTGGCAACGATCTGGCCGGTGTAGTTGAACCCGACCAGCCCCCCGACACTCTCACGGCCCGACACATCCCCGGCGGCAAAGCTGGCCTCGATGATTCCTTTCTTGGACCCACCCGCGCCCATGGACCCGACCAGTCCGCCGACGTCATTGATCGGGCCGGATATTTTCACAAAGGACGAGCTCCGGCGGATCCGCGCCGGATGGTCCCTCGGCGGATTACCGGATGACGTCCCCAAGTTTGCTCCGACCAAGCCGCCGACGCCCGCGCACTTGCTGGTGGAACTCGGCTGCAGTCTTTCGCAGGTCACCGTCCCGGTGGTGTGCACGGCTTCCACCAAGCCGTTGTTCGTTCCGGCCAGCACACCGATGTCGGAGACAACGCCGTTGCCCGACGGGACCGCGATACGGGCATCAACCACGCCCAGGTTGCGCACCTTCGCCGACGGGCCCAGCACCGAGAACAGCCCCAGACTGTCGTCTTCGCTGTCAATAGTCAGACTCTCGACCGTGTGGCCGTTGCCCTCCAACACAGCCTTGTAAGTGCCGATCGGCGACCAGCCCGCCCCGGTGTTGTAAGGGGCGACACCCAGGTCCACATCAGCGGTCAGCTCATAGCCGTTGCAGCCCTTCGCGGGGCAGCCCATGCCGGCCGCGGCGTCGGCGAACGCGGCCAGGTAGGCGGCCTGGTTCGCGTCGGCGTCGTCGACCGAGCCGTCGCCGTTGAGGTCCCAGCGGATGGCGTTGAGCTGGGCAGCGGAGTCGATCTCGATCAGCCCGTCACCGTCGGCGTCGTAGTCGGTGCCGCCGCCCCCGGTGAACGCCGTGGTGAACGCGACCACGTCGTTGCCTTTGGCGTCCCGCAGCGGCGTCGCGCCGCTGCCGGTCGGCACCTGGTAGCGCACATGAGTCGCGTTCATGTCCACCATGTTGAACACCAGCGAGACCACCTTGCCGGAGACCGCCCGCGACGTCGCCGGGTTCGCCGGGTTCGCCGGCGTGAACGCACCACCCGACATCGCGCCCAGATCGAACTGGCCCGCCGCCGGCACCGACGTATCGTCCAGCGCCTCGTCGAAGGTGATCGACATCGTCTTGGTGGCCCGCACCAGATTCGCCGACACTACCGACGGCGCAGTCGTGTCCTTGACGTTGCCGCGCAGCGAGATTTTCAGAGGTTGATTCCGTTCCCGATCCGTGAATGCCCATGAGGTGTCGCCGTGGGGACGCGCGTAATGGTCGGTGTGGATGGCCCATCCCGCGAGCGCTCCTGCGTCTTCGTTTCCTGATGTCGTGTATTCCAGGACTTTGTTGGCGCCGCTGGAATGGGTGGACACGTCGAGCACCGCGAAGTAGTCCGTGTCGGCATCCAATTCGACACTGCCGGCGAACCGGCCCTCGACCCCGGACACCGGGGTGAGCGTGCCCACCGGGGTGCTGCCCGGCAAGGCCCCGGCAGTTTTGTAGATGCCCACGGTGAACGTCGCCGATCCCGAGCCGCTGGTCTGGAAGTCCACCTGGGTCAGCGTGTACCCATCTGAGTTCGAGCCCGTGGCGAAGCCCTGCGCATTGTCGTTGGAGAAGTTCGGCTTGGATCCCGTCGCCGCCGCCTCGCCGGTGTTAGACACGAACTTCGGGGCGGTGTGGGAGTAGCCGTACAGGGCGATTTTCAGCGGTTGATTCCGTTCCCGATCCGTGAATGCCCATGAGGTGTCGCCGTGGGGACGCGCGTAATGGTCGGTGTGGATGGCCCATCCCGCGAGCGCTCCTGCGTCTTCGTTTCCTGATGTCGTGTACTCCAGGACTTTGTTGGCGCCGCTGGACTGCGAGCTCACGTCCAGCACCGCGAAGTAGTCCGTGTCGGCGGCCAGCTCCACGCTGCCGGTGAACCGGCCCTCGATCCCCGACACCGCGGTGAGCGTGCCCACCTTGCTGCCCGGCAGCGCCCCGGCCACCTCGTAGATGTCCACGGTGAACGTCGCCGATCCCGAGCCGCTGGTCTGGAAGTCCATCTGGGTCAGCGTGTAGCCGCCGGCGTTCGATCCTGTGGCGAAGCCCTGCGCGTTGTCGTTGGAGAAGTTCGGCTTGGATCCCGTGCCAGCCGTCTGGGCGGTGTTCGACACGAACTTGGTGCCCGTGTTGGCGATGCCGTTGACGCGGATCTGGTCCTTGTAGATGGTGTCCTGGGTCCACGAGCCCGCGCCGCCGGTGTATCTGGAGTCGGCGATGCTGAACCCCGCAGCGGCGCCGCTGTCGTCGCTGTCGAGGCTCGTGAGGGCGAGCGTCGTGGCGGCGGGCCCGGCCACCACCACCCAGTAGGTGGTGGTGGGGCTCAGCGTGATGCCGGGGGGCGCGGTGAACTTGACGTTCCTGGTGGCGGTGCTGGTGCCGCTCGGGGTGTTGAGGGTGGCCTCCACGTTGGTGGCCGACGGCAGCCCGGTGGCGATCTGCACCGTGGTGCCGGTGGACGTGTAGGAGAGAGTCTTCACCTCGACGGACTCCAGCGCGTACCCCGAGGCGTTCGGCCCGGTGGTGAACGCCTGCGCCTGGCTGGCGCCGCCGGTGCCGGCGAGGGGCGCGCTGGAGCCCAGCGCCTTGCCGGTGTTGGACACCAGCGGGCTGAGGGTATTGGCCTCCATGGCGACCGGTTCTTCGGGGTGGTCTTCGACGTCGGCGGTGAACGAATATGCGGGTCCGCAGCCGCCGGTGTTGCAGGCCTCGAGCTGGAACACCCACATCCCGAAGGCGTCCACCGTCACCGACCCCGATGTGCTTGCGGTTTCGATGTTGTTGGCGGCGTCGAACTCTGTGTCGGCGAGGGGCCGCCACTTGAGCCGGTAGGTCACAGCGTTGTCGGCGGCGCCCCAGGTGACGGTCACGTCGAGGCTGCCGGTGGTGGTGGCGGCGTCGGGGCTTGCGGGCAGCCCGGGCGGGTCGGGGACAGTCTCCTCGTCGTCGACTTGGAGGTTGGAGCGCTGCTCGGGAGGGTCCGACACCGCCTCGGCGGCGTCGTCGACGACAAAGTGCTTGTTCACCCGGGGCCCGCAGCCTCCGGAGTTGCACGCCCGGATGAGCACCACCCAGCCGCCCGCTGAGCCGACATCGATCACAGCCTCAGACACCGCGACCCGCACGCCGGTGTTGAGGGGGTTGCCCGCGCCGTGAGCGCGCCACCGCACCAAGTACTCCGTGGCGCCGGTCACATCGTCCCAGTCCAGCGACACCGCCCCCGGACCGGCCGTGGAGTCGATGCTGAGCCCTGTGGGGCTGTCGGTGGGTGCGATCGCCGCGACGGCGAAGTGCCGGTTCAGCCGCGGTCCGCAGCCGGCGGTGTTGCAGGCCTGGACCAGCACCACCCAGCCTCCCGCCGTGCCCACGTCGATGGTCGCCTCAGACGCCGCGACGCGCACTCCCGTGTTTAGGGGGTTGCCCGCACCGGACTGGCGCCACCGCACCCAGTACTCGGTGGCCCCGGCGGTGTCGTCCCAGTCCAGCGCCACCGCGCCCGGGCCCGCTGAGGAGTCGACGCTCAAACCTGTGGGTCTTTGCGAGGGCGCGACCACCGCGACGGTGATGTGCCGGTTCACCCGGGGCCCGCAGCCCGCGGTGTTGCACGCTTGGACCAGCACCACCCAACCGCCGGCAGCGCCGACGTCGATCGTCGCCTCTGACTCTGCGACGCGCTCGCCGTCGTTCAGCGCATTGCCCGGGCCGTGGGCGCGCCACCGCACCAGATAGTCGTCAGCCCCGTCGACGTCTCCCCAGTCCAGCGACACCGCCGCCGGGCCCGCCGACACGTCGATCTCCAAAGCCGAAGGCCGGGCCGGAACCGCCACCGCCTCCTCGTCGGCCAGCGCCGGACCCGACGCGGCCGCCAAAGTCGCCCCCAGAACGCACAAAACGGCCACCAGCGCCGCGAGCTTGCCGGTCGGCGACGCCAACGACCGGAGGAGCGTCAACCCCCCCCCCCCCCCCGGTTAATGGGCTATCGGCAGCTACGCGACCGTGAGAATCGCACGCAAGGGAGGTCCAAGAACACTTTTTCGATCCCGCCATAGCGCCGCATTATAAAACAGTCTCACTGGACTGTAAATGCCAAATATATAAATTGTTCACAGAAACAACAGACAACCCCAAAGACCAAGGCAGCGTCAGCCAAGCCCCACGGCCAGGATCGCGCCCCAAGTCGGCATCGCCAACCCCAGCATGGTGAACACCATCGTGCGGGTCTGCCTAGCGAGCTGAAGCGTGATTGCGCCTTGGAATTCCTTGTTCTCGGCCCGCAGCGTCTTGAACTCAGCTGCGGTCTCGACCCGCAGCAATTTGAACTCGGCTGCGGTCTCGACCCGCAGGCTGTGGAGCTCGGCGTAGACCTTGGTGAACTCGGCGTTCATCTCGGTGCGAAGGCGGTGTTCAAGGGCATCTCGGGCTTCTTGCGCGGCCCTCATGTCGTCTTTGGTGGCGAGGTCGTGCCAAGAGACTGGGGGAAGGCTCTCCATCAGGGTTCTCGCCTCCTCCTCCCCCAGGGCATCGATCAGACGGTTCATCAGCGCCACGCGCCGCTCCTCGCCAATTGGTCCACTCGCAGGCATTGCCAGCCTCCTCGGATTTCTTGGTCTTCGGAGGGGACTGGAAACCACGTCCCCGAGTGGTTGACGAGCACCCTATCGCTAACAATTGCGTGTCACAACTACCGGCCTGATCTAGCGCAGAAACCGTGGCGGCTGCTGCTCAGATGGTCGGGGTGGTTCTGTGCGACTATGGGTCGCGGTAAGCGGCGCTAGTGGCGGAAGTGGCGTTCGCCGGTGAAAATCATGGCCATGCCGTGCTCGTTGGCGGCGTCGATCACCTCTTGGTCGCGCACCGAGCCGCCCGGCTGGATGACGGTGGCGCAGCTGGCCTCGGCCGCGGCATCGAGGCCGTCGCGGAACGGGAAGAAGGCGTCGCTGGCGCAGGCTCCGCCCGCGGCCCGGCCGGCCGCCTTCTCTGCGGCGATACGACCGGCGTCGCGCCGGTTCTGCTGGCCGGCGCCGATCCCCACCGCCTGGCGGTCCTTGACTAACACGATGCAGTTGGATCCGACCCGGGCCGCCACCCGCCAAGCCAGCTCCACATCAGCCCATTGGTCGTCAGATGGCGTCCGCTCGGTGACCACCTGCCAGTTTGAGCGATCCATGGTCACGATGTCGGGGGTTTGCACCAGAGCGGCGCTCCCGAGGGTGCGGACTTCTAGATCGACCGACTCCGGTGGCGGAGCGTGGAGCACCCGCAGGTTCTTCTTCTTGGCCAGCAGGGCCAGTGCGGCCTCCTCATAGTCAGTGGCGATGAGCACCTCGGTGAACACATCGGCCATGGCCTCGGCCATCGCCGCGGTCACCGGGCGATTCACGGCCACGATCCCGCCGAAGGCCGAGACCGGATCGCACTCGTGGGCTCGCTGGTAGGCGGTGGCAATGTCGTCGGCCACGGCCACCCCACAGGGGTTGGCATGCTTGACAACTGCGGCCGCGGGGTCATCGCCCAGCGAGTGGGCCAGCCGCCAGGCGGCATCGGCGTCGAACACGTTGAGATACGACATGGCCTTGCCCTGAAGCTGCTGGGCCTGATCCCACCAGCTCGACTGGCCGGCAATCCGGTAGCGGGCCCCCGTCTGGTGGGGGTTCTCGCCGTAGCGCAGCACCTCTTGGCGCTCCAGGGTCAGCGCCACGGTCGGCGGAATGTCCTCGTCGTCGGCATCTGTCAGCCAGTCGACGATCTCCGCGTCGTAGGCGCTTGTGTGGGCGTAGGCGGCCCGGGCCAGCCGGCGGCGGGTGGCGTCCGACAGCCGGCCATTGGCCTCCAACTCGTCGAGCATTTCCGGGTAGTCGTCGGGCTGCACCACCACGCCGACCCGCTCGTGATTCTTGGCCGCGGCCCGCACCATGGCCGGACCGCCGATGTCGATCTGCTCCACCGAGGGATCGGAGCGGAACGGGTAGAGGTTGCACACCACCAAATCGATGGGCGTGATTCCCCGTTCGGTCAGTTCGCTCACGTGGCCAGGGTTGGACAGGTCGGCCAAAAGTCCCCCGTGGATCGCGGGGTGGACGGTCTTGACCCGCCCGTCCAGCATCTCGGGGGCACCGGTGACCTGCTCCACCGGGGTCACCGGGATTCCGGCGTCGGCGAGGGCAGCAGACGTGCCCCCGCTGGAGATGATCTCCCAGCCCAGGGCTACCAACCGCTGGGCCAGATCGATCACCCCGGTCTTGTCGTACACCGACACCAGCGCCCGGGGCGGCTGGTCAGCTCCCTGGCTCATAGGACATTTCCCCGATCGATGATCTCTTGGACAGTGCGGATGTAGAGGTCGCGCTCCACCGTCTTGATGCGCTCGTGCAGCGTATCCACCGTGTCTTCGGGCTCTACGGCCACGGCCTGTTGGGCCAGGATCGGTCCGGCGTCCACCTCCAGGGTGGCCACGTGCACGGTGCAGCCGGTGACCTTGACCCCGTAGTCCATGGCGTCTTGCACCGCGTGCCAGCCGGGAAAGGCGGGCAGCAGCGAGGGGTGGGTGTTCAAGATACGCCCCCCGTAGGCGTCCTGGATTGGCTGATCCAACACCGTGCCGAACCCGGCCATGGCCACCAGTTCGATCTCGGCGGCTTGGAGACGCTCGGTCACCTGGCGGGTGTAGTCGACCCGGTCGAATTCGGGGCCGAAGCTGGTCCGCTCCACCAGCTCACAGGCCAGGCCATGGTCGGCCGCCACCTTCTCGGCCTTGCAGGGCCGGTCCACCAGAACCAGCGAGATGGGCAATCCGCTGCGGGCCATGGCATCAAGGATCGTCCCACTGCCCGAAGCCAGCACCGCTAGTCGCATCGAGCCGAACCTACCACCCGCTTCCCGCCCCACAGACGATGTCTTTTTGCCAGCCGATTCGCCTCTGATTTCAGAGGGTGGCTACCACCTCGGCCATTAAGTCGCCCGCCTCGCTAGGACTCTGGCCGATGCGCACGCCAGCGGCGGCCAGGGCGTCCATTTTGGCCTGGGCGGTGCCCTTGCCCCCCGACACGATGGCCCCGGCGTGGCCCATCTTCTTGCCCGGCGGTGCGGTGAGCCCGGCGATGTAGGCCACCACCGGCTTGGACACATTGGCGGCGATGAACTCGGCGGCCTCCTCCTCGGCCGACCCCCCGATCTCGCCGATCATCATGACCGCCTCGGTCTCGGGATCGTCCTCGAAGGCGGCCAGGCAGTCGATGAACGAGGTGCCCGGCACCGGGTCGCCGCCGATGCCCACACAGGTGGTGCAGCCGATGTCCTTTTGCTTCAGCTCGTACAGCGCCTGGTAGGTGAGGGTGCCCGAGCGGCTCACGATGCCCACCGGGCCGCCCTCTTTGGCGATGTGGCCCGCGGTGATGCCGATATTGGCCTTGCCGGGGCTGATGAGGCCGGGACAGTTGGGCCCCAGCAGCCGCACTCCCGGGTAGTCGGCCTTGAGCTTGTTGTAGAAGTAGGCCTCGTCGTGCATGGGCACGCCCTCGGTGATGACCACGATGAGCTCCACCCCGCCCTCGGCGGCCTCCAGCACTGCGCTGCGCACTCCAGCGGCGGGGATAAACACACACGACACGTTGGCGCCGGTGGCTTCAACGGCATCGGCCACGGTGGCGAAGATGGGCACGCCCTCCACGTCGGTGCCCGCCTTCTTGGGGTTGGTGCCAGCTACCACCTGGGTGCCGTAGTCGCGGTTCAGCATGCCGTAGTACCGGCCCTGGCTCCCGGTGAGGCCTTGATAGACCACCTTGGTGTTCTCGTCGATGAAGATGCTCATGCCAAGCCTGCTTTCCCTGGGGGGCAGATGCTCATGATGCGGCCCCTTCGGCGAGGGCGACGACTTCTTGGGCCGCCTCCAGCATGGTGGGCGCCATCATGAGCCGGTCGCTCAGATGGGGCTCCAGCAGCGCCCGGCCCTCATCAGCGTTGGTGCCGTCGAGGCGAATCACGATGGGCGAGGCGATGTCCACCCGGTTCATGGCCTCGATGATGCCGTTGGCCACCTCTTCGCCCCGGGTGATGCCCCCGAAGATGTTGATGAAGATGGACTGCACGTCGGGGTCGTTGTTGATCACTTCCAGCGCCCCCGCCATCACGTCGGCGTTGGCCCCGCCGCCGATGTCTAGGAAGTTGGCCGGCTTTCCTCCCACCTGATTGACCACGTCCACCGTGCTCATGGCCAAGCCAGCGCCATTGGCGATCACCCCGACCGAGCCCTCCAAGCCCACGTATTGGAGGCCCTTGGCATGAGCGGCGGCCTCCCGCTCGTCGCGGGGCTGGGTGGCATCGAAGGGAGCCAGGTCGTGGCGGAAGCCGGCGTTGCCATCGAGAGTGACCTTGGCGTCCAGCACATGCACCCGGCCCTCGGGGGTCACGATCAGTGGGTTGATCTCCACCAGGTCGGCGTCGCCGGCGGTATAGGCCTCGTACAGCTTCAACAGCAACTCCACCGTCTGGTCGGTGACGTCGGGGTTGAGGTTGGCGGCCAACACCCACTGGCGGCACTGGCCCTCGGTGAGGCCGTCCACTGGATCGACCCAGATCTTGGCGATGGCGTCGGGGTCCTCCTCAGCCACCGCCTCAATCTCCACCCCGCCCTCGGCCGACAGCATCCCGAGGTGCTTTTTGGCCGACCGGTCGAGGGTGAAGCTCACGTAGTACTCCTCGGCGATGTCAGACGCCTTCTCTATCCACATGTTCTCGACGATGTGGCCCCGGATGTCGAGGCCCAAGATGTTGTCGGCGTGGGTGCGGACGGCGTCGATGTCGGCGGCGAACTTCACACCACCGGCCTTGCCCCGCCCTCCGGTGTGTACTTGGGCTTTGACCATCACCGGCGTTCCCAGCCGCTCCGCGGCGGCCACCGCGTCGTCCACGGTGGTGACCGCCTCGCCGGGTGACACCGGCATGTCATACGACGCGAAGAACTGTTTTCCCTGATATTCGAATAGATCCACGGGCTCCCCAATGCAGCGCGATGGCCAAGTATGCGGTGTGGTTCGGCGATGGTTCGTACCGCCGTTGCTTCGCCGCGATACTAGGAGCAACGTCGTCTACTGGAACGAACCGAGGAAGGACTCGTGCCCGTCGCATCTGGCCCAAAGATCACGCCGCTGCGAGCGGTTGTCTACTCCGTGGTCAGCATCGGGCTGGGGGTGGGGCTGGTGTTCGCCGTGGTGTCTCTGGCGGGGTCCGACCAGATCGAGGTGAAGCTGGGTGACGACGACTTCAACGCCGGCGACGCCGAGAACCTGGCCACCGAGATCGCCGAGCGGGGGCCGGTGCCGTGGGCCCCGCTGAGCCGAGGGCGCAGCATCTGGATCAACCACATCGGCAGCGATTACGAGACTGGGTGGTTCGCCTTTGACGTGCAGTCGCCCGGGGCCAGCGGCGACTGCGTGGTCGACTGGGACGCTGAGCGGCGGCTGTTTGTGGACACCTGCGATCCCACCTTGGTGTACTCGGCCACCGGCGAGGGCCTGACCCAGTTCGGGGTTTGGGTGGACGACGGGAACCTCATCGTCGACGTCAACGCCAACGACCTGTCGCCCGATCCGGCCGCTGAGGAATAGCCGGAGTCAGACCTTCTCGAGCCGGGCAAACGAAGCCATCAGCACCTTGGAACCCTCGGTGGTGAAGTTGACGGTTATCTCGGCGTCGCCGGGGGTTTGCTTTACGTCGGTGACTACTCCGAGGCCGAATTTGGGGTGGTTCACGTCGTCGCCCACTACGAGATGCACCGGGTTGGGGTCGGCTTCAACCGGGGTGCGAGCGGCTAGGGCGGCGTCCACCGCCCGCTCCCGCCCGGCGAAGGAGCGGGCTTCCTGATCGGTGTCCCGGCCATAGCCCGACTGCCGATAGCGGGGTCGGCTGCTGCCCCGGTCGTCGATCAGCTCTTCAGGGATCTCCTCTAGGAACATTGACGCTCGGTTGTTCGACTTGGTGCCGTGGATGGTTCGACTCAAGGCGTGGGTCAGGTACAGCCGCTGTTGCGCTCGGGTAATGCCCACGTAGGCCAAGCGGCGCTCCTCTTCCAGCTCGTCGGGCTCGGTCATCGAACGGAAGTGAGGGAACAAACCGTCCTCCATGCCGATCAAGAACACCACCGGATACTCCAGGCCCTTGGCCGAGTGCAGGGTCATCAGCGTCAGCATGGAATCGTCGGCCATCTCGTCGGTGTCAGACACCAGGCTGACCAACTCGAGGAAGTCGCTCACGTTGTCGCTCTCTGAGGCCACGCTGATCAGCTCGTCGAGATTCTCGAGCCGACCCTGGGCTTGCACGCTGACATCGGTCTCCCCGGTGGTCTCGCTGGCCGCCTCGACCTCCAGCTGGTCCAGGTACCCGCTGGTTTCCAGCAGGTGCTCCAATACCGCCACCGGGCCGTCGTCCAGTTTTTCGCGGGCTTCGACGATCACTTTCAGAAAGGCATTGATGCCGCTCAGCGCCCGCCCCTTCACGCCAGCCTCCGGGGCGTGGGCCAGGGCATCCATCAACGTGAGGCCATGGGCATCGGCCCAAGCGGCCAGCTTGGCCACCGACCCGTCGCCCACCCCCCGCTTGGGGGTGTTCAGCGCTCGAAGCAGGCTGACCGCGTCACCGGGATTGACCGTTACCCGCAGATAGGCCAGCGCGTCCTTGATCTCCCGGCGGTCGTAGAACCGCGTGCCGCCGATGAGCTGGTAGGGAACGCCGGCCTCCATCAGCAGCTCCTCCACCACCCGGCTCTGGGCATTGGTGCGGTAGAAGACGGCCATCTCATCCCAGCGGTGCTGCTCGTCGTCGTGGAGCCGGAATGCCTCGCACACCACCCAGCGGGCCTCCTCATACTCATCTAAGGCGCAGAAGCGCACGATGGGCTCGCCGCCGGTCTGGTCGGTCCATAGGTTTTTGGGCTTGCGGCTGAGATTGTGGGCGATCACCGCGTTGGCCGCACTCAGTATGCGCTGGGTGGAGCGGTAGTTCTGCTCCAACAAAACCACGGTGGCATCCTCGAAGGCTCGCTCAAACTCCAGGATGTTGCGTATGTCGGCCCCCCGGAAGCGGTACACCGACTGGTCGGCGTCGCCCACCACGAACACGTTGCGGTGCTCTTGGCCCAAAAGCAGCACCATTTCGTTCTGCACCTGGTTGGTGTCCTGGTACTCGTCCACCAGCACGTGCTCGAACCGGTGGCGGTAGCGGTCCAGCACATCGGGCTGCTGTTTGAAGAGATCGACGGTGGTGCCCAAGAGGTCGTCAAAGTCCATGGCCCCGGCCCGGCGGAGGCGCTCCTGGTACTCGTCGTAGATCTCGCCGATGCGGCGCTCGAACATGTTGGCGGCCCGGTCCTTGTACTGGGCCACGCTCATCATCTCGTTCTTGGCCGCGCTGATGGCGGCGTGGATCGAGCGGGGTGGCATCTGCTTGGGGTCGAGGCCGAAGTCTCGGCAGATGTAGCGGGTGAGCCTCACCGAGTCGGCCTGGTCGTAGATGGTGAAGCTTGAGGGGAATCCGATGGCCTCGGACTCGTAGCGCAGGATTCGGGCGCAGGCCGAGTGGAAGGTGCTCACCCACATCTTGTCGGCCACCGGGCCAACGAGGTTGCCCACCCGGTGCTTCATCTCCTGGGCGGCTTTGTTGGTGAAGGTGATGGCCAGCAGGGCAAAGGGGGAAACGCCCTGGTGGTCGATGAGGTAGGCGATGCGGTGGGTGAGGACTCGGGTCTTGCCCGAGCCGGCGCCGGCGACCACCAGAATGGGACCGCCGGGGTGGGTGACCGCGTCGATCTGGGCCGGGTTCAGGCCCTCAGTAAGCGCGGTCGATGACATTGACTCACACTACTGATGGGTATGTCAGTTTGACGGGTAGTGTCGCTCGGATGCGGGAGTTTCGATTCGGGGTGCAGGCTCGGGGGTTTGCTGACGTTGGGGAATGGCGGGAGTTGGCTCGGCGGGCCGAAGGCTTGGGTTACGACATCTTCTCCATGCCCGACCATTTCGACCAGGGGCCGGCGCCGATGGTGGCGCTGGCTTTTGCCGCTGAAGCCACCACCACGCTGCGACTGGGGACAATGGTGCTGGCCAACGACTTCCGCCACCCCGCAGCGCTGGCCAAAGAGGCGGCCACCTTGGATGTGCTGTCGGGCGGGCGGTTCGAGTTGGGCATCGGGGCTGGGTGGCAGAACAGCGACTACCACAGCACCGGCATCGTCATGGACCGGCCCGGTGTGCGGATCGAGCGACTGGGCGAGGCGGTGGCCATCATCAAGGGGCTGATGGCCGGCGAGACCGTCACGTTCTCGGGCCAGCACTACACCATCGACGGGCTGGAGGGGCGGCCCGAGCCGGTGCGAGCGGGAGGCCCTCCCCTATTTGTGGCCGGAGGCTCTGAGCGGGTGCTGCGATTGGCCGCTCGAACCGCTGACATCGTGGGGGTGAACCCCAACATGGCGGCCGGGGTCATCGATAGCCGTGTCGGTCCGTCGGCCACGGCTGAGGCCACCGCCGCCAAGATCAAATGGATCCGGGAGAGCGCCGGTGAGCGGTTCGGGGACTTGGAGCTGCACAGCCGGGTCCATGTGGCCTCGATTACCGACGACAAGGAGAGTTTTGCCGGAGCCCTGGCCCCGGCGTTGGGACTGGACGCCGACCAGGCGCTGGAGTCGCCCCACAGCATGATCGGAACCGTGGGCGAGGTGGTGGACAAGCTGGTTCGCCAGCGAGAGGAGCTGGGTATCAGCTACATCGGCCTGTCGATCGAGTCCATGGAGGACATGGCCCCCGTAGTGGCCCGCCTAGCCGGAACCTGAGTTTGCCTTATCGGTGCTCCGGTCTAGCCCATTAGTGTTAATGCCCCTATGTCTGAGGCGGAGACCACCCTGGAATCCGAGACCACTGAGGTCGAACCCGAGCCTGCCGCGGAGCCTGAGACTGCTCTAGAGGAACCCGAAGCCGCGGCCGAAGAGCCCGCCGCCGAACCGGAGGCCGAAGAACCCGAAGCCGCCGCTGACGAACCCGAACCGGAGGCAGAGCCCGCCGCCGAACCGGAGGCCGAAGAACCCGAAGCCGCCGCTGACGAACCCGATCCGGAGGCAGAGCCCGCCGCCGCGGGTGCGGAGGAACCGAAACCGGAGGCGCCGCCGGGGGAGCCGGCATCACCCACGGTGGATGGGTTGACGGGGGGGACCATCGTGTCGGGAAAGGTCAAGACCAAGGCCGCCCACGAAATTGAGCTGGATCTGGGCGGGGATCGTATCGGGGTTATCAGCCAGCGCTATTGGGGCGACGATCCGGCCGCCGACCTGACCCGGGAGTGCGTGCTGGGCGAGGTGGTCAACGCCGCCGTGCTGGTGCGGGAAGACCACAAGGGCCGCATTGTGCTGTCGCGGCTGTGGGCCATGCAGCAGATCGCCTGGGTGGACATCGCCCGGGCCGCCGCCGCCAACGAGGCGGTCACCGGCACGATCACGGCGGTGGTCAAAGGCGGGCTCTCGTGCGACGTGGGCGTGCGGGGCTTCATCCCCTCATCGCTGATCGACGTGGAGCCGGTGGAGAACCTTCAGGCGCTAGTCGGGCGAGAAGTGCAGTGCAAGGTGGTGGAGGCCGACCAGGTGTCAGGCCGCCTGGTGCTTTCCCGCAAGGCGGTGGTTCGGGCCGAGCAGCGCAAGGCGGCCAAAGCGTTTCTAGAGACCATGTCGGCAGGCGACGAGTTCACCGGCAAGGTGGTGGACATCCAGGACTTCGGCGCCTTTGTGGATATCAACGGCGTGAGGGGACTGGTACACGCCACCGAATTGAGCTGGAAGCGGGTGCAGCACCCCAATGAGGTGGTGAGCGTGGGCGACGAGGTGCAGGTGCGGGTCAAGTCGGTGCAAAAGCCCAAGCAGCGGGTGAACCTCACCATGAAGCTCTCCCCCGACCCGCTGGGTGATCTGGAAGTAGGCGGCTTGATGGCCGGCCGGGTGACCCGACTGGCAGACTTCGGCGCCTTCGTGGCCGTGAGCGAAGACATTGAGGGCCTGGTCCACATCACCGAGATGGCCGAGTACCGGGTGTACCACCCCGAAGAGATAGTGCTCCCCGGCGAAGAGGTCTGGGTCAAAGTCCTCGCCGTCGACCGCAAACGCCGCCGCGTCGACCTCTCCATCGCCCAAGCCATCGCCGGCTGACGCTCTTCACAAAGACGCGCACTGGAATAGCTTGATTTGTCGGTGAGACTCTCTAGACTGGCGAGCGAACCACCTAGCTCTCTTCGCGGGGACTAGGCCCAGCAAGGCCCGCTTCGGCGGGTCTTTGCGCGTCAGGACCACTCTGTCGGCCTGCGAATTTGCTCCCCTCTCCCATCAATCACGGGATTCGGCAGTTGGCACCCTGCAAGAAGTCGTCGATTCAGGGTCCGCCTATCTGAACTGATCAGACGTCTCGGCTGATCAGATTGCTTGTGTGGGTTCACGGTGACCACTCGAACTCCTGCCTCCTCCGCCATCGTGACTGGCGTTTGGAGGTCACTGTCATTTGAAAGAACAAGAGCGACATCCATGTCGCCATGACAGGCATCCCAAACCAGATGGGCTCCCAGAGAAACGTCCGAGCCCTTTTCTTCGGTATCTATGACGACAGCAAACTCAGTGATCCCTCTCTTGAGCTTGTCGGCAAGAGGGCGCGACTTGCGTCGCCGCTTGAATTGGCCGTAGTAGACCTCAACCCCAGAGTGAGCTTCCAGGGCGCGAATGTAGTCGTCTTGCCTCTGAGCCAATCCGAGATCATCTGGTCGGTCCTTGACCCGCGCTGTGAAGTACTTCACTGCGTCGATCTGATGTCCCCGAAGCAATGCTGTCGCAAGAGCGCGGTAGTCCAGCCATTTGAGCGTCGTGCCTCTAACCGCGCCGTAGTAGAAGTTGAACCCGTCGACGTACACGATTGTGCGAGGCTGTGATTTCTGGATCATCGGCGGTCACATGCAACTAAGGAATGAATTCAAATCCACTCCAAGGGAGACCATCTGCGGAGAGTGCAGTGTATCTACCTTATATTTCGTATTGTTCTATGGCAATTACATCTTCCTCAATAACATCTCGATTTCCTCGACTACGCGATGACACCGCTAAGGCCCAAGTGGGTCGGTCTCACACGCCGTTAGGCGAATGCGAGCAACGGGAGCAGGCGTGATCACGATTGTTAGTGGGGGGACGCAGGGGTTGGGTGAGGCGGTTGCCCGGAAGCTGGTGGATGATGGCGGCTCGACGGGGCTGGTGCTGGTGGGGCGGTCGGTGGAGCGGGGGAAGGCGCTGGCCCAGGAGCTCACGGAGTTGGGGACACAGACGGCGTTTATCCCCGCCGACATCGGTGATCCGGAAGCGCCGGAGGCGGTGGTGGAGACCTGTGTCGAGAAATTCGGCACTGTTCACGGGGTGGTGAACATGGCTGCGCTCACCACTCGGGCCACGCTGTTCGACGACACGCCGGAGCATGTCGACCGCCACTTTGCGGTGAACGTCAAGGGGCCATACTTCCTCATCCAGGCCGCGGCCCGAGTGATGATCGAGACCGGCGTTGCGGGCTCGATCGTGAGTGTGGGATCCACCAGTGGCCACGGCGGGCAGCCCCGGCTCACCGCCTATTCGATGTCCAAGGGGGCGCTGGCAGTCATGACCAAGAACCTGGCCTACGCCTTGATGCGCCACAACATCCGGGTGAACCAGGTGAATCCAGGCTGGATGGAGACCGAGTCGGAGCACCACACTCAGATGACCCAGGACGGCGCCCCGGAGAACTGGCTGGAACTGGCCGCCCCCACCCGGCCATTCGGCCGCCTCGTGCAGCCCTGGGAGGCAGCCAACCTCATTGCCTTTTGCCTGTCGCCGGAATCAGGCCTGCTCACCGGCAACGTGATCGATATCGACCAGACCGTGCAGGGCGCCGGCGAACCGCCCCTACCCGGCAGCGAAGAAACGCCGCAGCCGTAGCGCCTCGTACCGACGGCTGCGAAGACTCCCTCAGGGAATAATCGAAAAGATTTCGTTTTTTGGTTAAATTTGTGGAGTATTCTGCCGACGCCGATTTCTGAGAGGACGTGGAAATGTCAGGAGCAGTCGGAGTGCGTCATTGGTCGCACGTGATCATTCACCCGGTGGACGTCGATGCCTCGCTGGAGTTCTACACCAAGCTGCTGGGCTACGAGGTCCTGTCTGACGAGAGGATCTCAGGACCGGGACTCGACGCCATCGTGGGCCGAGAAGGGGTCCAGGGACGGGTCGTGGTTGGCCTGGTTGGGGGCCAGAAGGTGGAGTTCGTCAACCTCGGCGACCCAGACCTGGGCGGCCTCCAAGACAACGAGCGCGGCCTGCGGGGATTCACCGTCCGAGTGGCCGACATCAACGAGGCGGCCGACGCCTGCACCGCTCACGGAGTGCCCATCGTCAGCGGCCCGTCGGAGATCAAGGGGTTCTGGCAGTTCATGATCATGGATCCCGACGGCGTCGCTATCGAAATCTCCCAGCCCCCGGACGGTGTTGAACTCTCCGGACCGCTGTCATGAGCGAGCAGTCTCCCCAAGCGCCTTGCCCCATCGCGCTGGTCACCGGGGCCAGCCGGGGAATCGGCCGGGCCAGCGCTCTGGCCCTGGCTGATGCCGGATTCGACGTCGCCATCACCGCCCGGACGGTGCGGGAAGGCGAGGGAACGGTCGGGCCGCCCACGTCGGATGGCGGAGGTGACGTGAACGTGCCCGGAAGCCTGGACACGACGGCCGCCGAGATTATCGAGCGGGGTCAGCGGGCCCTGCCCATCACCATGGACCTCCTGTCGGCGGAGTCGGTGCGGGCCGCAGCCGCAACCGCCCTTGACGAGTGGGGTCGGGTCGACGTGTTGGTGAACAACGCCATCTGGAGCGGCCCTGGCCTGCTCGACCCCGTTGGGGTGCTGAACCTCGAAGCCCTCGACACCGCGTTCACCGCCAATGTGTTGCGCCAGGTGCTTCTCACGCAACTCATCCTGCCGTCGATGATCGAGCGGGGATCGGGCCTCATCTTGAACCTGACCTCGTCGGCCGGCCAGGTCGACGATCCCCCCTATCAGGTGGTCGAACTCAAGATGCTCGGCTTTGCCCATTGCGCCTCCAAGGGCGCCTTCCACCGCATGGCGCCCATGCTGCAAGCCGAGCACGAGTCTGACGGGATCACTGCAATCAACATCGACCCCGGCTTCACGTGGACCGAAACCATGGCGGCGCTCGACTTGCATAATTTCGGAGGCGCGCCCCCCGAGGCCACCGGGAAGGTGGTGGCCTGGCTGGCCGAGGAACCCGAGCGAGCAGCCCAATGGCGGGGACGCACCCTGAACTCCCTAGAGTTGTGCGCTGAACTCGGCCTTGTTGAGGGTTGGCCGCCCGAGACTGGACCATGAGGGACTGTTACCTTGAATTCTGACCCGACCGAGAGAGTCCTCGGATTGGACGAATCTGAGAACCCCGAAATCCTGCCAACGATTCACCTTCGGAGCTTGCTGCCGAGCCTGACGCCGAAGCTGGCGGTGGTGGCCGAGGAGATCTTGGCCGACCCGGCCTTGGTAGTCCGGCAATCGGTGTCCGATCTGGCCCAGCGCACCGGGACTTCGATGTCCACCATCGTGCGCCTGTGCCAAGAGCTGGGCCTGCGGGGATTTCAGGACCTAAAGCTTCGACTGGCCGCCGAAGTCTCCACCACCGGTTTCGCCGGGCCGTCGGAGGGCGACGACCGCGAGTCGGTCCTTTCCAAGGTGCTCTCCTCTACCGTCGACGCCATCAGCCACACGCAGCACACGCTGGACAAGGCGAGCTTCAACCAAGCCTCAGAATTGCTGGTTAACGCTCGCTCGATCATCTTCATCGGGGCCGGAGCCAGCGCCGCGGTGGCGTTCGACGCCGCATTTCGATTCCGCACGCTGGGTCACCGAGCCGAGTTCCACAGCGACTCGCACATGCAGCTCACCGCGGCCCGCTTCCTTCGTCCGGGAGACGTGGCCCTGGCCATCAGCCACTCTGGGTCAACTCGGGAGACCTTAACCGCACTGGAGGCGGCCTCAAGCGGAGGGGCGCAAACCGTGGCCATCACCACGTTCGCCCGATCCCCGCTGGCAGAACTCGCCGACCACCTCTTGCTGGCGGGTGGCACTGAGTCGGAGTTCCGGATTGCCGCCGTCTCCAGCCGACTGGCCCACCTGGCCGTGGTCGACGCCTTGTTCGTTGCCGCGGCACGGTTGCGGCCCGAGCGAGCCCGGGCCGCCCAAGAGCTGTGGAGCGACATGATCGCCGAACACCGGCTCAGCCCTCCATGGGCCACTCGCCGAGAGATCTAGCTCACGGTTCCAGCAGCAGCTTCCTCAGAGCATCGACTTCGGCTTGGGAGAGCGAGAGCTGATCCTGGGCATAGGCGTCAATGCCCCCGAACTCATGGTCGATAACGTCAAGCGCCAGCTCGATGTAGTCAGACTTCGCCAACCCCAACGCCAAGAGCACGTCGCGTGACTCCTCGGGGTACTCGGCCAGCCGAAGCTGAAACGTGCTGGACTGATCGGTCAGCCGATCATTGGTAAGCATGTAGTCCTCGATTATTTGCCCGCGATCAACCCCGAGGATCGACAGAATGACCGCGGCCGCCACACCAGTCCGGTCCTTGCCCCCCGCGCAGTGGAACAAGACCGGGGAGCGATCGACGATGGAACGGATCAGCACGGCGAACGCCGCGCTGCCTATCTCAGCAATATGCCGATAGGAATCGAGGAGTATCTGGTGGGCGTCCTCCCGGGTCAGCTCCCCGGCAATCAGTGACTCCATCACCTCGCCCGCAGTTCTTTCCCCTCGGCCGAATGGAGCCGACACAACGGTTGCCCCGGGAGGAAGCCTCGATGGTCGGGCCTCGACCTCCTCGGAGCTGCGGAAATCAACGATGGTTTGGACTGATCGCTTCTCGAGTTCGGCCAGGTCGAGGGCGCTGAGATCGGCAAGGTCGTCAGATCGGTAGGCGAGGCCGAATCTCACCTGCTGGCCGTCCGAGGTGCTCACACCGCCGAGGTCTCTCACGTTGAGGGCGCCGTCAAAGTGAAGAATCCGGCGAAGGTGCAGCGGCGTCTGACTGGCCGCGGCATCGGGGTTGTTTTGGGCTGGCGGCATGTCTCTCTCTGACTCTAAAGGTCGGATCGGGCGATGGCCCGATCATCTGTTCCCAGATAGCTGGCAATGACAAGGGGATCGGATCGCACATTTTCTGGGGTACCGTCGGCGATCACCTGGCCCGCTTCCAAGCAGTAGACATGGTCGCTGACGCTCATGATCAGCGGCATGTCGTGCTCGATGATCAGCATCGACGACTGGAGTTCGCTGTTGATGCTCACCAGCAGCGGGCCGAAGGCCTCAGCCTCGCGCTGGGCCACGCCTGCGGTGGGTTCGTCGAGGCACAGCAGGTGGGCGTCGAGGGCTAGGAGGCCGCCGATTTCAACGATGCGCCGCGTTCCGGTCGACAGATCGCCCACATAGGAATCGCCATAGCGGCCCAAGCCAAGGAAGTCGATGATCTCGGCGGCGGCGCTTCTCTGGGCCCGGGAAATCCTGGTCGAGGCGGGGAGGCAGGCAGCAGTGGCCAGGATCGGCGTCCGCTCCCGGGCCTCAAGGGCCACCTCCACGGTTTCGCGCACGGTGAGCTCGGGAAACAGGGTCGCCCCTTGGAACGTCCGGCCCAAACCGAGCATGGCGCGCCGGTGCGGAGCCAGGCGGCTGATGTCCGTTCCGTTGAGACGCACTTCACCGCCAGACGGCACGAACCCCCCGACGGCATTCATAAACGTCGACTTGCCCGCACCGTTGGTTCCGATGAGCCCGACGATGCGGTTGGGCGGGATCGATAGCGACGCTCCGTCCAGAGCCTGGTTGCCGCCAAACGCCACCGATAGATCATTGGTTTCGAGAACCGGGTGGCCGCCGTCAGACCGGACGCGATGCGACGCGGGCAGCCGGACCGAACCCTGAGCCCCCTTCGGAGGCGCCGACAGTCCATAGCGGTTCTCCGCCCATCTCAGCCCTGACGACCGCCACGAATAGAGGATCTGGACGAAGCCGCCAGGGAAGTACATCACCACCAGCAAGAGCCCGATGCTGGATGTGAACAGCGCCACCACACTGCTGTTATTGAACAGAGATGGGAGCCCCTCGATCCACAATGCGCCGAGGAACGGTCCAATGATCGTGCCAAGACCTCCGATAACCACGATGCCGACCAGCCTGATCGAGTCGTCGACGGTGAAGAACCGCTCGGAAAGCGGGATGCTTTGGACCAAACCGGCGAGCACCGCCCCGCCGAGGCCCACGATGCCGCCGGCCAATGCGAAGGCCGATAGCTTCATGCGAGTGGAGCTAACGGTGTAGGCCGACGCGGCCTCGACGTTGTCTCGAATGGCAATGGTCCCCCGCCCGACTCCGGATCGGCGAAGCCGCGCCAAGATGAAGAGGACTACAGTGAGAAGTACCAGGCAGAAGTAGTAGTAGTTGCGCTGGCTGGCCAGGTTGATGCCGAACAAGTCGCCCCGCATGAACGGGACGGTTCGAGGGTTGCCGTCGGAAAAAATCGGTCGCCGGAATATGTAGAGCGACGCGGCCAAGGCCAGCACCAGGGTGGTGACGGCCAGCATGAGTCCTTGCACCCGAAGAGCGCCCACGCCCACTACCGCGGCCAGCAACGCAGTAAGCAGGGGCGCGATGAACACGGCCAGCGCAAACGGTATGGGGTCGGCGTTGAAATCGATGAACCAGAAGTCCATCTCGATGCCGCGGGTCAACGCGGCGGCGGTCAGCGCGCCGATTCCGGCGAAGCTCATCTGGGCCAGCGAGACCTGGCCCGACCATCCGGTGATGACGGTGAGCGAACTGGCGCACAGCGCAAAGGCCAGAACCGACGCGTAGGCCAGATTCCGGCTCGGCTGGGTGATGATTAGCGGCAGCACAATCAACGCCAAGAGTCCGACTCCGAACCCGATCCGACTCATGTGGCGTATCCACCAGATTTGGCGGAGGTGGTCGGGTATAGGGGGGATCTTTGGGGTGAATGAGAACGACTCGGTCGAAAGGCGTTGGCTTCGCTGCAAAGCCACCGCGCCCAACACGGCCAGCAGCAGCAGGAATTCGAACAACCCCGGCTGGTCAAGGAAGTTGAACTGAATCGTGAACTCGATGATGCCCAGATAAATGCCGGCCGCCATGGCCCGGGGAAACGAGGTCATCCCTGCGATCGCGGCGGCAACCAGGGCCCGAGCCAGAGTGGAGGCGCCAAGCCCCCCGAGGTTAGACACGCTGCCGCTCTGCCCCGACAGCAGAACGATGGCAATCGTGGAGATGAGTCCGGCCATCACCCACACGAACGTTGAGACCACTTTCGGGTTGACGCCCGCCAGCCGGGAAAGGTCGGAGTCTTCGGCCGCGGCGGCCACGTTCTTGCCGAACCATGTGCGGTTGAGCACCAAATAGAGGCCGAGCGCCACAAGCGGGACCGCAACGAGGATGGTGAGCTGGGTACCGGAAACACGGATCCCCTTGGGCTCGCCCCCACCCGATACCAGCGCGAGCACCCCGAAGGTCACCGCCAACCCGACGACCCATGTACTCAGCCAAGTGTTTCGCCGGCTCGAGCGGTCTTTGTGGGTACGGAGCGCCAGCAGCCCCCAGCCCACCGCGGCGATCACCGCCGGGGCAGCAAGCACCGTCCAGAGCTGGACTTCGCTCACCCCCAGTGCTTCGAACGGGCGCCAACTGGCCGAGGTCACAACCGGATAGCGCCGAATTCCCTCAACGTCGAGCTCGGGGTACGTCAGCGGGATCACTTGGCATAGCTGGGCGACCCCCACCGTGGCCACCAGCAAGATGACCCTGGGCGAGCGGAACAGCCGCCGGATGACGGTGAGCTCGACGATTCCCCCGAACACCGCGCCCATCACCAGAACCAGGGCCACCGCCACCCAAAACGGGAAGTTGTATTGAAGCACGAGCAGCGGCAACAGCATTCCGCCGATCAGTCCCATGTTCCCTACTGCGAAGTTGATCACCTTCGTCGATCGAAACGTCAGCACGATCCCCATGGCCAACAGCCCGATGACGATGCCCGTGACCGCGCCGTTGAACATCACCTGGGGGTTGATTCGGCTGGCGGCGAGAACGGCCGAGAACATCGCTAGCCGCCCTCGTCTCCCAGGAACACCGCCCGGGCAATGTCGTCGCGCTCGGCCAATTCAGCGGTTCGCCCCTCGAACCGCACCTCGCCCTTCTCCAAGAAGACAGCCCGCTCGGCAATGGACAGGGCCATGTTCAAAGACTGCTCGACGATGATCATGGTCTGGCCCGTCTCCTTCAATGTCTCGACCAGCTCGAGAAGCTCAGCCACCACCCCCGGCGCCAGCCCGAGCGACAGCTCATCGATGAGCAGGATCTCGGGCTGGTGGAGCATCACCCGGGCCAGCGCCAGCATCTGCTGCTGGCCGCCGGACAGGTCGCCGGCCAACTCCTGTTGCCGGTTCTTCAGCATGGGGAACAGCTCGTACACGTAGTCGAGCCTCTGCTCCAGGGCAGCCCGATCCTGGCGGTAGTGCCCGGCGCCCACCAGGATGTTGTCGGCGATCGTCATCGACCGAAACACCCCGCCACCGCCGGGGAGCATCTGGATGCCCATGGCCACTCGCTGCTCTGGAGTGGCGAAGGTGATGGTGCGGCCGTTGAAGCGGACGATGCCCCTCTCCGGCGTGTTCAATCCTGTGACCACCTTGAGAGCGGTCGACTTGCCCGCTCCGTTGGTTCCCAAAAGGGCCAGGGTCTCGCCCTGTTGCACCTCGAAGCTGAGGTCGAACAGCACTTGCACTTGGCCATAGCTGAAGTCGACGTTGTGGAGTTGCAGGGCAGGAATAGTGGCGCCCGGCTCGGCCCGACGCTGCTGCTCTTCCTCTTCTTCTTTGAGCTCGGACACCACCAGCGACAAGTCCCGCCGCATCCGGCTCGCCCCACGCATGATGTAGAAGGCGCCGAGGGGCATGGCGATCACCGTGATCGTGATGATCGTGGACCGCTCCCCGATCTCGTCTTGCAAAAGGGAGGCGAGGAGACCACCGCCCACCGCGCCGATGGCGAACATGAAGAACAAGATGATGGCCATCCCCATGCCGCGCAGCCGGTAGGGAAGAACCGTCTGCACCGCGGGTCCGATCATCGAGAACGACGCCCCCAGAAGCGTCCCGTTCACCACCGCCCAAGTCACGAACAGATAGACGTTGGGCATGAAGTACTGGATGGGCACCGTTACCGTCAGCGGGAACAGCAGTGAGCCGAGAATGCGCAGAGCCCGGTTGGGATCGCGTTTGAACGTCTGGTCGAACCGCTTGCCGATGAACGGCAGGAACAGCAGCAGGCCGAAGGCGGTCGGCGATATGGCCAACCCCCGCTCAAAGGCGTCCAAGCCGAACTCCTCCTCCAGGAAGAAGCTCTCAATGGAACTGGCCGGAAAGAGCGCGAAGCCCAGCGCTGCCAGCGCGATGGTCATGTACCGGATGGTGTCGATACGCCAGATCCGGGCAAAGGCAGCTTCTACGGAGATCTCGATGCCGTCGTCGGTGTCGAGGCCCTTGCCGAGAACCTCGCGCTTTTCCCATTGGCCCCGCTCGGGCTCGGGTAGGCGCAGGGCATAGAACCCCATCACTGCTATGGGGATGCTGAGAACCAGATAGGCCCAGCGCCATCCTTCATCGCCCCCGGCAACGGTGGCCACCGCGCCCACCAGAATCGGACTGATCGTTCCGGCCACGCGGGAGATGCTCTTCTCCAAGGCGTACATGCGGCCCCGGATGGCAATCGGGTAGGCATCGGCCAGCAACGTAGGGTGGATGGTGAGGCTGTTGGCCTTGGCGATGCCGGCGCCGAAGCGCAGCCAGAACAGCATGAATGCGCTCACCGCCAGCCCGGTGGCGAAGGAGAAGAACGAGAACACGATGGTGGCGATGGCCACGATGGGGGTTCGCCGCATGCGGTCGGCCAGCCAGCCCATGGGGGCGGCGCCAAGCATCAAGAAGGCAGCCGCCGCCACCGAGATGAAGGTGATGGTGCCGTCGGAGACGTCGAATGTTTCGGCAATGTCGGGGCCCAGAACGCTGAGCGCGGCACCCTCCAGTTCGTCGAAGGCTTCGATGGCGGCCAGGGTGCCGAACGTGATCATCCCGCCCCGGCGGAGGCCATCCCGCAGGCCCATCTCCTCAACGCCAACGCCGGGCAGCGCGGCATCCTCATACACCACATCTCGCTTGGCAGCCTGCGCGGCGTACAGCCGGTTCTCTTCGTTGTCAAGGATGGTGGAGCTCAGAAGGGAGGCGGCATCCTGATTCGGGTTGTCTGGGGCATTCCCTTCGACGGCCACGACAGATGGTTAGCACCTAAATCCGCATCGCGAAAGACAGACTTTCGATATTTGACTACACTCATCGAAAATATTGCGAAATTCGGGTGTACCGCGACGAGGAGTCGCCGTTTTTCGCTACGTTGTGACCACCACTGTGACTTTGGAGGTTCAAGTGTTCAAACGGCTTCTTGGAGTGCTCGTCGCTCTTTCGCTCATACTCACCGCCTGTGGCGGCGACTCAGATTCCGACTCTTCCGACGACACTCCGGCCGCGCCGGCCACTAGCGCGCCCGAACCCGAAGCCGACGAGCCGGCCCCCGCGCCTGAGCCCGACGACGAGGAACCAGCCCCCGAACCCGAAGCCGACGAGCCGGCCCCCGCGCCTGAGCCCGACGACGAGGAGCCAGCCCCCGAACCCGAGGCCGAGGCGACTCCAGTGCCGCTGACCGCCTCATTCCGAGGGGTGACCGAAACAGAGATCCGCATCGGCATGACCTCCCTCGATGCCGAGATGTTCGGATTCGACCAGGGCGACCTGGCCTCCAAGTGGCAGGTGGCTGTCGACGCGGTAAACGCCGCCGGCGGAATCAACGGCCGGATGCTCGTTGCCTACATTGATGTCCTCGACGTCATCGGAACAGTGGAGGCCGACGCCACCTGCGTGAAGTTCGTGGAAGACGAGATGGTCTTCGCCTTCGTCGGTTGGCTTCGCGAGGACAACGAGCTCTGCTACACCGAGCGCAACAACACCATCGCCGTCAACGGCAACGATGTGACACCGGAGGCCATCAGCCGCTCCAATGGCCTGCTCTTCGCCACCGAGGCCACCAAGTTGGGAATCCAGCTTAACTTGATCGCCGCTGCCGCGGCCGACGGGCTCATCGATGGCAAGAGGGTCCACTTCAGCATCTTGGCCAGCGAAGACTCTCTCACCGACCCCCTCGTCGAAGCGCTGGAGGCTCACGGCGCCACCATCACCTCGGTGAGCAGGGTGACCGCGGTTGACGACGTGCAGGCCGCCGAGGCCAACCACGACGTGATCGTCCAGCGGATCGCCGATGAGGATGCTGATTTGGTGTATTCGCTGGAGCCTGCGCTCATGTCTGGGGCCATGATCAGGGCGGGGATCGACATCCCGCAGATCACCAGCGAATCTAACGAAGACATCTACCTGAACTTGGGCGTCGATCCCACCGCCATCCAGCTTCACGTGTACGCACCCGCGCAGATTAAGTCGTACTGGGACCGGGGGGACGATCCCCTGCTCAATGAGTGCGTGGAAAATTACAACAACGCTCAGATCACCGACGAGGACGGGAATGTCGAACTGGTCAACGTGACCGAAGATCCCAGCCAGCCCATCAACCTCGATCTGGTGGCCAGGGCCTGTCAGACGGTCTGGCTGTTCGCCGCCATTGCCACCGCCGCTGGACCCAACCTCACCAACGAGACATTCCTGGAGGCGGCGGCCAACCTCGGGTCGCTCGACCTGCCGGGCATGTCTGCGGCTTCAATGAGAGAGGGCAAGATAGGCGCCGACGACTCCCCGCTAGTCAGGGTGATATGGGATGCCGAAAAAGAGGAGTTTGTGTCAGACGGCTGATGGGCATCGACGTCTTCAAGCAGCTCGTTCCCGTTGGGGGCACCAAGAACCTCCGCGACATCGGTGGCATCGCCACCCCTGATGGCCTGGTGGTGCGCAGTGGGGTGCTGTTTCGTTCCGACACTCTTCACGAGGCCGATAGCGACGACCTGGCCCGGCTCGGCTTGGCGTGCGTGGTCGATTTCCGCAGCGAGGCGGAGGTGGAGCGCCGTCCCGACCGGCTCGATGGCCTCGACGTACGGTGGGTGAACCTGCCCATCGACAACCCCCGAAGCTCAACTGCCCTTTTCGGGGATAGGCAAGACCAACAGGATGTGTCCGAGCTCCGGGCAGAGATCATCCATCACTGGCTCAACCGGGACTTCGAAGCGGTGCTCAAGCTCAATGACGAGCTGGGCCTCGACATCCCAGCCGACCGCGTGAAGCGGTACCAAAGCTTCGCCTCTGATTTCGCTCCCGTCTTCGCCGCGTTCTTCGCAGAGTTGGTCGCGGCCATGGGCCGACCCCTCCTCTACCACTGCGAAGGCGGTGTCGATCGCACTGGAGTGGCCACCGCCTTGCTGCTCGGCGTGCTCGGCGTCGAGCGTGAGGCGGTGATGGACGACTACCTCGCCACCAACACAGTCGGGGCCGAGGAGATCGAAGAAATCCGTCGATTGGCCCCCCCTTCGCTGTGGCCCATACTCGGCGCCCATGAACCGCAGATGCAGGCATTTCTCGACCACATCGATTCAGAGTGCGGCGGCATCGACAGCTACGCCCGTTCGCACCTTCATCTCACCGACGAGAACGTCGCCCAGCTCAGAACGACTTATCTGAGCCCCGCGTAGTCGGCTCCCATTGGCCGATTGGGAGTCGCTTCAGTGGGTTGCTCGCCGACGGCGGTGGGCGGCCAGGTGAGCGGCCAGCTCGTCGGGGGTCGTCTTGTTGGCCAGGGCCTCGAGCACCAAGTCTTGCTGTGACGGAGGGGTGAGTCCGCCGATGGGTACGTCGCGGTCGAGGTTGGTGGGGAAGGCATAGCCCTCGGCGCTGGCGGCCACCGCACAAGCGATGACAGTGGGATCAAGCCCTTCTTCCTGGCGGCGCAGCAGCACGGGGTAGATGGCGTTGACGATGCGCTCCCGGTCCACGGCCTCGGTGGCCCGGCCCATGGCCGAAGAGATTTGCAACAGGTTGGCCATCCGCCGCACCTCATTGGTGCGGTTGTGGCCACCGGCGTGGAACACGGCCGGGCTGAAGAACACCAGATCGCCCTCGTCCAGCTCGATCTGCACATGGTGCTCGGCGAAGTACTCGATCAACTCGGGGCGCCGCCACGCCAGATAGCCCAGCTCGTACTTGTGGGAGTGGGGCAACAGCATGGTGGCCCCCGTTTCCGGTGGCATGTGGCAGTGGGCTATGCCCCCTTGCAGAGTCAGAAGCGGCGACAGGCGGTGAGCGTGGATGGGATAGCGCTCGGCCACGTCGTCGGTCATGAACCCCACGTGGTAGTCCCGATGGGGCATCTGGGCCGCGCCGCCGGGGTTGATGGCGTTCACCTGGGCAGTGATCTGGTAGCCGGGACCGAGCCAAGCCAGCGAAGCCAGATCGATCATGTCGCTCCCGTGATATTCGACGAAAACTTCGGGATCGGCCACGGCCAGCTTCTCCAGCGCGTTCCACAGCCGGTCGTTGGCCCCGGGCTCGGCGTAGTGGTCGCCCCCGCCGGTTCCGGCCTCGCGCTCGTCGGCGATGATCTGCTCAAAGACCCCAGTGGCCCGATCGACTACCGCAGGCTCGATAGCCCCGGTGATCACGATTACCCCCGGCCCATCGTGAAGCGCCCGGGTCAACTCGTTGCGGACGGCGGAGGCCTGGTCCAGATCGCGCAGCCCTCCCCGCAAATCCTCGGTGCGGTACACCAGCGTTCGATCCACCAACGCGTCGGCCAGCGGATAGTCGGCCAAGGCGACTTCAACCTCCACGATGGAGCGCAAAGCGCCGAGGTCAAACCCCTCTCGGCTCGTGACCGCAGCCTCGCCCGCAAGACCTTGGCGAGCTCCTAGAGGTGTGGTGGTCATAGCAGTGAAAACCTCATATCCGTTTTCTGGCAACGCTACTTCCGCTCTGTTAGCGTCGCCTCAGAAACCATCTCATCACAACGAGCAGTGATTTTGCAGGGGGATGTCATGAATCGCACAAAGTGGCGCCATCTCGTATTCGTCCTGGTCGCGGTATTTGCGCTGGTCGCAGCATCGTGCAGCAGTTCGGAGGATCCCGACGACGCTCCGGCCGCCGAACCGGCGCCCACCAGCGCCCCGGCGCCGGCCGAAGAGCCGGCGGATGAGCCTGCTCCCAAGCCCGAACCGGCGGATGAGCCCGCCGACGAGCCCGAACCCGAACCCGCCGACGAACCAGCCGATGAGCCGGCGGATGAGCCCGCCGATGAGCCGGCCCCCGAACCCGAACCGACGGAAGCTCCCACTCCGATCCCGGTGCCCGAGGGATCCACAGTGGGCATCACCGACGACTCCATCAAGATCGCCATCTTGCGCAGCGATAGCAAGCAACTCGAAGAAGCCGGCATCCTCCCCGACACCGGCGACATACCTCGCAACTACGAGGTCTTTGCCGAGCAGGTCAACTCCCGAGGGGGCGCGGGCGGACGCAACATCGAGATTGTGTTCCACCCCTATCCGCCGGGGGCGTCGGCCACCGACCAGCAGGCCGCCTGCATCGCCGCCACCGAGGACGACCAGGTGGCCATCGTCCACTTCGTGGGCGGGGTCACCGCCGAGACTGTGCTGTGCGCCACCGAGGGCCATGAGCGGATCGCCTACATGCTGTCGGGGATCCTGCCCCAGGAGATATACGACCGCTCCAACGGGCGGCTGTTTTCCCAGGCCATGACCACCGAGCGGCTGATCGGGGCCTGGCCTGCCGTGGCCGAAGCCCAGGGCCTGCTCGAGGGCCGCACACTCGGCCTGATGCGAGGCGACATCGGCGAGCACGAGGTGGCCGCGGGCGTGCTCAAAGCGGCACTGGCCGACGCCGGATACGAGCTGGCCGATGAAGTAGCCCTGCCCTGCCAAGGCACTACCTGTTCTCAGGTGGACATCGGCTTGGAGCGCATGCAAGCCGCCGACGTGGACACCTTGTTCTCCCTTGTTCCTCCCTCGCCGTTCGGGATCGCGGTATACCTGGGGGCTCAGGCTGACTTCAGGCCGCAGTGGCTGGTCAGCGATATTGAGAACCTGGTGTATGCCTCAGTAGCCCAGGCGGTGTACCAGCGGAACCCCGACCCCACCGTCTTCTACGGCTTGTACGGGCTGAGCTATGGCCTCGATCGACTGAGCCCCGACGAGCACACCATCGAGTGCAATGCCGTTTTCACCGAGGTCACCGGCATCTCCTACGACCCCGAGGAAAACGAAGACGCCTGGAGTGCGGTGGGCAGCACCTGCCTGTTCATCAAGAACTTGGAGGCGGCGGCCAACTGGTCTCAGGAGACCTACGGCACCGTGAACCAGACCACGCTCATCCAGGGCTTCGAGTCGCTCGGCGGCTACCAGCTCGGCGACATCACCGGCTCGTGGAGTCCCACCAAGCACGACGCCCCCGATGCGGTCACGCTCAAGGAGTACAGAGCCGACTGCGCCTGCTGGGTGGAGGTCGACGGCGCTCGCATGATGCTCGACCAGTAGCTCAACTGAATTGAACTGACGGCGCTATTGGCCCATCTGAAGGGATGACCGAATCCCCACGGTCGGAGACCCCGGCGGACCTGGTCGCCAGGGTCTTCGACGAAGAGGAGCGCCGCCAACAAGAGATCGCCGCCGCTGAGGCCGCCCAGCGCGGCCCCGAGGGCAGCTTCGACGCCGAACAGCTCACCTTGCGCCAAGGCCTGCGCCGGGGCGGTAAGGGGCTGATCGGGTTCATCGGCCTGCTGGGGTTTGTGGAGACCCTGGAGACGTCGGCCTTTGCGGTGATCGCCCCCGACATCCAGAAGTCACTCGATGTGTCCGACGGAACCATCGGCGCCATCGGGGGCGCCTTCGGCATCTTGTTCCTTCTGGGCTCCATCCCGCTGAGCTCGCTGGCCGACCGCATGCCCCGCAAGCTGGTGGTGGGAGCAGCGATGTCGCTGTGGTCGGTGGTGGTCATGGTCACCAGCGCCATCTCCAATGCGTTTTTGCTGTTCATTGCCAGAATGGGCGCGGGGCTCGGGCAGTCGTACTACATCCCGGTGGCCGGGCCCATGCTGATGGACGGCTACCCGATCGGAGCTCGGGCCAAGGTCTTCGCTCTAAATGGCTGGTTCCAGATGGCCGGCCAAGCTCTGGGCCCGCTGGTGGCCGGGCTGGTGGTGCTCATCGCCACCGGCGACGAGGGCTGGCGGTGGGTGTTCCTCACCATGGGGATCATGGGCATCCCATTGGCCATCAGCGCCTTCTTCGTACGCGAGCCCCGGCGGGGCAGCCACGAGATGCAGGCCGTTTTGGGCAAGGAGCTGGAGCAGACCGAAGGCGAATTGCCCATCTCGCTTTCGGTGGCCTTTGAGCGGCTCCGCAAGATCAAGTCGTTCTACTACTACCTCACCGGGATGGCGGCCATCGGCTTTGCCATCTTCACCACCATCATCTTCATCAACCTCCATCTCGAGGACCATTTCGGGTTGACCGCGTTCGAGCGGGGCGTGTTCGGATCGCTGACGGTGCTGCCCGGCTTCGTGGGGGCCGCGGTGTCGGGCAAGCGAGCCGACGCCCTGTTCAAAGAGCACCCCTCCCGGGCCATGATCTTCATCGGGGCCCTCGTCGTCACCTTCGGCGCCATCCAAGTGGTGGGGATATGGATGCCCGCGGTGTGGCTGCTCGGGATATTCCTGGGCGCCTCCAATGCCTTTGCCCGGGCCGCCTTCGCCATCCTGCCCGGGGTGATCGCCTCGGTCATCCCCTACCGGCTCAGGTCCCGGGGCACTGCGCTGGTGGGCATATATATGTTCTTGTTCGGGGCGTTTCTGGGCGCGGTGATCACCGGCATGCTCAGCGATGTCCACGGCGAGCAGACCGCGATCACCGTCGTGATCCTGCCGGCCACGCTGGTAGGGGGAACGCTCATGGCCTACGGCTCCCGGTTCATCGAGGGCGACATCGCACTGGTCATCGAGGAGCTGCACGAGGAGCAAGACGAAGCCGAGCGCCTGAAGGGGGCCGACGCCGCCGACATCCCGGTGCTCCAGGTGCGCAATCTGGACTTCTCCTACGGCAAGGTGCAGGTGCTGTTCGACATCGGCTTCGAAGTGCGCCAAGGGGAGTCGCTGGCGCTTTTGGGCACCAACGGCGCGGGCAAGTCGACGGTGCTGAGGGTGGTCAGCGGATTGGGGGTGCCCCAGAGAGGAGTGGTGCGACTCCACGGGCGCACCATCACCTATGCCGACCCGGGAATGCGGGCCAAGATCGGGATCGTGCAGCTTGCCGGGGGCAAGGCCATCTTCCCCGGGCTGTCGGTGGAGGAGAACCTGCGCATGGCCGGGTTCCGCTACGGCCACGCCGAACTCGAGCCTCGCCTGGAGCGGGCCTACGACCTGTTCCCGGTTGTCGCCGAACGCCGGACGGCGGTGGCCGGGGAATTCTCCGGTGGCCAGCAGCAGATGCTGTCGCTGGCCATGGCGCTCATGCACGACCCGGAGATCTTGATGATCGACGAGCTGTCGCTCGGCTTGGCCCCGGTCACCGTGCAGTCGCTGTTGGAAGTGGTGGAGCGGCTCCGCGACGACGGCCAGACCATGATCATTGTGGAGCAGTCGCTCAATGTGGCACTGGCCGTGGCCGACCGGGCCATCTTTCTGGAGAAAGGGCAGATCCGCTTTGAGGGGCCGGCCCAGGAGTTGGCCGAGCGAGATGACTTGGCCCGAGCTGTCTTCCTCGGACAGTCGGGATCGGGCGGCTGAGCGTGCTGGCGACGACATATTCCGCGCTCGGCACCATCGACACACCGCTAGGTGCGATCAACACAGTGCTGGCGTTCACCTTCAACCGCCAGATCTTGTTCAACGGGCTGGTCACCGGCATCACCTACGGGGTGATGGCCGTTGGCCTGGTGCTGATCTTCCGATCCACCCGGGTGGTCAACCTCGCCCATGCCGAGGTCGGGGCGTTCGGCGGCGCGCTATTGGGACTGCTGGTGGCCAAGTACGGCGTGCCCTATCCGATAGCGCTCATTGCCGGGCTGGCTGCGGGGGCCGCCTTCGGGGGGATCATCGAGCTCACCGTGGTACGGCGCCTGGCCAATGCCCCCAAGGTGATCTTGTTCGTGGCCACCATGGGTGCCGCCCAAGTGGTGTTCCTGGCCGGATTCTGGCTGCCCAACTACACCGCCATCGCCAGCTTCCCTACGCCGTTCGAGGGTCGTTGGGAGCTGTTCGACATCAGGATCCGCAGCGCTCAGCTGCTGGTGCTGATCGTGGTGCCAGCAATTGTCGCCGTGTTGGCGCTGTTCTTGGAGCGCACCAAGTACGGGACGGCCATCCGGGCTTCGGCTGAGAATCCCGACGCCGCCCGGCTGTCGGCCATCAGCACCAAGGCCATGTCCACCGCGGTGTGGACCATCGCCGGGTTGTTGTCGGCCATCACCGCGGTGCTGGTGGCCCCGCTCAAGGGCCAGGGCACTGTGATCGAGGCCGCCACGTTGGGGCCGGGGCTGTTGCTGCGGGCCCTAGCCGCCGCCCTGATCGCCCGGATGCACTCGCTGCCAGTGGCGCTTGTGGCCGGAGCGGTGATCGGCGGGGCCGAGGCGACGCTGCTGTTCAACTACTTCGATGAGCCCGGTTTGATCGACGCGGCGCTGTTGGCGGCCATGCTGATCTCGGTGCTGTCGTACTACCGGCGACAAGGAGGCGGCGAAGGGGCCCAGTCGATGTCTTTCGCCCCTCGGGTGCGACCGGTGCCCCGCCAACTGCAACAGCTCTGGTGGGTGCGCTATTTGCCCCAAATCACCGTGACCGTCGCATTGGTGGCGGCCATCGTGCTCCCGTTGATCGTGACCCGCCCGTCGCGCCACTTCCTCTACTCCCTCATGCTGTTGTTGGCCATCGTGGGCATGTCGCTCACCTTGCTCACCGGTTGGGCCGGTCAGCTCTCGCTGGGGCAGTTCGCCTTCGCCGGTCTCGGGGCCATGCTCACCACCGCCATGGTGCGGGGCGTCAACTTCACCATCGGTGACAGCGAGTTCGAGCTGCCTGTGGTTCCGTTCGAGGGGGCGGTGTTCCTGGCCGCCTTCGCCTGTCTGCTGACCGCAGTGGTGGTGGGTTTGCCCGCGCTGCGCGTCCGGGGCCTGTTTCTGGCTGTCATCACGCTGGGCTTTGCGGTAACGGCCCAAAACTGGCTGCTTGATCGCGATGTGCTCACCGGGGGCGATCTGGTGGTGCGACTGCCCCGGGCCCGGTGGGGCGACACCTTCGACCTCCGGTCGCAGCGCACCTACTACTACGTGTGCTTGGCAGTGCTGTGTCTGTGCGCCATCTTGGTGAGCCGTATCCGCCGCAGCGGGGTGGGCCGGTCGCTGATTGCGGTGCGCGACAACGAGCAGAGCGCGGCGGCTTTCACCGTGTCGCCCACACGGATGAAGCTGGTGGCGTTCGCCATCTCCGGGGCGCTGGCCGGGCTGGCCGGCGGCCTAATCGCCGGGCTGCGGGTGCAATTCGGGCCCACCGCGTTCTCCCCCGACGAGTCGCTGCGGGTGGTGGCCATCGCGGTCATCGGCGGACTGTCGTCGATCTGGGGGGTGGTATTGGGTGCGCTGTGGGTGGTGGGCATCCCGTCGTTCTTTGCCGAGTCCGAGCAGGTGCGCTTGCTCACTTCGGGAGCGGGCGTCCTGATCTTGCTCATGTATCTGCCCGGTGGGTTGATCCAGGTGGCCTATTCGATTCGCGACGCCATCTTCGCGGCGGCGGCCAAGCGCATCCCCGACACCACCGTGGAGCGGGAGCCCGCCCCAATCCCCGCCCGAGCAGTGTCGGCCGCGGTGGCCGACCGGTCTTCCCCGTCGGGGGTTCCCGCGCTGGCCACTACCGGGATATCGGTGCAGTTCGGCGGGGTGCACGCGGTGGAAGACGTCGATCTCAGCATGCAGCCGGGCGAGGTAGTGGGACTCATCGGTACCAACGGCGCGGGCAAGACCACGCTGATGAACGCCGTTGGCGGGTTCGTGCCGTCGGTTGGCCAAGTAGAGATATTCGGCACCAACGTGACCCGGTTCTCCCCCAGCCGTCGGGCCAGCCTGGGGCTGGGTCGCACGTTCCAGCGGGCCGACCTGTTCCCCGACCTCAGCGTGCGGGAGACCATCCAGGTGGCACTTGAAGCCCGAGGCCGCTCGCAGGTCATCCCCACGCTGTTGGGGCTGCCCAGCGCCCGACGCAAGGAGCGAACCCGGCAGGCTGAGGGCGATGAGCTCATCAGCTTCTTCGGTTTGGGGCGTTACGCCAACTCCTTCATCAGCGAGCTGTCCACCGGCACCCGCCGCATCGTGGAGCTGTCGTGCCTGATCGCGCTGGAGGCCCGGGTGCTGTGCCTCGACGAGCCCACTGCTGGGGTGGCCCAGCGGGAAACGGAGGCTTTTGCCCCGCTTGTACTGCGCATCCGTGAGGAGCTGGGCGCGTCGCTCTTGGTGATCGAGCACGACATGCCCTTCATCATGGGCATCAGCGACCGGGTGTACTGCCTGGAGGCCGGGGCCATCATCGCCGAGGGAACGCCCGACGAAGTGCGAAGCAACCCGCTGGTGATCGCCAGCTACCTGGGCACCGACGAGCGGGCCATCGCCCGCAGCGGCGCGGCCGCGCCCCGTGACAGACTCGATTCCCCAGAGGAGACGAGCCATGACTGAGCTGGACAGCCGGAACTTCTTCACCGACCCCGAACTGGTGGCCGACCCTTACGGGTATTTCGACCACCTGCGCTCCCAGTGCCCGGTGCATCCCGAGCCCCACCACGACGTGATGATGATCACCGGCTACGCCGAGGCCATCGAGGTTTACAACGACAACGACGGCTTCTCGGCGTGCAACGCGGTGTCGGGGCCCTTCCCCGGGTTTCCGGTGCCGCTGGAGGGCGACGACGTGAGCGGTCTCATCGCCGAGCACCGCGACAAGCTGCCCATGTCCGACCAGCTCCCCACCATGGACCCGCCGGCCCACACCGACCACCGGTCGCTGCTCATGCGGCTCATCACCCCCAAGCGCTTGAGCGAGAACGAGGAGTTCATGTGGCGGTTGGCCGACCGCCAGCTCGACACCTTCATCGAACAGGGTCAGTGCGAGTTCATACGGAATTTCGCCCAGCCATTCGCCCTGCTGGTGGTGGCCGACCTGCTGGGGGTGCCCGACGACGACCGGGACAACTTCACCCAGCAGCTTCTGCGCCGACCCGACGACCACGGCATCGGTTCGACCGACGAGCACGCCATGGCCCACAACCCCCTTGAATTCCTATACAACCAGTTCAGCGCCTACATCGAGGACCGGCGGGCCAATCCCCGCGACGATGTGCTCACCGGTCTGGCCAGCGCCACCTTCCCCGACGGCTCCACCCCCGAGGTGATCGATGCGGTGCGGATCGCCGCCAACCTGTTTGCGGCTGGCACCGAAACCACCGTGCGGCTGCTCAGCACCATGCTGTTCTTTTTGGCCGAGGATCCCGAACTCCAGGGCCGACTCCGCGACAACCGCTCGCTGATTCCCAACTTCGTGGAGGAGGCACTGCGCATCGAGAGCCCGATCAAAGGGGACTTCCGCCTGACGCAGCGCCCGGTGACCGTCGGCGGGGTCGATCTGGCGGCGGGCACCACGGTCATGGTGATCAACGGCGCGGCCAACCGCGATCCCAGCCAGTTTTCCGATCCCCACACCCTTGACATCGAGCGGGACAACGCCCGGTCGCACCTGGCCTTCGGCCGGGGCGTCCACACCTGCCCCGGCGCCCCCCTGGCCCGAGCCGAGGCCCGGGTGAGTCTCAACCGCATCCTCGACCGCATGGCCGACATCCGGGTTTCCGCGGCGACGCACGGTCCGCCCGGCGAGCGCCGTTTCGTCTACGTGCCCACCCACATCCTGCGGGGACTGGCCTTCCTCGGCCTCGAGTTCACCCCGGTGGGCGCCGATTCCCGATGAGGGTGTCGGTGGACGACGATGTTTGCGGCGGCCACGGCGTGTGCACAGTGCTGTGCCCCGAGGTCTTCTTGCTGGAGGATGCCGGCTACGCCCGGGCCATAGTCGAAGAAGTGCCCGCCGAACACGAGGCCGCGGTGCGAGAGGCTGAGGTGCGGTGCCCCACCCGGGCTATCCGGGTGGATTGAGGGGCGTGGCGCGCTTGGAGGGACTCGAACCCCCGGCCTTCTGATCCGTAGTCAGACGCTCTAATCCAACTGAGCTACAAGCGCGGGCAGCAGCCAGTGTACCCGGGCCATTACCCGTGCCCGCTACCGGATTGGCGCAACTACGCCTGTCGAATCGAGCGGGTCACCATGATCCCGCCGACCAGGGCCACCAACGGTCCGGTACTGAATACGCCTGAGTACCCCAGCATCGTCATGGCCAGTACATTCGATCCAGCAGTCACAACTACGACAACCCCGGCCGCCTGCGCCGCCAGCAGGAGAATTTGGCGTCTGTTCTCTGGAATCAGAGATGGACTCGTCATCAGTTCAACCGCGGCCACCAAGGCAACCACGCCCATGATGAGGACCGGATAGCCAAACAGCAAGTCATTGTCCAGCCCATTGACGGGCCCAGAATCATAAAAGCCTGTATGCACGTTGAAGTAGGCCAAGCTCGACCAGTCAAGCCAGAACGAGGCAACGACAGCCAAAGCCGCTCCCAGGGCCATTGGCATTGGCTGGGACTCAAAGAGAGGGCCGTCGTCTGATTCAAATGCCAACAAGAGCGCCCCCAGCACGGCAGCGGCCGACGCTCCCATCCCGATCCACACCCCAACTCCAAACTCCACGTCGTTCGGCCTCATAAGCGACACAAAGATCAGAGTGATCCCCAGCGCACCCAGGGCTGCGCCCAGGGTGGCCCCAACTGACAGCCTCCGCAACAGGAGCAACAGGCCCACGAGAAAGACAGCTAGGCCGACACCAAACGTTGATTGACCGGCGCCGGCAATGTTGGGGAAGCTGTCCGGCCCTCCCACCAGCCAGCTGAATAGCGTGGACACCGCCATGACCAGCCCGCTGAGCCTGACAAGCAGTCGATTTGTGGAGGGGAACTCCAGGGAGCCCAGCATGCCGACAAATTCTTCTTCGTCGCTCATGGCTCTCCCCTTCCCTATTGACAACGCCCCCAGCGTACTCCCGGCGCCTCGGGCCAGGGTCCTGAATCGAACGGGTTGAAGGCCGTCCTGATCGACTAATCGATGGTGGGCAGTTGGTCGAAGGGGACCACTCGGGCATCGGCGGTGGGGAGGGGGGCATCGGAGCGGAACCAGCGCAGGCTGACCGATCCAGAGGGATGGCCGGCGGTGTCCAGCCAGTTGGGCATGTCAGGGTCTTGGTGGGCCACCACCAGCCGCACGATCCCGTCGTCGCGGGGCACCGCGGTGTCGCCGTTGATGACCGCGGTTCGATTTCGCCAATCCACCGACTCGCCCCAGTAGGTGAGCAGCACCCATCCCCAATAGTCGGCCCCGCCCGACGGGTCGAAATCCACAACCAGCGCCTCGTCGGGGCCGAGTTCCCAATCGCCGAAGAGGTAACGCACGTTGTCGGGGGTGAGCAGGTCGCCATCGTCGGGCATCGGTTGAATGGTGTTGACGAGCTCTTCGATCGGCGGCGGCTTCCTCTGCTGCACCCACCAGCCGAACGAACCGGTGGCATAGAGCACGGCCTGCTCCAGTCCCCGGCGAAGCTGATCAAGAGTGAGCGGGGGGGCAGGCCCCGCCGACGGGATGGCCTCGATGGAGGGCCGGGGATGGGCCAACCTCACGTCCCGATCGGTGAAGTAGGTGCGAAGGATGACGGAGCTGGCGTCGGGCTCAAGACGCAACTGATTGGGGTTGTCGGGTTGGGGGTCGGGGGTGAGCAGCAGCTCATAGGTGCCGTCGGGGTCCACCCGCAGCGTGGTGTCCTCCACCGCGTCGACCAGCCGGCGGCCGCCGTCGCTCCGGTAGTCCCCGGCGTACACCCCTACCTCCACCGCCACCGCCCCGGCCATGGTGGCATTGATGCGGTACGACCGGTCGCCATTGACCGGGGCAGTGAAATAAGTCTGGTCGGGGTTGTCTCCCATGTATTTGCGGATGGTGGTCTGGTACTCCACGAAGTCTGGTCGCTCCGGATCGGCTCGCTCCACAAAAGCCTCCAGCGCAAGGGTCGCGTAGCGGCTCAGAGCGCGGATTCCCTCAGCCCGCAGATCGGGATCATCCGGCGTCCCCGCGGCCAGCACCAACTCCCCGGCATCGGCCATGGCCTGGCAGTACGCCCGCCAGACCTCTACTGAAGGATCCATGGGTCTAGTACACCCCGGGGAAGATGCGGTAGGGCACCTTCTCCGACCCGGAGAGATCAAAGAGATGTTCGATGCCAAGTGCGTCACCCATGGCCCGGATACTACTTCCGCAGGAAGACAGTCATCCGCGATGTCCGACGGCAAGGCCGCCTGCGGCGACTGCGAAGCCGTGTAAGGATCAGCAGCATGCAAAGCAGTCTTCAAGTTGCTGACGGCTATCGGCGCACCGAGACCGTGGACGGCCCAGCGGGTCCCATAGAGGTGAAGATCGCCGGGGAGGGTCGTGCGGTGGTGTTGATCCCGTCGCTGGGCCGCGGGGCCGACGACTTCGCCGACCTGTCGGTACGGTTGGCCGACCACGGCTACATGGCCGTGGCCCCCGAGCCCCGGGGCATCGGCGCCAGCACCGGCCCACTGGACGATCTCTCGATGTTCGATCTGGCCGCCGACACTGCCGCCGTTATCGAGGCCCTCGACATTGCCCCGGCCACGCTGGTGGGACACGCCTTCGGCAATCGAGTGGCCCGGATGACCGCCACCGAACACCCCGAGTTGGTGGAGAGCGTGGTTTTGCTGGCCTGCGGGGGTCTCATACCGGCGGCGCCCGAGCACCTTGAAGCCCTTCGGACCGTCTTCATGTCCGACGCCTCCGACGCTGAGCACCAAGCCGCGGTGGCCAAAGCCTTTTTCGCCCCCGGCAACGACGCCTCGGTTTGGTTCGACGGATGGCACCGCTCCACTTCGGGGGGCCAGGCACATGCGTCGACCTCGCTCGATCCGGGCCACTGGTGGCAAGCCGGCCAGGCCGACGTGCTGGTCGTGCAGCCCGAGGATGACATGGTCGCCCTGCCGGCCAACGCCAGCGCCGTCGTGGAACAGCTCGGCGACCGGGCCACACTCGTCACCATCCCCCGCGCCGGTCACGCCCTGTTGCCCGAACAGCCCGAGGCAGTCGCTGCGGTTGTGCTGGGATGGCTTGGGGACCGGATTCAGGAGAAGTAGTGGACTTCGACGTCGTCATCATCGGCGCCGGTGCTGCCGGGCTGTACGCCCTCCACCGGGTCCGGGGGCTGGGCCTCTCGGCCAAGGTTTACGAAAAAGGTGACGGCGTCGGCGGAACGTGGTTCTGGAACCGCTATCCCGGCGCTCGGTGCGACGTGGAGAGCTGGGACTATTGCTACACATTCTCTGAGGAGCTCGAGCAGGAGTGGGAGTGGACCGAGCGGTTTCCCACCCAGCCGGAGCTGGAGCGGTACTTCAATCACGTCGCCGACCGCTTTGACCTGCGGCGGGACATCGAATTCAGCACTCGGGTGGAACAGGCTCGTTTCGACGACGACCAGTGCCGCTGGCTGATCACTACTTCAGCGGGCACCACAGTCTCGGCTCGGTTTCTCATTTCGGCTGCGGGCTGCCTGTCGGAGCTGAACACCCCCCGATTCGAAGGGGCTGAGACGTTTGCAGGCCGCCAAATCCACACCGCCCGCTGGCCCAAGGGGGGCATCGACGTCTCCGGCATGCGGGTGGGCATTATCGGTACCGGTTCGACCGGTGTGCAGGCCATCCCGCAGTTGGCCAAGCAGGCCGATCACCTGTTCGTGTTCCAGCGCACCCCGCAGTTCGCCATCCCGGCCCGCAATCGGCCAATCGACTCCGACCAGCTTGAGGAGCTGAAGCACAACTACCGCGAGCGCTGGGAGCTCAAGAAAGCGAGCCCGGTGGGGATGGGGCGTCGTGCCCCCGAGGTCTCCTCGGCCCTCGAAGTCGACGAGGCGACGCGTAGCAGGGTCATGGAGGACTCATGGGCGCTGGGCGGGCCGGGCTTCGCCCGCACCTTCGACGACGTGATGACCAACGCCGAGTCGAACCAGATCACCTCCCAGTTCGTTCGGGACAAGATCAGAGAGAAAGTCGACGATTCTGCGGTGGCCGAGAACCTTCTGGCCATTGACCACCCTCTAGGCGCCCGCCGCCTGATAGTGGAAATCGACTACTTCGAGACCTACAACCGGGAGAACGTGACGCTGGTGGATGTGGCAGCCAACCCGATCTCCGAGATCACGCCCCAGGGGCTGCGAACCACCGAGGACTCCTACGAACTCGACCTGATCGTGTACGCCACCGGCTTCGACGGCATGACCGGCGCCTTGCTGGCCATGGACATCCGGGGAGTCGGCGGATTGCCGCTCCGGGCCAAATGGGCCGATGGGGCCGGCGCCTATCTCGGCCTGGTGGCGTCGGGATTCCCCAATTTTTTCATGATCACCGGCCCCGGCAGCCCAGCGGTGTTCAGCAACGTGATCTTCTCCATCGAACAGCACGTCGACTGGATCGCCGACTGTCTCGCTCACATGCTCGACCACGATCTCGACCTCATAGACGCCGACCCCGAGGCCGAGGCCCAATGGACCCAACAGGTTCACGACATCGCCGCCCAAAGCATCGTCGGCAAAACGGATTCCTGGTGGACGGGCGCCAACATCGAAGGCAAGCCCCAAGGCGTCACCTTCTACCTCGGCGGCACCCACACCTACCGCGAGATCTGCGAAGAGAACGCCGCCAACGGCTACGAGGGATTTGTTTTTCAGGAAGCTCACCACACTGCCGCCCGGATACCGCACCTACGATGGAATCAGCGCTGAAATAGACACGGGAATGGGAACCATTATCATTACGTCATGGCTGATGAGCGAGTTCCTGTAACGGTGCTGACGGGGTTCTTGGGCGCGGGCAAGACCACGTTGTTGAACCACATTCTCACCGAGCAGCACGGGAAGCGGATTGCGGTAATCGAGAACGAGTTCGGCGAGGTCGGCATCGACGATGCGATCGTGCTCGATGCCGAAGAAGAAATCTTCGAGATGAACAACGGCTGCATCTGCTGCACCGTACGAGGCGATCTGATCCGCATCCTCGGCAATCTGATGCGACGCAAAGACCGGTTCGACCAGATCCTCATTGAGACGACCGGGCTTGCTGACCCTGCGCCGGTGGCCCAGACGTTCTTCGTTGACGACGAGATGGCTGACCAGTTGAGGCTCGACGCCATCGTCACCGTGGTTGACGCCAAGCACCTGCTTCCCCACCTGGACGAAGAGAAGCCCGAGGGCGTGGAGAACGAAGCTGTCGAGCAGCTGGCCTTCGCCGATCGGATTGTGCTCAACAAGATTGACCTTGCCGACGATCGCGAGCTCGACGCTGTCGAGTCCCGGATCCGAGAGGTCAACCCGCTTGCTCCGATCATCCGGACCCAGCATGGAAAGGTGGACTTAGATGCGATCCTCGAGGTCGGCGCCTTTTCGCTCGACCGGGTGTTGGCCGATGATCCCGAGTTCCTGGATCCCGACGCCGAGCACCAGCACGACCTGACGGTCACGTCGGTTGGCATCGAGGTGGATGGCGACCTCGACATTGACCGGCTCAACGAGTGGATGGGCGATCTCCTGGGAACGAAGGGCACCGACATCTTCCGCTCAAAGGGCATCTTGTCTATCGCCGGGTGGGAGGAGCGGTATGTGTTCCAGGGTGTCCACATGCTCATCGATGGTCAGGCCCACGGGACTTGGGGTGGCGAAAAGCGGCGCAATCGCCTTGTGTTCATCGGCCGCAACCTCGACCGGGCATCGCTAGAGGCAAGCTTCCGGTCCTGCCTCGTATGACCGACACCTCGCCCGCCGCTCAATGGCGGGTGGATCTCGAGGACTATGTGAGCGTGCTCGAAGTCTCGCCGCCCCGCCACCAGGCCGTGGCCGGGTCGTTGGGTGGCGATGTAGTGCTCATCGACACCGCTGACGGGTCAGCTGCGGCGTTGGAACGCCATGAAATGGGTGCTCTGAGCGCGGCGTGGTCTTCAGATGGGAGCCGCTTCGCGGTCGGAGGGCAGGACGGGCATGTCCGCATCTACGACCGCACAGGAACCCCTGCGGGGTTCGTCGCTGGGTCTGAGTGGGCGACGGCGCTGGCCTGGTCGCCGGATTCCCCTCTGCTGGCGATCGGTGCCGGCCGTCGCCTACTCATCGCCGACGAAGACGGTGGAGTACTCCACGACTTCGATGATCAACCCTCCACGGTCACAGCGGTTGCCTGGTCGCTCGACGGCACGCGTGTCGGTGCGGCCGCATACGGCGGCGTCGACTGGCACGACGTTGTCGGACCGCGGAGCGGGCGTAGCCGGCGCTTCGACTGGAAGGGTTCGCTGCTCGCGCTCGTACTGTCGCCTGATGGAAAGTGGGCCTGCGCCGGTGCACAAGACTCGACCGTCCATCTATGGAAGCTGTGGAGCGGTCGGGAACTCTCCATGGACGGCTACCCGTCAAAGATCGAGCGACTTGCGTTCCGGGACGACGGCCGTTGGCTCGCGGTGGCGTGCCTGGGCGAACTCACTGTCTGGGATTTTGGCGGTAGCGGACCCGCCGGCACGGCTCCGGCATCCTCATCCGGTCACGACAAGCACATTGAGGGTCTCGCCTGGAGCCCATCCGGCGCGTACATCGCTACGGGGGGAGGCGATGGTCGCACCATCGTATGGGGCGCCCCGACGCGCGCCGGCCAGGATCTCTCTCCAGCTACTGCGGTCGAGTCCGATGTCTCGACTAGCCGGATTCAGTGGGTCAGCGACGACGACCTTCTGATCGGGCGGGCCGACGGAGGCGTCGTCAAGCTCGCCATCTGACCTCGCCGCTCAAGGCTGGTACGGCAGCGACGAGTGATGCAGAACGATGCGCAGCACGCCGGCGGCGTCCTTCTTGTAGCCGAAACTCTTGTCAACCTTGGTGACCTGGCCGTCCTTGTCGGTCATCGTCATCCACCCCATCCACATGGCGACGTCGCCGTCGACGAAGATTGCCGCGGTCTCTGACTGGACGTCTCGCCATCCCTTGAGGCCGAACCCGCCGTCGAGGGGATACTCCGGGTCGTGGCCGACGAAATAGGACAGTGCTCCCCGCTTGGTGGGCCGGAACGTCTGCTCGCCGCTCGCCATGGTCGGCTTGAACAGCACCGGCCCTAGGTCGTACCCGTAAGCATCATCCAGAACGCGAGAGGCGACCGCACGGGCACCGTCGATCCCGTCCACCTCGTAGGCCTGAGAGATTGAGACCAGACCAATTCCCCAAGCGCTTCGGGCCGCCGTCAACTCAGATTCAGCGATTGGCACGGCGCACTTCTTTCCTCGTTGGCATCAAATGGCGGAAGGTGTGGGATTCGAACCCACGGTGACCCGGAGGCCACAACGGCTTTCGAGGCCGCCCCATTCGTCCGCTCTGGCAACCTTCCGCCCTTCAGGATAGTGAGCGGTGTCAGTGGCCTCCCAGCCCATATCCTGACCTCGTGACCGATGATCGCCAGCTCATGGATCTGGCGTTGACCAAGGCTCGACAGGCCGCTGAGGGCGGCGAGGTGCCCATCGGCGCAGTGGTGGCCATCGACGGGAAAGTGGTGGCCGCCCGCCACAATGAGCGGTTGAGCACCAACGATCCCACCGCCCACGCCGAGATCCTGGCCCTTCGGGACGCGGCCGCGGCCCAGGGCACGTCTCGGCTCGACGGGGCGGTGCTGGCCACCACCCTGGAACCGTGCCCGATGTGCGCCGGCGCGGCGGTGATGGCCCGGGTGGGGCGGGTGGTGTTCGCTGCCGAAGACCCCAAGGCGGGGGCTTGCGGAACCCTGTACAACCTGGGCGCCGATCCCCGGCTCAACCACAACTTCGAGGTGGTGGCCGGGGTGGGCCGAGAGGAGTCCGCCGCCCTGCTCCGGGAGTTCTTTGCCGAACGCCGCTGAATCAGCGGCGCTTCTTGGTGCGGGCGCTCCTCCGCTGCTGGGCCCGATCTTCCCCTCGGCGGCGGGGCCAGAACAGCCAGACGACTAACACCACGGCCACGGGGATGATCACTATCAACGCCACGGTGGCCCCGCTGATGCCGCCATCGCCGCCCGACCCCTCGGCGGCCGACTCGGGAAGCCACTGGGGTGGGGCGGCAGCCGGGTCGTAGGTGAACTCCCACTCCTCGGTGGCCCAATCGCCATCGCTTTGGTCCAGCAGTTCCCAGATCACCGTGTAGGTGCCGGGCTCGGTAAGCGGATCGAAGTGGCCCCGCACCAGGTGGCCGTTTACTTCTATTGCCGTCAGAGCGCGGGTGCCGTCGGGATATTGCAGCGCCACTCCGTTCTGATCGTGGGGCTCAATGGGCTCCCGGAACTCCATTTCCACCCGGTCGACCAGTCCACCGACTGCTTGATCGGGCTTCGGGGCCGACCGGCGCATCTCGGCATGAGCCGCGGCAGTGTCACTGAACACGACCAGCAGCGAGAGCAGCAAGGCCAAAACGATGGCGATGGCCACCACCAGCGCCACTGCCTTTTGGGTCCGAGCCCGCATTTCCCAACCCTACGACCCAACTTGGCCCTCCAAACAGCCGACTGTCACTAGCGGGGCGTATCGTGCAGTCAGTGCATGCGATGGGCGGCGCCCACGGCGCCATCGGCCACGACCCAACCGGGGTCAGGGGCAAGCAGATAGCCGGGCAGACGATCCGCCGGGTGGCCGGCTTTGCGCGCCCCTACCGGGCCATGCTCATCGGGTTCGTGGTGGTGCTGCTGCTGGGAGCGCTGCTGTCGCTGGTGCCCCCACTGCTGTTCCGACAGATCATCGACGAGGCCATCGAGAACCGCGACCGGGGCCAAGTGCATCTGCTGGCCGGGATCATCGTGCTGGCCGCTTTCGGCGAGGCGGCGCTGTCGTTTGTCGAGCGCTACTGGTCGGCCCGCATCGGCGAGGGGCTGATCTACGACCTGCGGGTGAAGCTGTACGACCACGTGCAGCGGATGCCGATGGCGTTCTTCACCCGGGTGCAGACCGGATCGCTCATCAGCCGCATGAACAACGATGTGATCGGCGCCCAACGGGCGTTCACCGGCACGCTGGGGTCGGTGGTGTCCAACACCATCGTTTTGGCCACCACGCTGGTGGCCATGTTCCTGCTGGAGTGGCGGCTCACGCTGATGGCGCTGGCCCTGCTGCCGGTGTTCATCCTGCCCACCAAGCGGGTGGGGCGAAAGCTCCAGGCCCTAACCCGGGAGTCGATGGAGCACAACGCCTCCATGAACACGGTGATGACCGAGCGGCTGAACGTGTCCGGTGCGCTGTTGGTGAAGCTGTTCGGGCGCCACAACCAGGAGCGGGACGGGTTCGGATCAACCGCCGGACGGGTGCGAGACATCGGGGTGCGCAGCGCTATGTACGGACGGACGTTTTTCATCGCCCTGAGCCTGGTGGGGGCAGTGGGTGCGGCGGTTCTGTACTGGGTGGGAGCCCAGCTGGTGATCTCCGGGGCCATCACCGTGGGCACCCTGGCCGCCATGGGGCTGATGGTGGTGCGGATCTACACCCCGCTCACCAGCTTGACCAACGCCCGAGTGGACGTGATGACCGCTCTGGTGTCGTTCGAGCGGGTTTTCGAGGTGCTGGACACCCCCAACCCCATCGCCGACCGGCCCGATGCGATGGTCCTGCAACGGCCCAAGGGGCGCATCGAACTAGCCGACGTGACCTTCACCTATCCGCCCAGCGACGACCGGCTGGCCTCGCTGCAAACCGACACCGCCGCCCCGGAGACCACCGGCCAGCCGGTGCTGCGCCACCTGTCGGCAGTGATCGAACCGGGCCAGCTGGTGGCATTGGTGGGGCCGTCGGGAGCGGGCAAGACCACCTTGGCCGCGCTGTTGACCCGGCTCTACGACGTGGACACCGGAGCGGTGCTGATCGACGGCACCGACGTGCGTGACGTGGCCCAGGAGTCGCTGCGGGCCTCCATGGGCGTGGTGCCCCAGGACCCCCACCTGTTCCACGAGACGGTGGGCGACAACCTGCGCTACGCCCGGCCCGGCGCCACCGAGGCCGAGATGGAGGCCGCCTGCCGCTCGGCCCATATCCACAACCTCATCGACTCGCTGCCCCAGGGCTACGACACGGTTGTGGGCGAGCGGGGATACCGCCTGTCGGGAGGTGAGAAGCAGCGGCTGGCCATCGCCCGGGTTCTGCTCAAAGACCCGGCCATCGTGGTGCTGGACGAAGCCACCAGCCATCTCGACAGCGAGAACGAGGCGCTGGTGCAGCAGGCCTTGGGGATTGCCCTTCAGGGGCGCACCGCGGTGGTGATCGCCCATCGCCTGTCCACGGTGACCAACGCCGATTTGATATTGGTGCTCGACCAAGGGGAGCTGGTGGAATCGGGCCAGCACGAGGATCTGCTGGCCGCCAACGGGTTGTACGCCGAGCTGTATCGCACCTTGGTGCGCAACGAGCAGCGGTCTCCGGCGGGGAGTGCGCTATGAGCCTGTTCGACTCCGCCGATCCGAAGACCGCGTCTGGCCCGGTGACGTTCACCGTTGCCGAGCTGGCCGACCGCATCAAGCAGGTGCTGAGCGACGCCTTCGGCGACGAGCTGTGGGTGGAGGGCGAAATCCGCAACCTGAGCCGGGCCCGCAGCGGCCACATGTACTTCGACCTGGTGGAGCCCGACCCCGACAACGGCGCCGGCAAGCAGCCCGAGGCATCAGTGTCGGTGGCGCTGTTCCGATTCAACCGCGAGCGGGTGGAGGACACGCTGCGCCGCCACGGTGGCATGGCCATGGAAGACGGGATGAAGATCCGCATCCTGGGCAAGCTGGACTTCTGGCCTCCCGGAGGCCGCCTCCAGCTGTACATGTCGGGCATCGATCCCAACTTCACGCTGGGTGAGCTGGAAGCCGAGCGGCTGCGCCTGTTGGAAAAGCTGCGCGACGAAGGTCTGTTGGCCAAGAACCAGGCTGTCCCCTTCCCCGTAGCCCCGCTGCGGATCGGATTGGTGACCTCCAACGGCAGCGCCGCTCATCACGACTTCTGCGATGAGCTGGTTAGCAGTGGATTGGCCTGGGAGGTGCTGTTGGCCGACACCCCCGTACAGGGTGCCGACGCGCCTCCGCTTATCGCCGCGGCCATCGGAGCGGTGGGGCAAGCCGGGGTGGACGTGATTGCGGTGGTGAGAGGGGGTGGGGCCCGCACCGACTTGGTGGCCTTCGACAGCGAGGCGGTGGCCCGGGCCGTCGCCAACGCCCCGGTACCGGTGGTGTCCGGGGTTGGCCACGAGATCGACCGGACCATCATCGACGAGGTGGCCCACGAGGCCCAGAAGACGCCCACCGCCGCGGCGGTGTTCATCGTGGGCGTGGCTCGGGCCCATTTGCAGGCAACAGAGGTGGCGTGGGATGGAATTGCCGAGTGGGCCCAGCGGCTGGTGGGTGACGCCAACCGGCGACTGCTGGCGGTGAGCCAGACCACGGCTAGAACCGCCGAGAGCCATCTGCACCAGGCAGGCAGCCGGCTTCAGGGCCGGGCGGGGCGGGTTCGAGACCTGGCCGAGACCCGCACCCGGAGTGAGACACGCAAGGTGGACGATAGTGCCGGGACCATGCGCCACCGGGTGGCCGGGGCCATTGTCGACGGACGGCGCACCTTGGAGCAGAAGAAGTCAGGCGTGGTGGCCCAGGCTCTGCGAATCCCGAGGGCGGCCACCAAGGAGTTGGTCAACCTGGAGGGCCGGGCTCGCCTGCTCGATCCCCGGGCAATTTTGGCCCGCGGTTGGTCGATCACCCGTCACGGCGGCAAAGTTGTGCGCAGTCCATCGGCGGTTGCCGCAGGCGATGAGCTGGTGACCACCCTGGCCGAAGGCGAACTGCACAGCACCGTGTCGGAAGACAAATGAGGAGCACGAGACGATGAGCACACAAGAGATCGGCTACGCCGACGCGCTGAGCGAGCTCCAGCAGATTCTGGGTGAACTGGAGGCCGAGGACATCGACATCGACGTGCTGGCGGTGAAGGTCGAGCGGGCTGCGGAGCTGATCCGGGTGTGCCGGGGGCGGATCAACGACGCCGAAGTGCGGGTGAAAGAGATCGTGGCCGGACTGGACCACGAGGAGGACGAGCCTTCTCCAAACGAGGAGGATTAACCTTGCCCATAGAGAAACTCGACACGGTCGACGCTTTCATCGTCTTCGACTTGGCCGACGCGCCCGAGTCGGTGGGCATTGTCCGATCAGCCCGCAAGATTCTGCCCGGCGGGGCCAGCGACCTGGCCCGGTCGATGACCTACGCCTTCGCCACCTTCGAGATGCAACGCAGCGGGGCCTCGGCGGGGATCAACGCCGTCGACGACGACCGAGCCGACGCGGTGGCCAAGTTCACCGCTGAGATTGCCCCCATGGTGGCCTCGGGCCGCTTTCTGCCCGAACCCGGCACCCGGGTGCCGCGAACCGCCCTGGAGTCGCTGGCCGAGGCCGACTCCCGGGCCGCGATAGGCGACGTGGCTGATCAGGCGACTGTTGCCGGAGTGGTGGCCGCGGCGGCAACTGCGGCGGGCGGGCTGGACGGCCGCACCGTGGCCATCGAGGGCTCAGGGCCGATTTGCGACGCCCTGGCGATCGCGGTTGAGGATCGAGGCGGCTCGATGGTGGAAATGAACGGCCAAGCCGATGTGCTGTTCGCCGGCTCCAAGATGGGTGCGGTTAATCACACAACAGCCGAACAACTCCAAGTGGGCACCCTAATCCCCTACGGTCCGATCCCGGTTACCGCTCGAGCTCTGGCCATTCTCAGCCGGGCCGGCACCACCGTGGTACCCGACTTCATCTCCACCGCCGGATCGCTGTTCGCCTGGTGGCCCACCGGCGACCCTAGCCCTGAGGCCATCGCGGCTGACGCTGCCGCCCAGATCACCGCCTCCCTGGAGGAAATCGCCAACCACCCCGACGGCCTCTTCCTGGCTGCCGCCTACCGAGCCGAGAGCTTCCTCAGCACCTGGCAAGACTCCCTCCCCTTCGGCCGCCCCCTGGCGTCGTAGGGTTTCAGACCTGCTAGCCGCTGCGGGGGACTTGGTTGAAGGGGAGGTCGCGGTCGGCAGCGGGCTCGCGGGGCATTCCGAGGATCCGCTCGCTGATGATGTTGCGGGCCATCTCGGTGGTACCGCCGCCGATGCAGGTCTGCTGGCGCTGGACGTATTCCACGCCGTAGCCGCCGGTGTCCTCGCCCTGGTTCCACACCAGAGCCCGGTCGCCGTGGAGTTCCATGGCCACTGTCAACCGGTCGGCCCGGGACAAGCCGTGAAACAGCCGCACCAGCGACCCGGCCGGCGCGGGGAAGTACCCGCCCTCGATTCCCTTCACCACCCGATCTGACAGCAGAACCTCCACTCGGCTGAGCGTCTCCGTCTCCCCCAGGCGCTGGCGCTGACGGCCCACGTTGCCCCCAAAATCCCGGGCAATGGTGGCCAGATCATCCAGCCCGTCAGCCGACCGGCTCCGGTGACGGCCCTGGGTGTAGGGGGAGGCGTTGCCCACCGAGGCCCGCTCGTGAAACAGCAGACGGCTGGCCACGGTCCACCCGTCATCCACCTCGCCCACCACGTTCTCGGCAGGGATGATGACGTCGTTGAAGTACTCCTGGCAGAACTCCTCGGTCCCATCCACCATTCGGATGGGGTGGATATCGATACCCGGGTAGTGGATGGGCACGATGAACATGGTCAGCCCTCGGTGCTTGGGCACCTCCCAGTTAGTTCGGGCCAGCATCAGGGCGTAGTCGGAGCGCTGGGCAAACGTGCTCCAGATCTTGGAGCCGTTGATCACAAAGGCGTCTCCGTCCCGGTCGGCCCGGGTCAAGGCACCGGCCATGTCGGAGCCGCCGCTGGGCTCGGACATGAACTGCACCCACAGCTCGTCGCCCCGGATCCATGCTGGGATGTAGCGCTGCTTCTGCTCCTCGGTGCCGAACTCCAGGATGGTCGGGCCACAGATCGACAGGGTGGGGACGCTGAACAGGATCGGCATGTCGAAGTCCATGCTCACATCGTCGATGATGCGCTGGTGAGCGATGGTCAGGCTCTGACCCCCGTATTCCCTGGGATAGCACACTGCGGCGTAACCCCCGTCGGAGAGCCGTCGCTGAAGCTCCCGGTTTCGGGTGCTCTTCAGGTCGTCGTCATGAGTGGGATGCCAGGGGTTGACCCGGTCGCGCCGCGGCATGTTCTCGTTCATCCACGTCTCGACCTGCTCCCGGTACTCGGCCAGCTCGGCAGGATCGGTCTCGGCGTACACGAAGTCGCTCATCATCTCCTCCAAAGACCCGCTAAAACCCGACCAGCTCCGACAGGGCGTCCCGATGATCAGCCGGAGTGCCGAACAGGCCCCGGTTGACGGTGGCCCGGCGCAGATACAGATGCAGGTCGTGCTCATAGGTGACCCCGATGCCGCCGTGGATCTGCACGCAGTCCTGCATCAGATCCACCGAGTGGTCGCCCACATACGACTTGGCCACGCTCACCATCCGGACCTCGTCTCGACCCTCTGCCAGGGCATCGGCGGCCCCGTCCACCGCGGCCTGGGAGGCCTCCGACCACAGCTTCATATCGGCAAAGCGATGCTTGAGGGCCTGGTAGGAGGCCAAGGGCCGCCCAAATGAATACCGGTCGAAGGCGTACTCCACGGTGAACTCCAGCACCTTGGCCGCCGATCCGGCGTTGTCGGCGCATTGGAGCAATACCGCCACCAGGCGCTGACGCTCCACGTCGGCCTCAGCGACCGCCCCCGGCTCGCCCACCATGGATTCGGGGCCGACGGCTACTGCGTCGAAGCGCACTTCGGCGAAGCGCCGACCCAGATCTAGCGACTCCTGGGGGGTGACGGTGATTCCGGGAGCATCAGGCGGCAACAGAAACTGGGCCAGCCCATCGGGAGTCTGGGCGGTGACCAGCAGGTGATGGGCCTGGGCTCCGGCCTCCACCGCAGTCTTGGTGCCGGTGATCACGTAGCCGCCGTTCGACGGCGCCGCGGCCGCGGCCACACGGCCGGCGGTCCAGTCGCCGCCCGGTTCGCAAAACGCCCAGGCCAAGATGGTCTCGCCCGCCATGACCCCCGCGAGCAGCGATTGCTGATCAGGATTGCCCGATCGGCCCAGGGTGTCGGCCACCACGTTGGTGGGCATGAACGGACCCGGAACCGCGCCCCGGCCCATCTCGTCGGCCACGATGGTGAGGTCCACAACCGGCCGCCCTGAGATGCTGCCCCCGCCCAGAGACTCGGGCACCAACAGCGAGGTCCAGCCCAGCTGCGCCGCTTCCTGCCACCAACTCTGGGAGCAGCCGTGGGGCAGGTCGTGCCACTCCCGCACCACGCTTACCGGCACCTCGGCCTCAATGAACCGACGAGCCGTCTCCCGGAAGAACTCTTGATCGTCGCTCAGATCGACTCTCACCGGGGCCATTCCACCACGACAGCGCCAACCGGTCACATTGAGACCGGTATTGGATCGCCCCCCCAGAATTGAGGCCATTACGATTGGGAGGTCCGGGGCTGTAGCTCAGCTGGCTAGAGCACCTGCTTTGCAAGCAGGGGGTCGTGGGTTCGAGTCCCATCAGCTCCACTCATGGCGACGACGTCCACCCTGTCCCCGTCCGCGCTCGACAGCTATCACGCTCAGGGGTTATTCATTTTGGACGAATTCGCCCCCGCCGATGTAGGCCACCGCATGCTCGACGACGTTGTGGGCGTGGTGCGCGAGGTGGACGAGTCGGGGATCACCCCTGAGGGCATGCATGTCGCCCCTGAGTCCCAGGGGAACCTGAGCGGGGAGCGCCCGGAAGACACCGTTTCGAAGGTGTTCACCCTGCACGACCGGCCGGCGTTTCTGTCGTTCCTGCACGATGAGCGGATCACGGGGATTTTGCGCGACCTGATCGGCCCCGACGTGGACTGCTTCTTGTCGCAGTTCATCTTCAAGAACCCCGGCGCCTGGGGCCAGCCCTGGCACCAGGACAGCTACTACTTCCCGTTCGATCCGCCCCGGCCCATCGTGGGGCTGTGGCTGGCGGTAACCGAGGCCACCCTGGAGAACGGCTGCCTGCACATCCTGCCCGGCAGCCACGCCGAGCCGGTCCACGAGCACGTCCCCGACCGGCGGCCCAACGCCAACCTGGGGTACGTGGAGATCGTCGACCACGACATGTCTGACCGCCAGGCGGTGATGATGCAGCCCGGCGATCTGCTGGTGTTCGACAGCCACCTGATGCACTGCTCCACCGACAACGTGTCCGACGGGATCCGAGCCGCCATGGTTTACCACTGCTGCCCGGCGGGCACCGTCGACTTGGGTTTTGAGCAGTTCGACGGATTCAAGAACCCCATATACCGCTTCGACCCCCTGCTCCGCGACGGCCAGCTGGTGGGCTAGTGGCCACGCCGACCGCCACCGTTCTGGTTGATCCCCGGCGCACGACGGGGGTGGTGGACGACCGGGTGTACGGGCAGTTCCTGGAGAACATGGGGCGGGCGATCTATGGCGGGGTGTTCGAGCCCGGCTCCCCGCTGGCCGACGCTGACGGGTATCGCACCGACGTGTTGGAAGCGGCCCGGGAGTTGGCCCCACCGGTGCTGCGCTGGCCGGGTGGGAACTTCGCCTCGGGCTACCACTGGCGCGACGGCATCGGACCGGCAGAAGACCGTCCCGCCCGGTTCGATCTGGCCTGGTCGATGCTGGAAACCAACCGGTTCGGCACCGAAGAGTTCTTGGCCTACGCCCGACTGCTGGACGCCCCTCCCTATCTCAACCTGAACGCCTCCACCGGGACCATCGACGAAGCGCTGGAGTGGCTCGCCTACTGCAACAGCGACCTGCCGGTTCCTGAGGTGGCGCTGCGGCAAAACGGCCCCCATCCCGATCGCCACGACGTGCCCATTTGGGGTATCGGCAACGAGGACTTCGGGTGGTGGCAGCACCTGCACACCACCGCGGAGAGCCACGCCGAGCTGACCCGGGAGTGGGGCAAGCTCCTGCGGTGGGCCGACAATCGCATCTCACTGGTGGGAGTGGGCGCCAACGATCCCGACTGGAATTGGACGATGCTCAACGAGGCCGGCGTGGTGCTCGACTGGCTGTCGCTGCACTTCTACTGGAACGAGCTCAGCTACGAGGGCGCTCTGGCCGGCCCTATGGCATCAGAAGCCGAGATCTGCGACACCTGGGGGCTCATCGGCGCGGCCAAGCGGCGGCGCAAACTCAACCACGATCTGCGGTTATGCATCGACGAGTGGGGGGTGTGGCCCGAGCCCTACCTGTCGATGACCAACCAGCCCGAGGTGATCAATCGGCGGATGCGGGCCGAAGTCGGGCCACCGGTGCATACCGAGCCTGTCCCCATGATCGAGTACCACTTCGACCTCAAAGACGCCCTGGCCCACGCCACCTGGCTGCATGTGCTGTGGCGCCATCCTGACAAGGTGTCTTTGGCCACCCAGGCGCAGATGGTGAACGTGTTGGGCCCGATCCTCACCACCCCCGACGGCGTGGTGCGCCAAACCACCTTCCACCCTCTGGCAGTGGCCCGCCGATGTGCCCAGGACACCGGCTTGGATGTTGGAGTTAGAACTGAGGCCGGAATCGACGCGGCCAACGCACCAGGGGCCGGACTATCAGCGCTGGACGCGGCGGGAACCGGTAACCCTGCGACCGGGCAATTGCATCTGTCTCTGGTCAACCGCCTGCCCGACGACGAACTGCTGGTGGACCTCGAAGGCATCGGCGGTCCGGCAACGCGAATCACCCTGGGGGCCGACGACCCGGCCGCGGCCAACACGCCCGAAGCCCCCGACCGGGTGGTGCCGACCGAAGACCAAATCGACATCGACGGCCCGCTAGTGATGCCGCCGCACAGCCACGTCACCCTGGTGTTCCCCGGTTCGCAATGAGCAGCCGCCACACCCCCCACCCTTGGAACCAGGACTTCGCCTGGCGTCCGGCTACCTCGACGCCCGCGGCCCTCACCCCCGAGCAAACCGAAGAGTTCAACCGCCAGGGGTTCTTTGTGATGGAAGACCTGCTCGACGCCGACACCATCACCGCAGTCACAGACGAGATCGATGCCATCGAGGCTGAGACCGAGGCCGGCCTTCGCCAAATCGAGGGCGAGCGGCTGATGATCGCCGAGGCCGGGGCCATCACCTTCACCCCCCACCTGGTGGCCCGTTCGAACACCCTGCGCCAGGCCGCCGCCGATCCCCGCATCGGCGCGGTGTGCCTCGACCTCGTCGGCCCCGACGTGAACCTGTACTGGGACCAGGCGGTGTACAAGAAGCCCGAGAAGCCCCGTCGGTTCCCCTGGCACCAGGACAACGGCTACACCTTCATCGAGCCCCAGCAGTACCTCACCGTGTGGGTGGCCCTCAACGATGCCACCGTCGAAAACGGCTGCCCGTGGGTAGCCCCCGGGGTCCATCTCCACGGGACGCTGGCCCACACCTATGTCGATCCCCTGGGCTTTGAGTGCTTCGAGCAGTGCGAGGACGCGGTGGCCGCCCCGGTGCCCGCCGGGGGAGCAGTGGTGTTCTCGTCGCTCACCCCGCACCTGACCGGTCCCAACACCACCGACGGGGTGCGCAAGGCCTACATCCTCCAATACGCCCCCGCCGGAGCCGAATTGCTCACCGGCGATCCGACCCAGGGACCGCCCACCGGTCGGGTGCCCTGCGACGTCCCCGAGCGCCAGTACGCAGTGACCCGTTCCGGGAACCCGGTAACCCCTGATCGAATATAATTCGCTATCCCGTCGGGCGGCTTGGGCTGAACCGAGTTCGGCGCCCACGAGGGACACAGAGGGGGGACCTCATGAAGCCCAAGAAGATGCGCTGGTTGATCGGGGTCCTCGTGGCTCTGGCCCTGGTCGCCGCGGCCTGCGGTGGCAACGACGACGATGGCGATGCCGACGCCCCTGCGCCCGCCCCAGCCACTGAAGCGCCGGCTGCCGAGCCGGAGCCAGAACCAGAAGCGGCCGAACCCGAGACCGAAGAGGCCGCCCCCGCTGAACCCGAGTCGGAGTCAGCAGAGGCTCCTGAAGAGGAAGAGCCCGAATTCGAACCGGCCCCCACCGAGGAGCCGGAACCGGAGATACCCCTGACCGCCACGTGGCGGGGGGTCACCGCCGACACCATCACCATCGGCGTCACCTACCTCGACGCCGACCTACTGGTTGAACTCGGATTCTCCCCGGCCACTTGGGGCGACCAAGATCTACAGATCCAGGCGCTGGTCGACGACATCAACGATCGGGGCGGCATCAACGGCCGCCAGTTGGTAGCCCTCACAGACAAGTACAACCCCATCGGCGCCACCGAGGCCGAGGCCGCCTGCCTGCGGCTGACCGAGGATAACGAGGTGTTCGCAATCTTGTTCGGGTTCCTCGGTCCGGCCGAGGTGGCCAACACCTGCATAGTCGGCACCCAGGAGACGGTCCTGGTAGGGGGAACCATTACCCCCGAGCGCCTGGCCGATGCCCGGGCTCCCTGGGTCAACGAGCGGGTGACGCGCGAGGTCAGTACCGGCGCCCTGTTCACCCTGCTCAACGAAGAAGGAATGCTCGAGGGTAGGTCGATAGCGGTAGTGGCCGACCTCTCTGCTGCCCCGCAACTCGAGAGCGTTGCCAACCTGTTGCGGGATCGGGGAGTCGAGCCGGTACTCGAGGTCGCCACCTCCTCGCAGGTGGCCGATCTCGTTGCCCAGAACCAGGAGTGGGCCACCCTATCCGAGCGCATCAGGGCATCGGGTGCCGACACTCTGCTGTTGGTGGGCAACGCCTCGGCCGGCGTCGAGAATGCCAGGCTCAACGGTCTCGAAGTGGATATCTGGGCCACCGACGCCTCCGGGTTGGGCAGCAACATCGGCAACAACGTCAACCCCGAGTCGGCCCGTGGTGTGATCACCGTGGGAGCCATGACAAATGCCCAGATATTCGAGACCGATCCTCGGTTCAAGGAATGCCTGGACGCCTTCAACGCTAGGCATCCCGATATCGAGGTCAAGCACCCCGACACCCTCGATCCAGAAGAGCCTCGTTGGTTTACCGCCCTGGCCGCCCACTGCCGGTTCTTCCAGCTCTTCGAGTTGCTGGCGACCGCGGCTGGGCCCAACCTGACCCACGAAACCTTCGCCGAGGCCATCGCCACCATCGGAGAGTTCTCGATTGCCGGCCAGCCCTACGCATCGTTGGGGCCGGGCAAGCTCTCCAGCAACGACTCCTTCCAACTCTTGGAACAAGACCCAGATCTGGGTGCACGGGGCGAGTTGGTGCCGGCCGGCCCGATGCGGGACGCCACGCCATAAGCGGGCTCAGTTGAACTGACCAAGCCGCCATATGGGAGGGATACGGTTGCGGCCATGAGCAACGCGGCAACCGCATCCCATCCGCTGGCCGAGGCCTTCGCTTCGGGACGCCCCGCCCTGGGTGCCTGGGCGGGCCTGCCCACCGCCATGAGCTGCGAGATCATGTCTCGGGCCGGCTTCGACTACGTGTGCATCGACATGCAGCACGGCTTCGCCGACTACTCCGACGCGTTGGCGATGTTGGCCGCCATCGACCTGGGAACCGCCACTCCGGTGGTTCGGGTGCCGTGGAACGAGCAAGGCATCATCGGCCGAGTGCTCGACGCCGGGGCGCTGGGCGTCATCATCCCCATGGTCAACAGCCGCGAGGAGGCCGAAGCGGCGGTGCGGTCGTGCCGCTACGCCCCTGAGGGCTCCCGCAGCTTCGGCCCCACTCGGGTGGCCCTGCGCGACGGCCCCGGCTATTTCGCCGGGGCCAACCAAGCGGTCAAGTGCATCCCCATGGTGGAAACGGTGGCCGCACTGGAGAACCTGGACGACATCGTGTCCACCCCGGGGGTTGACGCCGTGTACGTCGGCCCCGCCGACCTGTCGGTGAGCCTGGGGCTGCCTCCCGGCAACAACGACGGCGAAACGTCGTTCGACGATTCGCTGGCCGCCATCGTCGCCGCCTGTCAGAACCACGGCGTGGTCCCCGGCATCCACTCCACCCCGACCCTGACTCCCACCCGGGTAGAGCAGGGCTTCCGCCTGGTTACCGTCACCGCCGACAATGCCGCCCTCTCCGCCGGCGTCACCGCCCACCGCCAATCGGTATTGGACGCCCTCAGCGGCAACGCCCCCGCGACCGACAACGCCGGCGGCGAGTCTCTCTACTGACGTATCAACTGAAGGAGATTTTGATGTTTACAAAAAGAATGCGCTGGCTGATCGGAATGCTGTTGGCCTTGGCCCTGGTCGCCGCGGCCTGCGGTGGCAACGACGACGATGGCGATGCCGACGCCCCTGCGCCCGCCCCAGCCACTGAAGCGCCGGCTGCCGCCGAGCCGGAGCCAGAACCAGAAGCGGCCGAACCCGAGACCGAAGAGGCCGCCCCCGCTGAACCCGAGCCGGAGTCAGCAGAGGCTTCTGAAGAGGAAGAGCCCGAATTCGAACCGGCCCCCACCGAGGAGCCGGAACCGGAGATACCCCTGACCGCCACGTGGCGGGGGGTCACCGCCGACACCATCACCATCGGCGTCACTTACCTCGACATCGACCAGCTGGTGGAACTCGGCTTCTCACCGGCCTCTTGGGGCGACCAAGAGCTGGTCATCCAGGCACTGGCCGATGACATCAACGAGCGGGGCGGCATCAACGGCCGCCGGTTGGAAGTCGTCATGGACAAGTACAGTCCCATCGGCGCCACCGAGGCCGAGGCGGCCTGCTTGCGGCTGACCGAGGACAACGAGGTGTTTGCGGTGCTGTTCGGGTTCCTCGGCCCCGCCGAGGTGGCCAACACCTGCATCGTCGACCAGCAGGAGACAATTCTGGTCGGCGGGACCATTACCGAGGAGCGCCTAGCCGTAGCTCGGGCTCCCTGGGTCACCGAGCGGTCGACCCGTGAGCAGAACACCGCAGCGCTGTTCACCCTGTTGGAAGAGGAAGGGATGCTCCAGGGTCGCGCCATCGCTGTCGTCGCCGACCTCCCCGCGGCCCCCCAGCTTGAAGAGGTGGGTGGACTGCTGCGGGAACGTGGGGTCGAGCCGGTTCTCGAAGTAGCCACTTCTTCGCAAGTGGCCGACCTCGTTGCCCAGAATCAGGAGTGGGCCGCCCTATCCGAGCGCATCAGGGCATCGGGTGCCGACACCCTTCTGCTCGTCGGCAATGCCTCGGCCGGCATCGAGAACGCCAGGCTCAACGGTCTCGAGGTGGACATCTGGGCCACTGATCCCTCTGGATTGGGAGGCAACATCGGATCCAACGTGAACCCCGAGTCAGCTAGAGGCGTGATAACCGCGTCAAGCATGACCGGGGCCCAGGTATATGAGACCGACCCGAGGTTCAAGGAATGCCTGGACGCGTTCAACTCCCGGCACCCCGACATCGAGGTCAAGCACCCCGACACCCTGGAAGAGGGCGAGCCGCTTTGGTTCACCAACCTGTTCGGCCACTGCCGGTTCTTCCAGTTGTTCGAGTTGCTGGCTACCGCGGCCGGACCCAACCTGACCCATGAGACCTTCGCGGAGGCCATCAACAACGCCACCCAGTTCTCCATCGCCAGCCAGCCCTTCGCCTCGTTCGGTCCGGACAAGCTCACCAGCAACGACTCCTTCCAGCTCGTGGAACAAGACCCCGATCTTGGAGCCAGGGGCCAACTGGTTCCCATCGGTCCGATGCGGGACGCCACCCCGTAGTCAGGCCGCTAGCGGTAGCGGCGGATGATGGCGGTGGTGTCTAGGCGATTTTCGCCGGCAGCGGCGGTCGCCTCGGTGTAGCGCTGACAGAGCTCGACCAGGGGAATGGGGGCGTCGAGTTCGGCGGCGGCGTCGGCTACCAAGCCGAGGTCTTTGATCATCCAGTCGACGGCGAAGCCGAAGTCGAACTCGTCGGCCACCATGGTGTGGCCCCGATTTTGCAGATACCAGGAGCCAGCCGCGCCCTTGGTGACCGCGGCCAGCACCTTCTCCATGTCGAGTCCGGCCCGCTCCCCGAAGGCCAGCGCCTCGGCCGCGCCCTGTACGGCCCCGGCGCACAAAATCTGGTTCACCATCTTGGTGAGCTGGCCCGATCCGGCTGGTCCCATGAGGGTGACAGCCGACGAGTAGGCGTCCATCACCGGTTGGGTGGCATCAAAGTGGTCGGCCTCGCCGCCGCACATCACGGTGAGCACACCGTTCTCGGCCCCGGCCTGGCCTCCGGAGATGGGGGCGTCCAGCCAGCCGATCCCCCGCTCGGCGCACACCTGGGCCAACTCCCGGGCCACTTCGGCCGATGCGGTGGTGTGGTCCACCAGCACCGATCCCGCGGCCATCGTGCCCAAGGCGCCGTCGTCGCCCAGCACCACCAATCGCAGGTCGTCGTCGGCCCCCACGCAGGTGAACACAAACTCGGCCCCGTCAGCCGCCTCGGCCGGAGTGGCGCAAACCGTCCCGCGGTGTTGCTCGCCCCAGCGCTCGGCCACTGCCGCCGTCCGGTTGAACACCCGCACCTCGTGGCCGGCGGCCGCCAAGTGCCCGGCCATGGGGAAGCCCATGTTGCCCAGTCCGATGAATGCACAAATGCTCACGTCGGCCACGATATCCCTCCCATTCCCCTACTCCCCCGGCGATAGGCGGCTTCTACAGCGTTCCCATAACATCGGAGGCGATGAGCGACAACGGATTCGACGTCTTCTCCGCCGACTCGCATGTGATCGAGCCCCATGATCTGTGGCAGATCTACACGGTGGAGGCGTTTCGGGATCGGGCGCCCCGCCTGGTGCACGAGGAAACCACCGACCGGCTGGTGTGCGACCAGGCTCGGCTCCCCCCGATCGGGCTGCTGGCCGGGTGCATGCGCACCGACGACAACGTGAGGGCCAAGGGCCGCTGGGACGAGGACGTGCCCGACGTGGGCTGGGACCCCGAGGTCCGCATGGAAGCCCTGCGCACCGACGGGGTGACCGGCGAGGTGCTCTACCCCACCATCGCCATGCAGATGTACCCCATCCAAGACGTGGAGTTCCAGTGGGCCCTGTTCGAGGCCTACAACACCTGGGTCGGCGAGTTTGTGAGCCAGATCCCCGACACCTTCGTGGGCATCGGCCTTTTGTCGCCGGTGGACTTGGAGCGGGCCGCCAAGGAGATCAAGCGCTGCCGGGACATGGGGCTCAAGGGAGTGATGATCCCGGTGGTCAGCGGGGAGGACAACCCCTACCAGGACCCGGCGTTCGACCCGCTGTGGGCCGCGGCGGTGGAGCACTCCATGCCGGTGAACCTGCACGCCGCCACCACCCGCGACCCCAAGAAGGCCTGGGACCAGGGCACCTCCACCCGGTCGGTGCTGCAAACGGTGGACATCCAGGAGGTGGTGCTCGACCTCATCTTCGGCGGGGTGTTCGACCGCTTCCCCGATCTCAAGATCGTGTCGGCCGAGAACGACGTGGGCTGGGCCGGCAACCTGCTGGAGCGGGCCGACTACTGGTTCCACCGCCATTCCCAGCTCCTCAAGGACATGAATTGCGAGCAGGAGCCGTCGCACTACTGGCGCAAGAATTTCCGGGTGACGTTCATGCGGGACCTCACCGGCGTGGCCGCCCGCGACATCATCGGCACCGAGACCATGATGTGGGGCAACGACTTCCCCCACCACGTGTCCACCTGGCCCAACAGCCAGACGGTGATCGCCGAGCACTTCGCCGACGCCCCCGACGATGTGCGCCACGCCATCGTGTCGGGCAACGTCCGCCAGCTCTACGACATCCAGGTATAGGAGGAGGAGGAATCCGATGACCAAGACCTGGACCGAAGACCATCCCGCCTTCCAGGTGGCCGCTTCCCGGCGCATCTTGGCCCGGGAGGGATGCGAGAGCCGGGTGGCGGGCCACGTGTCGGTGCGCGACGCTGAACGTTCCGATGCCTTCTGGGTGTCGCCGTTCGGCTACTTCAGCGAGACGCTGCCCAGCGACGTGAACTGCTACGACATGGAGCTGAACCTGCTCGATGGCGACACTCCGGCTTCGCCGGCGGTGCGGTTCCACGCCGGGTTCTACGAGGCTCGCCCCGACGCCAACTCGGTGATCCACACCCACTCCCATTACGTAGAGGTGCTGTCGACCACCGGCAAGGACGTGGGGCTCTACTCGGCCGACGCCTGCTTGTTCTACCAAGAACAAGCCCATTACGCCGACGACGGTATAGGCACCCCGGTGGACGGCCCCCTCATGGCCGAGGCGCTAGGTCAGCGATCGGTGGTGCTCATCGGCAACCACGGGGCCTGCTTCGTATGCCCCTCGCTAGAGGAGGCCACCATCAAGGCCATCGCCTATGAGACCTCAGCTCGGGCCCATTTCGAGGCCCAGATAGTGGGGGGCCACGAGATGGTGGAGGCCGAGGCGGCCCGAGCCAAGAAGGCGTACCACAAGCACTTCATCCCCATGATGTGGGAGGCCAACTACCGCCGCCTGCGCAAAACCGACGCCGATCTGTTCGAGACGCTCGCGGGCTAGATGGCTGATGAGGCGGGGGCCCACCCTATGGCCCCTCATCCAATTGACGGCATCGGGGTGGTCGACCTCATGTTGGGCGTGCCGTCTGACCGGGACGCCTGGTTCGCCAACTTCCAAGGGCTGCTGAAGGACACCGAGAGCCGCAGCTTCGGCCACGGCGCGGCCTACATGTTCAAAGACCTGCCCCAAGTGGACGGCACGGTGGACTTCATCGCCTTCCTGCTGGCCGAGATGGACCTCTGGGGCGTCGACAAGGGGCTGTTGCCGGTGAGCTTCGGCGACACCTGGGGCACCCGGGGGGTCACCGAGCATCCCGACCGCCTCTACGGCAGCTATCTGGTGGACCCCAACCTGGGCGTGCAGGCAGTGCGCGACCTGCGCCGGGCGGTTGACGAGCTCGGCGTGATCGCTGCGGCCTGCTTCCCCACCGGGCTGCACCCCCAAGTCGACATCAACGAACCGCTGATGTACCCGATCTACGCGGCGTGCTGCGAGCTGGAGATCCCCATGTGCATCAACGCCGGCGTGCCCGGGCCCCGATTCCCATTCGGCCCCCAGCACGTCGAGCACCTCGATCAGGTGTGCTACGACTTCCCCGAGTTGGTGCTGGTCACCCGCCACGGCTCCGAGCCGTGGGAAGACCTCATGGTGAAGCTCATGTTGAAATGGCCGGGGCTGCACTACTCCACCTCGGCGTTCGCCCCCAAGCACTATCCGAAGGCCATCATCGACTACGCCAACACCCGGGGGGCCGACAAGGTGATGTACGCGGGGTACTTTCCCTCGGGGCTATCGCTGGAGCGGATCATGACCGAGATGCGCGACGTGGGATTTCGCGACCATGTTTGGACCAAATTCCTGCGGGACAACGCCCTGCGGGTGTTCAATATGGCATGAGCATGATTGAGCACATCTTCCGACGGCGGGATCTGGGAATCATCGACTCCCTGATCGGGGCGGGCATGCTGGCTGTCGCCGTCTTCATGTGGGCCGAGCGATCGGTGGAGGTAGACGCCAACGCCGAGGGGCCTGACAACTGGAAGTGGCAACTCTGGCAGATGGGCACCGTCGTGTTGGCCATCGTGGGCGTTTGGCTGCTGTGGCGCAACACCAGCAAGGTGCCGTGGGTGCGCACAGTGTGCCTGGTGGCGCTGGCTGTGGCCTACCTGCTCAACTACTACACCGACGTCTTCAAGGAGAGCGGCAATATCTGGAACACCGTCAATCCGCTGTTCATCGCCTGCGCCACCGTGGCCATCTGCACTGGATGGCGCCGGGTTATGGCCCAGCGCCAAGGCATGGAACCGACCAACCCGTTCGTCTTCATCGCCGCGGTCATCGCCACGGGGATGGCCGTGGCAGTTTTCGTCAACGCCTACTTCACCAATGACAGCGGCGCGTGGAACGTCATCGATCCCCTGATCATCCTGTCGCTGTTGACCTGGGCCATCGCCGCCCGCCGCACCAATGTGGGCGACGCCATCTGAGCTTGTACGCTGCCTGAAATTCAGCCGAGAACAGGCGTAAGGAGCACGACCATGCCTGAGATAGACGGTTACGCCCATGGGGATTTCAGCTGGGTCGACCTGTGTACCGAGGAGCCTGACAAGGCCCGGGAGTTCTATTCGGCGCTGTTCGGGCTGACCTTTCACGACGAGCTCGAGGGCGATCAGGTGGTCTACACCCTGGGGTTGAAGGGTGATAAGCCGGTGCTGGGACTCATGGAGAAGCCCCAGCAGATGTGCGAGATGGGCATTCCCAACGTGTGGGAGACCTACATCACCGTGGACAGCGCCGACGAGGCCATGGCCAAGGTGGGGCCCGCCGGGGGCACGCCGATGGGCCCGGTGATGGAGCCGTCGGGCGCCGGAAGGATGCTGGTGGTGGCCGACCCCTCCGGCGCCGTCGTGGTGCTGTGGGAGGCGGTGGGCCAAGACGGCGCCGCGCTGAAGAGCGAGCACGGCACGCTGTGCTGGAACCAGCTCCTCTCCTCCGATGTTGACAAGGCCCTGGGCTTCTACTCCGAGGTGCTGGGCTGGACGCCGGTGCCGCTCGACATGGAGGACTCGACGGGCATCATGCTCAACGGCGAGATGATCGCCAGCGCGGGACCCTTACCGGCGCCGGCCATCCCCTCCCACTGGGCGGTGTACTTCGCGGTGGACGACTGCGATGCCACCGCGGCGCAGTGTCTAGAGATGGGCGGCCATGTGGTCGTCCCTCCCATGGACACCCCGCCGGGTCGCATGGCCCAGCTGGTGGACAACGCCGGTGCCATGTTCTGGGTCATCACCCTCGATCCCACCTTCTCGCCGGTCTGAGACCAGCCGATACCACCCAGCAGGAGGCTCCGATGAGCGACGACACCGCGAGAAGGCACGAGCCGTATGAGGGCTGGGAGGGGCGTGCGGGGCGCACCATAGCGGGGTCGGACCCGTGGTGGCCGGAGGCGGTGCGGGCTCCCGAAGGGGCGCCCAACATCGTGGTGGTGCTGGTGGACGATCTGGGCTTCGCCGACTTGGGCTGTTACGGCTCGGAGATCGACACCCCCCACATCGACCGGATGGCCGCCGAGGGGCTGCGCTACCTCAACTTCCACGTCAACCCCATGTGCTCGCCCACCCGGGCGTCGCTGCTCACCGGGCTGAACCACCACGACGTGGGGGTGGGCAACGTGTGCCACCTCGACCCCGGCTACCCCGGCTACAGCTCCGAGCTCACCGAGCACTGCGCCACCATGGCCGAGATCCTGCGGGCGGCGGGCTACGCCACCTTGATGGTGGGCAAGTGGCACCTGTGCAAAGACTCCAACCTGGTGGGGCCCCGGCACTCGTGGCCGCTCCAGCGGGGCTTCGACCACTACTACGGCTTCCTCGACGGGTTCACCAACTTCCACCACCCCCACCGGCTGATCCGCGACAACAGCGTGGTGCGCACCGACCAATACCCCGACGATTACTACTTCACCGACGACATCACCGACGAGGCCATCGGCATGGTGCGCGAGCAGAAGGCGGCGCGGCCCGACCAGCCGTTCTTTTTGTACCTGTCGCATGGGGCGGTCCACGCCCCGCTCCAGGCCAAGCAGGCCGACATCGACAAGTACCGCGGGGCCTACGACGCCGGCTGGGACGAGATCAGAGAGCGCCGCTTCCAACGCCAGATCGAGCTAGGCATGTTCGACGCCGACACCACGCTGCCGCCCCGCAACTCCGAGGAGCGCAACGACGTCACCCCTTGGGATGAGCTGTCAGCCACCCAAAAGGAGGTGTTCGCCCGCTACATGGAGGTGTTCGCCGCCATGGTGGACAACGTCGACCAGAACCTCGGGCGGCTGCGGGCCGCGCTGGAGGAACTGGGCGAGTGGGACAACACGCTGGTGCTGTTCACCTCCGACAACGGCGCCTCTCGAGAGGGCGAGGACACCGGCTGCTCGCAGTACTTCGAGGTGCTGTCGCCCACCCCAGTCGACATCGAAAACGACCACTCCCGCCTGGACCTGCTGGGCGGCCCCCAGACCCTGGCCCACTATCCCCGGGGCTGGGCCATGGCTGGCAACACGCCCTTCCGGCTGTACAAGATCAACACCCACGCCGGGGGCCACCAGGTGGCCATGATCTCGTCGTGGCCCCAGCGGGTGGCCGATCCCGGCGGTTTCCGCCGCCAATACCTGCACATAACCGACTTCTTGCCCACCGTGCTCGACATCGTGGGGCTCCAAGCCCCCACCGCGCGCAACGGCCAGCCGCTGAAGGGCCCGCTGGTGGGGGCCAGCTTCGCCCCCACCCTCGCCGAGGCCGAGGCGGCCGAGCACCACAGCGAGCAGTACTACGAGCAGGGGGGCCACCGGGGGTTCTACCGCGATGGCTGGGAGGCGGTCACCCTGCACCTGCCCATGACCCCGTTCGGCGACCACGAGTGGGAGGTGTACAACCTCAGCGACGACCCCACTGAGACGGTGGATCTCTCAGAGGCCGAACCCGAGCGGCGCCAAGAGCTCATCGACGCCTGGGAGGCGGCTGCCCACCGCTACCAGGTGTACCCGCTGGACGAGGGGTCGATGCTCAAGTACGTGCAGCGGCCGCCGTCGGAGGAGGTGTACGAGACGCCGGTGCGGATCGTGCCCGGCACCGACACCCTGGAGCGCTACCGGAGCATGAAGATGATCCAGGCCCGGTCGTTCACTGTGGACATTGAGTTCGACTACGCCTCCAGCGACGAGGGCATGCTGGTGGCCCACGGCGACCAGGGCGGTGGCTACGCCTGCTACGTCGAGGGTGGCGAGGTGGTTTACGTCCACAACGGCTACGGCCACATGCGGCACCTGTCGGGCGGGCAGCTGGCCGAGGGCCGGCGCTCGGTGCGGCTCGACTTCACCATCACCGACGGCTTCGCCTGGGATCTGCGGGTACTGGTGGACGGCGTCGAGCAGGGAGCCGGCGAGGGGTTCATGGGCATGTGGACCATGGCCCCGTTCGAGGGCATCGACGTGGGCATCGACCGCCGCTCCCCCGTGTCATGGGACGTCTACGAGCGCCATGGCCCCTTCCCCTACACCAATGCCATCGAGGCCGTCACCTACACCCCCGGCCAACAAGGCCCCCTGGCCTCCATCCACACCGCCCAAATCCTCAAAGAAATGGGCGCCCGCTTCGAGTAAGACTGAACGGAAGCGCACGAGGAGCTTCTCTTGTCGACTGGGCTACAACCTCAACCAAGAAAGGCGACGGGGCGGAGGGCGGGGTATCGGCATGTGATACCGGCAGTGGGGCTGGTGGTGTTGCTGCCGGTGGCGGTGTGGCATCTGTTTGGGGACCAGACGGATTACTCGGACTCTGAACAGCTGTATTTCATCTGGCGGGCACCGGGGTGGCTGAATGAGCTGGCCCACCCGATTGGGCTGGTTACCTCTCTGGTGGTGTTGGGCGCGCTCATCTGGCTGGCGGTGGAGTACTGGCTGGAGTACTGGCGCAAGTGGTGGTTCTTCGTTTTGGGGCCGCTTTGCATGCTGGGGATCTACGCCGGGCTGGCGGGAAGATACGCCACCAAGGGCATCACTGGAGAAGACCTCATCAACGTCTACGGCTGGTTAGGTTTGCTGAGCATTCCCGGGGTCCTTGCCCTGATCTTCACCATGCTCTGCGCAGCCACGTCCAAGGTCAGGCCAGAAGCAACAACTCGCTATCTCGCCAGAGCAGGACTGAAGCCCACCAGGCGGACGGCGAATGTGACCGTTGTCCTCGGCGGACTCATTTCAGCCGGCCTTTCGCTGGGCATCGCCGCCGCCAAGACAGTGGCATCACCCTCAAAATCCCTGACGTTGAGCGAGAGCATCGACTTAACGCTGTTCTTTCTGCCCCTTCTCCTCTTTGTCGGAATAGTGGGCCTCTTCGTCTACCTGGCGCTCATGGCCATGGGGCTCGTACTCACCTGGCTGCTGCTGTTCCGCTCGGCAGATGTGGTACTCAAGAAGCGGAGCTACTGGTAGCAGTCAGTCCCAGCGGGGTCGGGGGGACTGGGGGAGCCAGGAGTCTGGGCACCCGCTTCGAGTAACGGGATTGACATAGGAAATACCGAAAATTCTCTAAATAGTGATTGAAATCTGCTAAACGCAGTGACACACTGGCGGGCGAAAGGGGCGAGTCCGTGGATCAAGATCTCTACAAGAAATATGCCCACGAACTCCAAGTGGGCGACGTCATCTGCCCATGCGACACCGACGGCGCCCCATTTACTCGCGTTGAGTTTCGCCGCGCCTACGGAAAGTGGACCGTGCTGAAACTGCGCTGTGCCGACGGCCAAGCCTTCCGAGACGTTTGGTCCAGCGGCACCATATTCGACGTAGCCCCCACGGGAACGTCCCTCGCGTCCGTCCAGAACCTCCTTGAAACCGCCTAGATATACCCCACAGAACAACACCCCGACCTGGCCACTCTTGGTTGCCTCGCTCCTGTCACTGGCAGTCGACCGCCGTCCGCGGATGATGTTCCACATCGTCCTTCTGATCGGCATCACTGTGATTGCGATCGAATCCCAAGCGGGGCTCTGGCCATATCTAGGCGCAGTCTCCGCAGCCTGGACACTCATGATGGTGGGCACTCCGGCCGAATCAACCTAAGTGCCCAACGCAAGAGTGGGCACTACGCTTGTTCGACTAATGGGAGCAGCAAACCTAACTCCCGGTGACACGCCATTGGAACAGCTTCGATCTGAGGGTGAAGTTGATTCTGCCGTGCGCGAAGGCCCTTTGCCAGACCCCATTGAACCCGACCCATACAAGGAGTTGCCATCGGCGGTCCTATCAAGGTTGAGGGCCGACGAGAGATGAGGCTCACGAAAGCTGACTAATCAAGAGCTCCACATAATTGTCGTCGCACTTGTGGTGGTGGGGCGGCACGGCATTTGCTGTAAGGGGGTGTAACGTTTGGCGGGGGGCTTGTCGAGATTGCAGGCAGGCCGGTGAAGGATCCGAAATCGGGCAAACAGCGTTTAGAAGACGTGAGCGCCTCTGCTCCCGGTGAGATTGACATGTCGCTCCCTCCACCGCCCCCGCCAGGGAGTCCTCCGCCACACAAGCCTCCGTCGGTCCCGAGGAGCCTTCAAAGGCCGCGCAATCGGGCGTTAATTCCGGCGGCGATGCTGGTGGTGATCTTGCCGATTGCCGTGTGGCACCTCCGGGGCCAACGCGATTACGTCTCCGACCCTGAGTATTCGCTGAAAGCACCAAACTGGCTCAGCGAACTGCCTCACCCAGTTGGCCTCCTTGCCGTGATAGCGGTGTTGGGTGCGTTCGGCTGGCTGGTTTTGGAGTTTTGGCTGCGCGGCTGGCGCCACTGGTGGTTCGTAACTCTGGGCGCACTTTGCCTCATGGGGATCTACACCGCAGAGGTAGGCAGAGATGCCACAGCCGGCCGAGGCCGACCTGACCCAGGCGATCCCGGTTGGCCCAACGCCTTCGGCTCGGAGTTCTTCTTGGCTGCCCCCGTCGTTTACGGAGCCTTGCTCATCATTGCGGCCGGAGCCATCTACAAGATCGACCCTGCATACATTGCGGCCCTCAAAGCCAAGACCAAGATCAAATCCGATTTCCTGTTGTCCGGCTTATCGCTCGTTCCAGGATTTCTCGCCTTACTGACAGTAATCACGTGGAAATTCTTCTCGGAGCCCTCAATTCACACCTATCTTGTGGAGATTTTCGACTCCTTGATTTTCGCTGTGTTCATCATGATTCTCTTTTCTCCATTTATCCTGGTCAAAGTAGTTCTCCTCGTCGCAGGAATGATCACCGCTTGGTTCGTCCTCTTTGTTTCGGCGGATTTGGTGCTGAGGCGAAATGTCTACTGGTAGCAGTCAGTCCCAGCGGGGGCGGGGGGACTGGGGGAGCCAGGAGTCGGGTTGCTGGGCGATGAGGTAGTTGTAGTCCCAGTATTCGCGCCAGTGGGCGATCTTTCCGTCGCGGATTTGGAGTCGGCACAGCACGGGGAGGCTGGCCACGGTGCCGTCGGAGTGGTACCACACCTCGACGCGCTCCACCACCACGTTGTCGCCGTCTACCCAAATGTCGGACACGCCGAGGTCGAAGCGCTCCAGGGTGCTGAGCCCCACTTCCAACTTGCCGATGATTCCGGCGTGGCCCACGGTGCCGCCAGAGTCGGTCTCGAACGGCATGTCCTGGTACACGCCGTCGTCGGTGAAGAGCTCGGCCACCGCGGGCCAGTCCATGGCCTCCAGGGCGGCGAACAGGGCTTCAGCCAGCGCTCGATTCTCAGCTTCGCTCATTGGTGGCTCACTCGGAAATGGACGGGGAATTGACTGGCCATGGCAAGGCTCACTCGGGCTCGGGCATGCCCAGGTACTGGGCCAGCATTTGGGTGGAGGGGTTGACCCGCTCGTATTGGGCGCCGAAATCGGCGGGGAAGGCGCCGTACTTCACCTGCATGTTCACGATGGCCACCATGATGATGCAAAAGCGCAAACAGCCCCAGGCCTCGAAGTAGTCGACGTGCTCGGCCTTGCGGCCCATGGCCTGCTCCCAGCGGGCGATGGTGCCGTCGCGGTCGGCGAAGCCGGGCAGCCAGTCGATGCCGGCGCCCTCGCTCAAGAACCGGTTCATATACAGGAACCACCCCAGGTCCACCTCGCCGGGGCCCAGGTCGGCCATCTCCCAGTCGAACACGGCCATCACCTTGAAGTCGTCGCCGTACATGAGGTTGCTGGGCCGGGCGTCGCCCCAGTTCAGCTCGGTGGGCATCGAACCTGAAGGGTCGTTGGCCACGAACCAGTCCAAAGCGGCGTCGATCAGCGGCTTGGGCCGGTCTTCGGCGGCCCAGTCGGCGTAGTAGCGCTGGTAGCCGAGCTGCTGGGCGAATCCCGGGCCGCCGTACTCAGGGCGGCCCACGAAGTCGAACCCGTTGGCCTGCCAGTCGGTGGAGGCCACAGCGGCCAGCGTGTCCACCGACGAGTTGTACAGCGCGGCCTGCTGCTCAGCGGTGGCCTCGAACACCCAGCCCTCTTGGAAGAACGGCGGGTTGTCGGAGGGAACCCGGCCGTGCAGGCGATCCATGATGAAGAACGGCTCGCCCAGCACCTCGCCGGTGTCCTCCACCCACAAAACCTCGGGCACCGGCACGCTGCCGCAGGCGGCCATGTTCTGCATGCTCCGGTACTGAATGCTCATGTCGTAGGCCGGGAAGATGGCGTAATCGGTGGGCCGCTTGCGCACCACGATGCCCGAGTCGCGGGTTTGGCCGTCACGGGTGTAGACGGCGTCGCACACCAGGGTCTCGTTGCTGAACCCGGAGGCCTCGGGATTCACCAGCTCGGTCACCTCGGCGCCGGACACGCCCGGCCGGGTGTTCATCCAATCGGACAGAGAAGCCTTGATGGCCTCGATGTCGCGGTCTTGGGGAATAGCCATAGAAGCCTGAGAATACTTAGCTAAGCCGCTGAAACATCAGGCGGGGACGGGGACCACCTCTACTTTGATCCCGTTCACGATGGCGTTGCCGGAGATCTCGTCCACCAGCTCGCCCGGCGCCAGCAAGTTGTTGTTGACGCCGGCGAATTCCTTGGCCACCGAGAGCTGCACCCCGTCGAGGTTGTGACCCCAGCCATGGGGCAGGCTCACCACGCCGGGCATCATCTCGTCGCTCACCTCAACGGGCACCTCGATGCTGCCGATCTCGGTGCTCACCCGGGCCACCGCGCCGTCGGCCAGCCCGATGCCATCGGCGTCGTCGGGGTGTACCAGCAGCGTGCAGCGGTCCTTGCCCTTAACCAGCACCTTCACGTTGTGCATCCACGAGTTGTTGGAGCGAACGTGACGACGGCTCACCAGCACGATCCCGTCGTCGCGGCCCAGCCGGCGCTGAAGCCGGCCGACGTCGGCGGTGATGTAGGGCGGGGCCATCTCGATCTTGCCCGACGGGGTGTGGAGTATCTCGGGCACCCGGGGCACCATCGGCCCGAAGTCCAGGCCGTGGGGGTTGTCCTTGAAGTCTTGGAGGGTGAGGCCGTCGGGGTTCTCGCCGTAGCGGTCGCCCCGGGGGCCGATCCGGATCATCAAGTCGGTCATCCGCTCGGGGCCGCCGTAGTCGTAGTGCGACAGCACATGCTCGGCGTCGAGGCCGAAGAACATGCACAGCCCGGCGAAAAACCCGTCGTCGATGGCGCGCTCGTCGATCTCGTCGTTTTGCTGGCCGCCCATCAGACCGCCCACCCTCACCAGGATCTCCCACTCGTCGGGGCGGTCGCCGTAGTCGAATATCTGCTCCGACCAGTTGCCCGCGGTGCGCGCCGCCCACGACCAGATCATCTCGTCCCAGTGGGGCTGCTCCAGCGGGGACAGCCCCGGCAGGATCACATCGGCGTGGCGGGTGGTGGCGTTGACCCAGTTGTCGATGCAGATCATGGCATCGAGCATGGGCAGGGCCTCATCCAGGCGGCCGGCCTCGGGCGAGCTGATCACCGGGTTGCCGGCCACCACCACCAGCGCCTTTATCTGGCCCTCGCCCGGCGTCATGATCTCCTCGGACAGACACGACACCGGCACCTGGCCCAGCACCTCGGGAGCCCCTCGCACTCGGCTGTGCCAGCGGCCGAACTCAGGCTCCTTGGGCTCCTCGAAGTTGAGGGTGACCATGGCCGGGGCCACGGGGTTGCCGAACATCATCCCGCCGGGCACGTCGAAGTTGGCGGTGAGCAGGTTCACCACGTCGATGAGCCACGAGGCCAGCGTGCCGAACTCCTGGTTGCACAACCCGATGCGCCCATAAACACACGCGCTGTCGGCCGCGGCGATCTCCCGGGCCAGGCGTCGGGTAGTCTCCGCGGGAACCTGGGTGGTGTCGGCCACCTTCTCCGGTGTCCAGTCGGCCACCAGGGCCCGCACCTCGTCGAGGCCGTTGACGTGGTTGGCCATGGTGCCCAAGTCCACCAAGCCCTCGTCGAACAGCACATGGCACAGGGCCAAAAGGAAGGCAGCATCGGTGCCCGGCGTGATGGGCACCCACTCATCGGCGTGGTCGCAGGTGCCGGTGCGGCGGGGGTCTACCACCACGCACTTGCCGCCCCGCTCGCGGATCTTGTCCATCTCGCCCAGCACGTCGGGGCAGGCCAGCAGGCTGCCCTGGGAGGCGTGGGGGTTGGCCCCCATCACCACCAGGTACTGGGTGCGCATGATGTCGGGGGTGGGGAAGGTCCAGGAGTTGCCGTACATGCACTCCGACGACACGTTCTTGGGCCACTGGTCGACGGTGCCCGCCGAATAGCCCATCTGCACGCCCGACTGAAGCACCAGCGCGCCCACATAGCGGCTGATGGAGAAGTTGTGGGCCGCGGGGTTGCCGATGTAGTAGGTCATGGCGTCGACCCCGTGGGTGTTGCGCACGCCGTGGAGCAGCTCCTCGCAGCGGGCGTAGGCCTCCTCCCAGGTGGCCTCCTGGAAGGTGCCGTTCTCGTCTTTGACCAGCGGCACCCGCACCCGGTCGGGATCCTCGTGCAGGTGGCCTAGCGTGGTGCCCTTGGGGCAGATGAAGCCCTTGCTCCACACGTCGTCGCGGTCGGCCCGTATGGGGGGCAGCACCTTCTCGCCCTCGGTCTTGATCTCCAGTCCGCACATGGCCTCACACAGCGGACAGGTCCGGTAATGGGTCTTTACCTGGTCGCCGGAGCCAGCAGATTCAGGGGATTGGGTCTCCACAGTCACGTAGGCGATGTTAGTTAGAGCCGGTTACACCCCGGAATTCAGCGGAGTTGGTCGACGTAGGCGTCGGTGCCGGGGATGGTGGGGATGAAGGGGGCCGACAGGGCTAGCGAGGCTTTTGGGTGGGCAGCCAGGGCGTTGTGGTGGGAGGCGAAGGCGGCGGGAAACACGTCGGCGGGGTCGTGTTCCAAGAACCACAGCAGACACAGGCGCTGGCCCACCTTGGCGGTGGGAGCCACTGGCGGGGTGCCGGGCTGTTCGATGCGGCCCTGGGCAAACTCCCGGGGGGCGAAAGCCAGACACATCACCGCGGGCGAGCCCAGCAGCACCGAGGGAAGGTGGTCGCGGGCCAGCCACTCCTCGAGGTCGTCTTGGTCGGCGACGGTGGCGGCGTCCACCACCTCCACCACCAGCCCGGCGAAGGGATGGTTGAGGGCCAGATGGGGCTTCATGGGGCCGCTGCCGGGGCGGACCACGCCGAAGCGGTAGTGGTGGAAGGCGGTGTAGACGTGGTCGCGCTGGGGGAACCCCCGGCCGTGGGGCATGAGGGCCTCGGCCATGGCCAGAAAACTCCACCGCTCGGTGTCGTCCTCGTGGCCCGGCGTGCTCCAGTACAGCGAGATGTAGCAGCCGGCGTCGGGGGGCTCGAACGCCGGTTCGTCCACGGCGGGGCGCAAGTCGCGCAGCGCCCGGGGGGCCACCCAGCGCCGACCGGCGTACACCCAGGGGCCGTGCATGGCCCCGGAGAAGAAGTGGTCGTCTTCGTACCAGCGGTTGTACTCGTACTCTTGGCCCTGGTGGGGCTCCACCATGGTGATGAGCGCGCTGCCGATGCCGATGTCGTTGGGCAGGTGCAGCGCCAGGCGCTCATACACCGACCGGTCGGCCGGGGTCCGATCAGGCTCGCTGGCGGTCATGGCATGGCTCCTCGGGTCGGTGGTCGGCGGCTGAGAATGCGACGGCTAGGTGAGGGCGCCGGTGGCGGCGAGGGCGGATATCTCGTCGTCGGAGAAGCCGAGGATCTCCGACATCACCTGTTGGGTGTGCTCGCCCACCAGGGGGCCGGCCCGCCAGGGGCGGGCGGGGGTGGCGGAGAACAGGGTGACCGGCCCGTCGAAGGTCATCTTGCCGATGGCGCCGTGGTCGAGCTCGATGAAGAACTCCCGGGCCACCAGGTTGGGGTCGGCGTAGAAATCGCTGGCCCGCAGGGCGGCATAGGCGGGCACCCCCCGGGCCCGCAGCTTCTGGGCGGCCTCGAAGGTGTCCTGTTCGGCGAACCAGCCCGTCAGCAGCTCCTCGGCGTTGGCGATTCCCATCTCCGACCACCGGTCGTCCACCATGCCCAAGTCGGTTACCACCGAGCGCAGCGCCTCCCACTGCTCGTCGGTCTCCACCGCGACGGCGCAGAAGCGCTCGGTGCCGGTGGAGCGGAACACGCCGTGGGGGGCGGCCCGCTCGCAATCGGTTCCGGGCCGGGCGCGCACCTTGCCGCTGTCGCGGTACTCCAGCACCAAAGGCGCCAGGAAGTGGATGGAGGCCTCGATCTGGGACAGGTCGATGTACTGGCCCTGACCCGTGCGGTTGCGGTGGTGCAGGGCTGCTCCGAGCGCAGACAGCGCATAGCGGGGGGATATGAAATCGGTGTAGGCCCCCCAGGGGGGATGGGGCGGCCGATCGGGCCAGCCGGTGATGGCGGTGAAGCCGCCCAAGCACGCTCCGTGCAGCCCGAACCCGGTGTGGCGGGCCTCGGGACCGGTCTGGCCCCGCATGCAGCTCGACAGCATCACCGCCGCGGGGTTGAGCTCCCGCACATGCTCGTAGCCGAAGCCCAGGCGGTGAGCGGTGCCGGGGGTGTAGTTCTCCACCACCACGTCGGCCCACTCGATCATCCGGTCGATAACCGCTTGGGCCTCGGCGATGGTGTAGTTGAGCCCCAGACCGAGCTTCGACTGGTTCATGTTGGCCATGGGGTGGCCGGCGCTCATGGGCGAGGCATGGGGCAAATGGGGTGGGATCCAGCGCAGGGTGTCGAGGCGGGCCTCGGTCTCCACCCGGATCACGGTAGCCCCCAAATTGGCCAGGTCCTTGGTGATGAGCGGCCCCGCGGCGATCCACGACAAATCGGCCACCTTCAACCCCTCAAACAGCGCCCCCCGGGGAGCGGCCCACACTTTGCTGGGGGCCGGCGCGGCGGGAACCGGCTCCAGACCGTCGACCAAAGACTGGTGCTGGCCCAGGGCGGGGGCAGGGTGGCGCAAGGCGATAGGGGTGGCCGACAGGCGGGCAAATGGCCCGGCATGGACGGCGCCGTCCACCTCCACCCAGAAGTCCCGGTCGGCCAGCTGGGGGTCGGCGGCCAGATGGGCGGGGGTGTAGCAGGGTGACACCAGCATCTTGCCGGCCACCGCCTGCTCCTGGATCTCGGCCTGGGTCTTGGATTTGATGAGGGCCAGCATCTGGTCCAAGGCCCGCCCGGCGTCGGCCACGTTCAGCGACTGGTCGCCCAGCATCTCGAGCCACCGCTCCCAGTCCACTTCGGCCAGGTCGTCGTCGAGGGCGCCCTCGGCGATCACCCAGGCCATGAGCGACTTCATCCCCCGGTTGCCCTGGTCGCCCAGCACCAGGGTCATGCCCACATACCCATCGGCGCAGGGCTCGATGAACGGCATCCGCAGGCCGGGCACGATCTCGGGGTGGGTCACCTCGGCCCGGTCGTCGCCCCGGCCGGGGAAGTCCTGGCCCAGGGCGGCATAGCTGGTGATGGACATCAGCGACCACATCACCGCGGCCTGGATGGAGCTGTCGAGGTGCTGGCCCAGTCCGCTGCGGTCGCGCTCGCACAGCGCCATGATGGCGTCGGCCGCGGCCTGCATCGCCCCCAGAAACGAGGTCTCGGGGAAGCCCACCGGGGTGGGAACCCGGTCGTGGTCGCCCTGCATCGCCAACAGCCCGCCGGCGGCCGACAGGGTGAGGTCGGTCATGGGCACCTCGGCATCGGGGGTGTCGGCGCCGAACGGGGTCACCGACACGAACACCAGCGCGGGGTTGATGGCGGCCAGGTCTTCGGGGCCGAGGCCCAAGCCCGCCATGTAGCCGGGGGCGAACGACTCCAACAGCACGTCGGCGCCGGCCACCAGCGCCCGGAACTGGTCGCGGGCTCCGGGGAGCTCCACATCGCACACCACGCTGTGCTTGCCCACGCCCCACGCCTCCCAGAACAGCGAGCGGCCATCGGCGGCGAACGGCGGGGTGGTGCGGGCGTCGCATCCCACCACCGGCTCCACCTTGATGACTTCGGCACCGAGATCGGCCATTGTCTTGCCGGCGACCTCGGCCATCCGGGTGGTCAGATCGAGGACCCGAATGCCGTCGAGTGCTCCGCTCATGGCTGCGGTCTCGGTGCCCGGCCGGCGATCAGCCCGACAACAGGTCGGGGTCGCGGCGCAGCTCGGCTCTCACCATGGCCTCCCAGAAGCCGATGAAATTGTCGCCGGGGCTGCGCTTCATCATCTCCACGTAGCTTTCGGGCAGCACCGGAGTCAGCTCCCCGCCGGCCGCCCTAACATGCCAGGCCCGCTGGCAGCGCTGCTCCAGGGCCACCGCCCGCTGGTGAACGGCCCGGGCCGAGTTGCCCAGCACGAACACTCCGTGGCCGGCCAACAGGGCCAGCTCGGCATCGTCCATCTTCTGGCAGGCGCTGCGGGCCGAGGCGGGGTCGTTGACCGCACCGTCGTACTCGTCCACCAGCACCAGCTCGCCGCCGCCCAGCGAAGACGACTGGTCCATGGCGGGGGGCACCTCGGCCATGTCGGCCCACACCGTTCCGTACAGCGGGTGGTTGTGCATGGCCCAGGCCACGCCGGGGCGGAGCTTGTGCAGCTCCAGGTGAAGCGGGATGCCGGGGGGCACCGGCCAGTCGCCCTCCACCACGTTGCCGTCGAGGTCGATGCGGATCACCTGGCTGGGGCGCAGCTCGTCCCAAGTGATGAGCCACGGGTTGCACATCAGGGTGCCGTCGCCCATGTTCACGGTGATGTGACCGGCCAGATGGTCGTTGTAGCCCTCGGACCAAAGGCACCGGGCCAGCAGCACCAGCTCCTCGGCGGTGGTCATGTCGGGGATCAGCTTCTCAGCGGTGGGGGTGAACGCCATGGCCTCACAGTAGTGGTTGCCGATGACAAATGGCCCTTCCGCCGCAGGAGCGGAACCGCCAGAAGTGCCCGCCAGCCGAAGAGCAAAGCCGCCGGATTTTAGCGGAAAACCGCCGAGCAGTGTCGGAGAGAAGTTGAGCAACGAGCTTGACAGTTGTGGCTACTCTGTCGCCATGGCCGACCCAATGGCCGCAGCAGTAGGGGTTCAACCCGAGCCCGCCTCAACGGTGGACTACCGCCTCGTGCGGGCCCATGTGCTGCACCGCCTCAAGAGCGGAACCCGGATGGCCGACGAGGTGTGCGACGCCCATCCGGAGTTGGTGCGGGCCGGCCGGGAGGTGGGCACACCGGCCAACGAGCCGTGTCCGGTGTGCCAGGGCGACGAGCTGTCGCTGGTGTCGTACGTGTTCGGACCCCGGCTGCCGGCGTTCGGGCGCTGCATCAGCTATGCGGCGGAGATTGCCAAGCTGGCCCGGCGCAAGGGCCGCTTCACCTGCTACGAGGTGGAGGTGTGCCCCGACTGCCACTGGAACCACCTCCTGCGCAGCTACGTGCTGCAATCCAGCTGACCGCCTTCTAGTCGCCAGCCGGTCGCCTGAGCCCACGCCCGCCGGGCGGGCGCCTGCGCTAGCGGGGCTGGGGCCAGAAGGGCCGGGCCTCCTCAAGCTGCGCAGCGAGCCTCAACAGCAGCGCCTCGGCCCCGTAGGGGGCGATGAAGTGGCTGCCCACGGTGAGGCCCTGGTCGTCCCAGTGCAGGGGCACCGACATGGCCGGCTGACCGGTGGCATTGGCCATGGCGCAGAACGGGCTGTAGGCCCCCTGGCGGGCGCCCCATTCGGCCACATCGTCGGCGGTGGCCACCAGCTCGCCCAACCGCGGCGGCACCCGGGCCAGCGTGGGGGTGAGCACCATGTCGATGCCCGACTCGTGGTAGTCGCCCATGAGCCGGCCCATCAGGTGGCTGTCCAGAATGGCCTGGGCGTATTCGGGCCCGGTCAGCGTGGCGCCCCGGGCGGCCAGGGATGCGGCCACCGGCTCGAGGTCGTCAGATCCGGGGGGACGCCCGCAAGCGGCCTCGCGCCGAGCCATCATGGCAGCGATGTTCGCTGAGGTGATCACGCCCTGGGGCCCGCCCATTCCCCGGCGCACCGGCAATTCAGTCTCCTCCTCCAGGCGGTGGCCGAGTTCTTCGCACAGCGCCACCGCGGCGTCCAGCGCCCCCCGGGCGGTGGCGTCGAGCTCGATGCCGTCGGCCGAGCCGTCCCACACCGCGATCCGCAGCGAAGGCGGCGGAGCGGCCAGGGCCGCCTCGAACGTACCGTCGGGCGCAGGGGCCACATAAGGATCGCCGGGGGCCAGACCGGAGGTCAGGTCCAACAGCACGGCGCTGTCGCGCACCGTGCGCGACACGACGTGGGTGGTGGAGTAGCCGCTCCAGTTCTCCCCGGCGTCGGGGCCGAAGCTCACCCGGCCCCGGCTGGGCTTGAGCCCGAACAGTCCGCAGGCCGACGCCGGAATGCGGATGGAGCCGCCCCCGTCAGAGGCGTGGGCCACCGTCAGCATCCCCGAGGCCACCGCTGATGCCGCCCCGCCGCTGGAGCCGCCCGCGCTGCGAGAAGGGTCCAGCGGGTTGGCGCATGGCCCGAACAGAGCCGGCTCGGTGGTGGTGGAAAGGCCGAGTTCGGGCGAGTTGGTGCGGCCCACCAGCACCATCCCCGCGGCCCGGTAGCGGCTCACCACTTCGGCGTCGTGGTCGTCCACCGGGGCATCGGCGAAGTACCGCGAACCGTGGGTAGACACCGTGCCCCGCATGGCAAAGTGCAGGTCTTTGATGGCGAAGGGCACCCCCCGCAGCCGCCCGTCGTCGGCCGGCTCGGGATCCACCACCGTGGTGACGGCGTTCATCTCGGGGTTGCGCTCGTCGATGCGGGCCATGGTGGCCTCCAGCACCTCGGCCTCCGACACCTCACCGGCCCGTATGGCATCGGCCAGCCCCACTGCATCTGTCCGGTCCAACAAATCGTCCATGGCTCCGACGCTAGTGGCCGAACACGGGGCATTTGCAGGCGAGGGGTTGGCACCGACGGCGGGGCGGTGGACTACAGTAGGCGGCAACCGCCGGCAGCTTAAGTGCGCTGGACGGGAAAGGAGAACAACATGGGCTCGAAGCTCACTGCTCCCGCTATCAGCCATCGCAAGCGCAGCGCTGGCGCCGACCCCCTGGTCATGCTCACCGCCTACGACGCCCCCAGCGCGCGCATGGCCGACGAGGCCGGGGCCGATCTCATCTTGGTGGGCGACTCGGTGGCCATGGTGGTGCTGGGCCACGACGACACCATGAGCGTGACCGTGCACGAGATGGCCCACCACACCGCCGCGGTGGCCCGCACCCGCCCCAAGGCGATGGTGGTGGCCGACATGCCGTGGATGAGCTACCACGTGACCACCGCCGACACCGTCACCAACGCGGCCCAACTCGTGCGGGCCGGCGCTCAGGCGGTGAAGCTGGAGGGCGGATCGGAGCGGGTGCCCATGATCGAGGCCATCATCTCCGCCCAGGTGCCGGTGATGGGCCATCTGGGGCTCACCCCCCAATCGATGCTGGCCCAGGGCGGCTATCGGGTGCAGGGTCGCACCAGCGAGGCGGCACTCGGCCTGGTGGCCGACGCCAAGGCGCTGGCCCACGCCGGGTGCTTCGCCATCGTGTTGGAGGGGATGCCCGCCGCGGTGGCCCAGATGATCACCGACGCGGTAGACGTGCCCACCATCGGCATCGGCGCCGGCGGCCATTGCGACGGCCAGGTGCTGGTGTTCCACGACGTTTTGGGCCTGGAGACCAGGATGGTGCCGCGTTTTGTGCGCCGCTACGCCGCCATGCACGCCGACGGCGTGGACGCCTTGACCCAGTTTGCGGCCGACGTCCGCTCCGGCGCATTCCCCGACTCCGACGAGTGCTACGAGATGAATCCCGACGAGGAGATGGCGTTGGGCCTTTACGGCCACGTCGGATAGAGTTCTGCCTGAAATAAAGGCCCTGCCCCGGTTTTCGGGGCCCCGGTAGCCGCCGGGTCCACAGGGAGGTGAGCTCGCCATGCGGGCATACGAGTTGATGATCATTTTGGACGCGGGCGTCGAGGAATCGAACGTGGACGCCTGCGTCGCCCAGGTTTCCGAGAACATCGCCTCCAACGGCGGCGAGATGAAGGCCGAAGACCGGTGGGGCAAGCGCCGCTTCGCCTACGAGATCAACCATCAATCCGAGGGCTATTACCTGGTTCTCGAATTCGTGACCGAGACGCGCGAGATGGGCACATTGGAACGTCTCCTTCAACTCGCGGACGAGGTGGTCCGCCACAAGCTGATCCGTCTGCCCGACAACGAGGCCGCCCGACGCGGCCTTCTGGGCGACGGCACCCCCCTGGCTGCGGCCGGGTAACCAAGGAGACACAGAGATGGCATTCGACAACACGGTGACCGTTACCGGGAACATGACTCGGGACCCGGAGCTTCGATTCACCGCCGGCGGCAGCGCGGTGGCCACCTTCGGGCTGGCCTGGAACCGGCGCTGGCAGAACCGCCAGACCAACGAGACCGAGGAACAGGTGTCGTTCTTCGACGTGACCTGCTGGAACACCCTGGCCGAAAACGTGAGCGAAAGCCTGGTCAAGGGCACCCGGGTAGTGGTGAGCGGGCGGATGGAGCAGCGGTCGTGGGAGACCCAGGACGGCGAGCGCCGCTCCAAGGTGGAGATCATCGCCGATGAGGTGTCGCCCAGCCTGCGGTGGGCCACCGTTGAGGTGATCCGCAACGAGCGCCGCGACGGCGGCGGCGGGGGCCGCAACCAGGGTGGCGGTGGCTACCAGGGAGGCGGCGGTGGCGGGCGCCAGCAGCGCAGTCCGGCCCCTGATTACGTTCCTGAAGAGGAGCCGTTCTGATGGCCAAGGGACCCAAGAAGCCCAAGGCAAAGGACATCAGCCGGCGGCGCAAGAAGAAGGTCAGCGTCCTCACCCAAGAGGGCATCGGCTACGTCGACTGGAAGGACATCAACCTGCTGCGACGGTTCATGTCCGACCGGGCCAAGATCAGGGCCCGCCAGGTAACCGGCAACAACCAGCAGCAGCAAAAGGAAATCGCCCGGGCCATCAAGAACGCCCGCGAGATGGCGCTTTTGCCCTACAACAACCGGATCACCACCCAGCGCAGCTCATCGAGGATGCGAGACGACAGCCGCTTCGAGGGGCCGGTGCCCCAGCCCTCCACCCCGCCGCCCGGCATGCGGGCGCCTGGGGAGATGGACCCCGATGATCCCGAGGCCGCCGAGATGGCCATGGAGGGCGCTCCTGCCGATATGCCCTTCGAGGATGCCCCTGGCCCGGTGGATGCCGCGCCAATGGATGCTGGCCCCGCAGAGGAGGCTTCGGCCGCCGCGACTGAGGAGCCGGTAGCCGAAGAGGCTGCGGCCGAAGAGCCCCCGGCTGAGGATGCCGCGGCCGAAGAGCCCGCCGCTGAAGAAGCAGCGTCTGATGAGGCTGGCGACGAGGAGCCAACGTCATGAAGGTGGTGCTGCGCGACAACGTCGATGCCCTGGGCAAAAAGGGCGACGTGGTGGACGTGGCCGACGGCTACGCCCGCAACTTCTTGATCCCGGCCGGCAAGGCGTTCAAGTCGTCACCGGGCGCCGAGCGCCAGGCCGAGCGCATGCGCCAGGCCCGCGAGCTGAAAGATGCCAAAGAGCTGGCCGAGGCCCAGGAGATGGCCTCCCGGCTGGTGTCCACCCCAATCCACATCGCCGCTCGGGCCGGAGAAGAGGGCAAGCTGTTCGGCTCGGTCACCACGGCCGACATCGTGCGAGCGGTGGCCGAGCAGGCCAACATCATGCTCGAGCGTAGGGCCATCGACTCCGACGGGATAAAGGAGCTGGGCAGCCACACGGTCACAGCCAAGCCCCATCCCGAGGTGGAATTCCCCATTACCGTCGAGGTAGTCGCCGCCGAATAGCTCGGGAGAGGCCGAGATCGGCATTTCCCCAGGTTATCCCACAAAATCCAGAGGCTTTCCCCTAGCGCTATACATGGCGCATTTGCCAGAGTTGGCAACCGTGGAACGCGATCGGGCAACCCAATTGTCACAGGCATCAGGACAATAGGTACAGCTTGTGAGCGATCCATTCGACTATTCCGACAACGGCGGATCCCCGCCTCCGGGGCGCTTGGGGCGGGTGCCGCCCCACGACCTCGACGCCGAGGAGGCGCTGCTGGGCGCCATGCTATTGAACCGCGACGCCATCGCCGACGCGGTCAACCTGATCCGCCCCGAGCACTTCTACCGCCCGGCCCACGCCCATGTGTACGAGGCGGTGTGCTCGCTGTACGCCGAGGGGGAGCCGGCCGATGCGGTGACGGTGGCCGCCGAGCTGAACCGGCGGGGCCTGTCCGACAAGGTGGGGGGCAACGCCGCCCTGGTGAAGCTCCAGACCGGCACCCCGGCGTCGGCCAATGCGGCCAAGTACGCCAACATCGTCCACGAGGCGGCCACCCTGCGAAAGCTGATCGAGATCGGCGGGGAGATCTCCGAGCTGGGCTACGAGGGTGGCGACGACGTGGTCAAAACGGTGGACTCCGCCGAGGCCATGGTGTACCGGTTGGCCGCCGACCGCATGGGCGACTCCACCGCCCGCATCTCCGAGTTGTTGCCGGCCAACTTGGAGCGCATCGAGAAGCTCTACGACCAGGGCGAGATCGTCACCGGCACCCCCACCGGCTACAACGACCTCGACGAGATCACCAGCGGCCTGCAACCCAACACCCTGGTGGTGGTGGGCGCCCGCCCGTCGGTGGGCAAGACCAGCTTCGCCCTGGGTATGGCCGCCCATGCCGCCATGCGGGCCAGCAAGCCGGTGCTGGTGTTCTCGCTGGAGATGAGCCAACTGGAGATCAGCCAACGGATTCTGTGCTCAGAGGCCCGGGTGGACGCCTCCCGGGTGCGCACCGGCAAGCTCACCGACCAAGACTGGTCTGATCTGTCCACCGCCATCGGAAGGCTGTCGGAGGCGCCCATCTGGGTGGACGACAACCCGGCGGTGACCATCATGGAGATCAGGGGCAAGTCTCGCCGGTTGCGCAGCCAAGTGGGTGAGCTGGGCATGGTGGTGGTGGACTACCTCCAGTTGATGACCGGGCGCCACTCCGCCGAGAACCGCCAAGTGGAGGTGTCGGAGATCAGCCGAGGGCTCAAGATCCTGGCCCGGGAGCTGCAATGCCCGGTGGTGGCGCTCTCCCAGCTGTCCCGCAACCTGGAACAGCGCCAAGACAAGCGGCCCATCCTGGCCGACCTGCGGGAGTCGGGCTCCATTGAGCAGGACGCCGATTTGGTGATCTTCTTATACCGAGACGAGCTCTACAACCCCGAAACCGCCGATCAGGGCACCGCCGAGGTGCTTTTGGCCAAGCACCGTAATGGCCCCACCGGCAAGACCCGCCTGGCCTTCCAGCAGCACTACACCCGCTTCGCCAACATGGCCCGCACCGCCTAAGCGGCCTCGGCACGGTTCCGTTTCCGAGCCTGCTTGACTCTCATCCTCCCTTGTGCGCAACATTGCGCAAAGCAACCAACCAAGGGAGGAACTATGGACGACATGTGGATTCTGGCAATCGTGCTCAGCGCTGAAGCGTTTGTATTCATCCTCGTGATGCTCTACTGGAGCTGGGAACGGTCCAAGGAGCAAAAGGAAATGGAGCTCAAGAAGTTCATCGCCCAGTCGCTTGAAGAATGGCCGGTCGACCGAGCTCTCAACGACTGGCTCGAGACAGCTACAACCGAGGGGCGCGCCAGGTTCATACTCAATGACTGGCTCAAGGCTGAGATAAGCGAAGGCCTGACCAAGTACACGCTCGATGACTGGCTCAAAGTCGCCCTGACCAATTGGCAAGTCAAAGATCTGCTGAGGGAGCAAATCAGCGAGGTCGTTGAAATGGAAGTCCGCAGCCAACTCCTAGACGCCAAGCTCAAGGCTGCCTGAGCCAACTGGGCAAAGGAGCTAAGCGGCTTCGGCGGGGGGGTCGATGTCCAGCTTGGCCTCAATTCGGGCCAAGCGCTCACCATGATCTTGGAGTTGGGCAGTGAACTTGGTGTCCATGTTCTTGATGGACGAGTCGAGGCTGGCGAGTCTGGTAGACACATCGCGTAAGTAGTGGAACAGCATCCCGTAGAGGCCGGCGAACAGGCCTGCGCCCAAGACACTGATCAATGTTGTGGCGATTGCTGTGTTCATTTCATTCTCCCTCAAGGAGGGTTGAAGAGGGGGAAGTGAATTGATGCCACCTTACCAGCGACTTGGTTGGATGCAACTGTGCTTAACGTCAACTGCCGGTGAGGGCTCACCGTAAGGGGGGCCTGTTAGGTAGTAGGTATTATCGCTGTGATGCATCGAACACTGCGGCGCAGCCACGTCCCCATTGCTGTGGTTCTGGCCCTTGTCGTGGCGGCGATCGTCGTTGCGGTGGCGCCGGGGGCCTCGGCGCAGACAGTGGCAGATGTTGAGGCTCGTGATCAGCTGATCGCCAACCAAGAGAACCTTCTGAACACCTATCGGTGTCTGTTCAAGGTGGACACTCAGGTGGTTCCCGGAGGTTGCCCCAACCCGGACACGGTCACGCCGGGCGTGTCTCCGGAAAGTCCCACCCCACAAGACATCAAGGTGCGAGACGGGCTGATCCAGAACCAGGAAGCCCTCTTGAACGTGTACCGGTGCCGGTTCGACGTCGATACCCAGATCGTGCCGGGAGGATGCATCGACGGCGCTCCCGCGCCGGTAGTAGAAGTGCTCCCACCGCTTGGACCTCCACCAGCGGAGCTCGGCTTCGATCCCTTCTATCAGAAGTACTTGGATGCCAGCGGCATTCCGATCGTGACGTCCGCAGCAGTGCCCGACGCCGCCCTGTACAAGACCCGAGACCTCTTCTACGAAATGCTGGCCAACCGGCCCGACCTCCTTGATGCACTGGCCAAATCGGGCATGCATGCCACGTTGATAGCCGAGGGCTCCGTGATCACCGACATCCCGGAGTTCAGCCAGCTATACGAACAATTCCCCGGCACAGACTGGGACATCGCAATATTGGGAGGGGGTCTCGGGCCCACGACACACCTTCCCGTGATGGCCGCGGTGGTGGAGAACGTCCTCTGCCTGGAGGGCGATGTGTTTACCCATGAGGACATCTTGATTCATGAGATCGGCCATGCCGTTCTCAGTATGGCGATCGAGGCCCAAATGGGAGACACCGAGTTTCGGTCTCGCCTCGAAGCCGCCTACAAAAGCGCAATAGACGCCGGGCTCTGGAGGCACACCTACGCCGCTACCAACGCAGACGAGTATTGGGCCGAAGGCACCCAGACTTGGTTTGACCTGAACGGTTTTCCCTACCGAAACCAAAACAACATCAACACTCGAGCCGAACTGCTCGTGTATGACCCGGTGCTGGCTGCCCTCTTGGACGAGGTGTACGGCGATGCGTCGGTCCCCTCGTCGTGCCACGAGACCCTCGATACCGTTGCCTACGGCTTCGAAGGCGTCGTTCTGAGCCCCGACAATCAGCCGATAGAGGACTTCCATTTGTGGATGCACCCCGGTGAGATTCGCGACACTACCTGGGCCATTGTCGAATCTGATGGCTCGTTCTTCACCCGGGCAAAAAACGGTTCATTCGTCATCTACGTATACAGGGGCAGATTTGACCAGTGCTACTTCATCGGCTGGCACGGCGGCGAGGGCCTGGTAAGCCGCATGGAACAAGCCACAGTCATCGAAATCGACGGCGCAGACGTAGACGGCATAGAGATCAAGCTGCCCGATGCCCCCGAGAACATTCCCTACCTCACTCCGTGTTAGCCCTGTTCCGCCCGGCCCCACACAACATCGCCTTCGCAGTGGTTCTGTCCCTGGTCGTCGCAGCATTCGTTGTTGTCGGAGCGCCTGGGGCCTCGGCGCAAACAGTGGGGGACGTCGAGGCTCGGGATCAGCTGATCGCCAACCAAGAGAACCTCCTGAATACCTATCGGTGCTTGTTCGGGGTTGACACCGAAGTGGTTCCCGGGGGGTGCCCCAACCCGGACACAGTCACTTCGGGCGTTACTCCGGCGAACCCCACTCGACTGGACATCGAGGTGCGAGATGGGCTGATACAGAGCCAGGAAGCCCTTTTGAACACCTACCGCTGCCGTTTCGATGTCGACACCCAGATCGTGCCGGGAGGATGCATCGACGGCATGCCGGCAGTGGTGGAAGAGCCTGAACCAAAGCAAGAGCCCACACAGCAATTCCCGCGCTTGAGGCGCCCGCCGGGCGAGCTCCGCCTCAATCCCTTCCACCAGAAGTACCTGGACGCCTTCGGAATCCCCATCGTCTCTTCAGCCGCGGTGCCCGACCGAGCGCACTACCAAGCCAGAGACCTCTTTCGCGATGTGCTGTCCAACCGTCCCGACCTCCTTGACGCCCTGGCGCAAACGCGAACCCGCGTGTCCATCATGGCCGAAGACGAGGTAATCACCGATATTCCGGAGTACACAGGGTTGTACCTGATTTCTCCCGGTAGAGACTGGGACGTCATCACTGAAGGTGGAGGAGTGGGGCCGAGTCGCGCCATTCCGGTTTTGGTGGTGGCGGTGCAGAACCTGATCTGTTTGGAGAGCGATCTGGCGCCCCATGCCGACGTATTCATCCACGAGATCGGCCATGCGGTGCTCAATATGGCCATTGAATTCAAGCTGATGGACTACAGGTTCCGCCGCCAAGTCGAGTCTGCCTATGCCAGTGCGCTAGCTGCCGGGCTGTGGAGGCATACCTACGCGGCCACAAACCCCGACGAATACTGGGCCGAGGGAACCACGGCCTGGTTTGACCTCAACAGCCCCCCAGACCCGCTCCGCAACAACATCAATACTCGAGCCGAGCTAATCGAGTACGACCCGACGCTGGCAGGGCTGCTGGAGCAGGTCTACGGAGATGCCTCGGCCCCCTCCTCGTGCCATGAGACCCTCGACGTCTCCTACAACACCGTGGAAGGAGTGGTGCTGGGTCACGACGGAGAGCCGGCTGAGAGGCTCCTGGTTTGGGTTGGACAGGAGGACGACCCCAACCGCACATGGAGCATCACCGGCGCTGACGGCTCGTTTCTGGCCCGAGTCCCCAACGGCTCGTACACCGTCAACGTGTACGCCGTAGTCTCTAGGGAGTGCACGTTGGTCGGTTGGTACGGCCCAGACGGTTTCACCACCAATGCCTCCGAGATCATCCCCGTAGAGGTCAAAGACCAAAACGTGCAGGGCATCGAAATCAAGCTGCCCGATGACCCTGACAACCTCCCCTACATCGAGCAGTGCGCCACCTGATCCGCTCCAAAGGGAACGTTTAGTAACAGGGAATGTAACAGACTACTTCGGCTGGGACTGAACGGCTACAGCCTCGTACCAGGAGACTTCGGCAGGGGGTGGACATACACAGAGCAGTCCATGAAGATGCTTCTCTCAGTAACAAAACCACTAACAACTGGGAGGCAGCATGGCAGCGAAGCAAAGGCTCACAGCGAAGTTCGTGGCCGCGGTGAATGTGCCAGGAGCCTATGGCGACGGGGGCCACGGCTCCCACGGGCTGATTCTGCGGGTGCGGGAGGCCAAGGGTGGGGGCGTGACCAAATCGTGGGTGCAGCGTCTCATCATCAACGGCAAGCCCACCCACATCGGACTGGGCCCGACATGGCTCGTGTCGTGCACAGAGGCTCGCGAGGCGGCATTGGACAACCATCGCACAGTGCGCAGGGGAGGCGACCCCCGGCGCGGCGCCGGCATCCCCACATTTGCCGAGGCAGTCGAACAAGTGATCGCCATGCACTCAGCCGGTTGGAAGGAAGGAGGAGGCACTGCCGAAGCGTGGCGCACGCAATTGGCCCAGCACGCAGCCCCGCTGTCCGACAAGAAGGTGGACAGGATCACCCCCGGCGACGTGCTCGGCGTGCTGGAACCCATCTGGCTCACGCTGCCGGAGATCGCCAGAAAGCAGCGCCGTCGCATCAACTCGGTGATGAAGTGGGCCATAGCCCAGGGCTATCGAAACAACAACCCGGCGGGTGAAGCCCTAGCCGCGGCCCTTCCGAGACAGAACGGCGGTACGCACCACCCGGCCATCCCTGCCGAAAAAGTGGCCGACGTGATCGCCGCCGTCTACGCGTCGGGGGCCTGGCAGGGAACCAAGCTGGCCTTCGAGTTCCTGGCGCTAACGGCGTGTCGATCAGGAGAAGTCAGGTTCGCCACCTGGGGCGAGATCGACCGGGAGTCCCGGGTTTGGACAATCCCCGCCCACCGCACCAAGACCTTCACCGAGCACCGAGTGCCGCTAACAGATGCGGCCCTTAAGGTGCTGGACGAGGCCGAGAAGATAATCGACAACAGCGGCCTGATCTTTCCCTCACTCACTGGGCGGCCGCAAAATGACAGCACCCTGTCGAAGCTGTTGAGGGAGATGGACGCGGGCATGGTTCCCCACGGGCTGCGGAGCTCGTTCAGAAGCTGGGCGGCCGAGGCCACCGACTACCCCTGGGAGATCGCCGAGATGGCGCTGGGCCACACGGTCGGCACCAAGGTGGAGAGGGCCTACCTGAGAACAGATCTGTTCGAGAAGCGCGTTAGCCTGATGGAGGACTGGGCCGACTTTCTTACCAATAGCCCAAAATAGTCATATAAATAATAATACTTCGTATCGTAGACTTCGCTGACCAGCCCTTATATACCTGATCTGGCTCCGGCGGCGGGAGTGCTACTGCAAGTCGGAAAGTACTGGTCACTCTGGCGCTTTTGGCGTTGGTGGCAAGCGTGATGATCTGGGCTCCTCCCGCCCAGGCGCAGCGGAACGAAAGCCCGCCCGTGGCGATCGCCTCGGTGAGGGTGACAACGGCGGCCGCCCCGGCTACTGGTACTCCTGCTGTGGCGACGTTGAACGGGTCGGGAAGCTTCGACCCTGACACGGGCGGCACTGATCCTGGCATTACTGCGTACAAGTGGGAAGTGGTGACCGAGGCCTACTCGTGGCTCAGCCTCACCAGGGTAGATGTCAATGCAGACGGGACACCAGGAACCGCGAATTCAAATGGGCCAGGAGCGACGTTCAACGTGCCAAGTCCTGCGCTTGCCGCTCGATATGGGCAATCGATCGAGTTCCGGCTGACCGTGACCGACAACGACGCCCCGGCTGCTACCGACAGCACCACGGTGACGTTCAACATCAACCAGGGCCCCATAGCCGACATTGCCGTAACCGCCATACTGGCCGACCCGGCCAACCCCGATGTGGTTGAGTATGACGACAACGGCAACGGCGACACTGATGAGAACGCCGAGAAGTATCCGCTGGACGGCGTGATCGACGCTCCCGGCGAAAACGGCAACGCCGACAATGAGTGGGACATTGCCGAGGGAGCGCTAATCACTTTGGATGGCTCGGGCAGCTCCGATCCCAACGGCACACTGGAATCCTCTAACTACAGTTGGTCTCGGGTGTATGTCTCCACAGAGACTGCCTATGAGGTCGCCACAGCTGGCGATCTACTGAATTCGCTGCTTGTTGGAAACGACGATTCTGACACACTTATCGATGGCACCGACTCCGGTGCCTCCTCCGGTGCTGTGGTCAGCACTGACGAAGACCCCAGAGCGGATGCTACCGACCGGGCGGCAGAGGTGATGATCCCCTTGGTGAGCGATGCTGCCACTAGGGCAGGGCGTCCTGCCCCTCCGTTCTTCGTGTACTACAAGCTGACGGTGACCGACTCGAACACCCAGAATCCTGCGATGAGCTCCGCGGTGGTCAAGATCGTTATCCATGACCAACCGAAAGACCCGGTGATTGACTCGATCGTCCCGTCGGTAACCAGGAACGCCGGCGACACCGCTGATTTGGTTCCAGGGTCTGCGATTAGCGATGAAACCGGTGCGCCCGGCAGCGGCAGGTACATCATCGCTCCCCGTTCGGCGATCACCTTGACGCCGACGGTTGCCCCCGCACGGGCTGCCATTGCTGGTGCTACTGCGGTGTGGGATGCCGATGGAGATACTCCGGCGGTGACCTGGGAGGGTGCGAACGACTCGAACCCGACCAGTAGTGTCGCCCCCGCAACGTTCACCGCACCGGCAACCGCCGAGGAGGGCGACGAGTTCACCATTACAGCTACCGCAACCGATATCACCGGCCGCATGACGACGTCGTCGGTGACGTTGGTGGTGGCTACCAATACTGCGCCTGAGGCCGTTGCTCCTGGCACTCTCGCCACGTCTCGACTCTTCAGCTCCATTGTCGTCAACGATGGTCCTGACGGTGGCGACATTGACCCCCTTACCCGAAAGGGCACCGGAGTTGTGAATCTGCGGGGTATCTCCCACGACGCCGATGGCGACGCCCTGTTCCATGTCTGGACCGAGCTGGCCATGGCCCCGAATGCCTCACCGAGCGGCACTCCCGGCGTCAACGACACGGTGGTGCTGCCTGCCTTTGTTGACCCGACGGCTGCGTCGCCGGTTCCGAACCGGGCCACTTTTGCGAGGCCGATCAGGCTGCCGGCCGAGCCGCTGGTATCTATCGATGGTGCGACCAGCCAGAACGCTTCGTTTGCGGTGCCCGAAGTAAACGCGAGGCACACCAAGCTCGATATCACCGAGGTTCAGATCGGCGTCGACCTCAACGACGACGGCGATAGTACTGACACCGATCCGGTGACGGTCGTGCCGGTGCCGATTGCCTATACGGTGCTTGATGCGTGGCAGGTGAAGACGACGAGGATCGTGATCGTGTTCATCCGGGACACCGACGACGTTCCGAGGGCCAATGCTGGGCCGAGCCAGCAAGTAACCCCCGGTTCCTTCGTACGGTTGAACGGTGCTGGCAGCTCCGACGCCGATCCGGGCGACAGGCTGTCTCATCAGTGGACCTACGCCGGGATCGCGACCGATCCTCTCACCCAGAACCGTCCGGCCATCACCCCCGCGGAGATCGGCATGGGCTACGTCGAGGGCACCTGGTTCCCCTACGACGGCATTGTCCAGGTCGCAACTGCCGATGGCTCCACCCAAAATGTGGCGGTCTTTAGTGACTACACCTTCACTGCTGAACCGGGTGCCAATGGCGTTTACGCTGTCGGTTCTGTTACCACCGCCAATGCCGGTGGTCCGGCTGGCCCGGGCACTGACGGCGAACTTGGTACTGCTGACGACATCATTCAAGTTGAGCCTGGTGTGCTTACGGCAGCTACCGCTAACGACGACACAACGCCTCAGAATGAGACTCAAGGTGATGCCCCACGCGGAAGCTACCATCCAACCGCTGGTGGCAAACTGAAGAACTCCGGCTCGGCGTTCCCGTATTTCGATGCTCCGAGGCTGGGCGGCTTCAACAGCATCAAGCTGAGGTTCAGCTTGGTCGTCACCGACGGATTGCAAACCGTCACCCCGACGGATCCCTTAGGTGTAAACCGAGACTCGTCCACGAATCGTGCGGTTGTCACCATCACGATCACGGACGGCTTCTACTCCGGCAACGTGAATGGCCCGGACTTCTGCCTGGCGCAGAGCCTGGGTGGTCACACCACCTATCCGTTCGACAGTGACTTCGACGGTGTGGCCGATACCTGCTCCTTGAACACCACCCGTCGGGCGACGGTGGCCCGCCAGAACGCCATGGAGACCCTGGCCGCCCTGAACCCCGACACGTTCAAGAATCACCTGCACGGGGCCACCTTGGACCTCAACGATCCTCCGACACCCAATGACGCCACGGATGACACGACCATCCCCAGCCAGTGCGCCCTAGCTCCCAGGAACCTGGGCGACGATCCTGGTGATCTGGCCAACGACTCCTGTGGTCGGGTTGGGACCTTCAACCGGGTGGTGTCCGCACCGCCGAGGCCCGTCGATCCCGCCAAGGCCGATGAGTTCTTCTCCGGTGTGATCACCGGTCCGAACTTCTGCGCCAACGACAGCCTGGGCGGTTCGACCACCTATGCCTTCGACAGCGATGGCGACGGTGTGGCGGACATCTGCTCGCTGCCCTTCACCAGCCGTGAAGCGGTGGCCCGCCAGAACGCCCTCAACGCAGCGTTCGGGCCCGACTCCGGCCATGAGCAGTACGCCGATGCGCTGAAGGCGGCCTGTACCGCATTGGGCAGCTCCGACTTCGGCGACTCGGCTGCCGCCCTGGCAACGGACGAGTGCTCCCGGCCTCCGGCCCCCACGACGGGTACACGGCTCCCGACCAGCTAGCTGATAACCGACATGGCTCCTAGGAGCCAATAACCCGAGAGCGGCCCGGCCCCAGCGGCCGGGCCGCTCCGCGTCTACGCTTTAGTCCGGTTCGCCACCAGTTATCGCAACCCAGGATTCGCCATGGACTCTCTGACAGCTGAAGTTGAGGCGCTTGAAGCCGACGAATCAGACCGGGCCGAGATGCTTGCCGTCGCAGCGCTGATGGAGGGCTTGCGTGCAGAAGTGAGAAAATTATTTCCAATTTTCTCACCTAAAGATCCAAGTCTCGACGGGAATAGGTGAGAAAATTATTTCCAGTTTTCTCACTTAATGCACGGGGTAGCATGAGGTTGTGGGCCGCTACACCATCCACCAGATACCAGCGGAGGAAGTCACACCGATATCCAAGAACGCTTCCCGAAAGCTCGAACATCCCCCTGGGAGCTTTGCCGCTTACCATCCCGATCCCCTCCTGACTCCCGGTTTGGCCACCCTTCCCCATTGGGACAGTGCAGCCCGTGCCGCAGAGGCGGCGATCAATGAGTTCGAGCAACAGCACGGCGACTCTGCTTCTCGTATCGGCTGGGTGCTCCAAAGATCCGAGAGCATTGGATCAAGCACCATCGAAGACGTGAACCCCTCTCTGCGGAGGGTGGCCAGGGCCGAGGCCGTTACCCGAAACGGCGGCGATCCCCACGACGATTCCGCCTACGAGGCCATCGGGAACATCTCTGCTACCCGTCTCGCCGCTGAGATCGGAGATGAACAAAGGTCGATCACCTTGGATGATCTGTTCTCAATCCACTCCACGTTGATGGACCATACGTCCAAGCCCGAAGTGGGCGGGCACCTGCGTCCGGGTTGGGTTCGCGTCGGTGGGGTGCTTGGTGGCTACCCTCCGCCTGCGTACGTTGCCCCGCCAGCTGAGGAAGTCCCCGAATTGATGGACGACCTGCTCGAGTACATAAACACCACTAGCCATCATCCGGTAACCGCAGCCGCTATCGCTCACGTCCAGTTCGAGTCGATCCACCCGTTCCGCGACGGGAATGGAAGAGCCGGCCGAGCTCTAGTCCAGACCATCCTCCGCAAAGGCGGGATTACTCGCTACACCACCCCGCCGATCAGCGCCGTTCTAGCCTTCGATCGCGACGAGTACATTGCTGCCCTCGACGCAACCCGCTTCGAAGGATCGGCAGGGTCACCCGATCAGGTGAAGTCGCTTGACCCGTGGGTATCGCTCTTTTCCTCTACTGCGGAAACCTCCTGCGACTATGCAGAGGGACTCATAACTCGGATCGACGCGGTTACCAGTAGGTGGGAGCAGATGCTCAGAAGCCGCAAGAAATCGGCTCCCCGTACGATCGCTGAGCACTTGCCCGAGATGCCTGTGTTCACGGTGAAGGGTATGGCTGCCCAGTTGGGCATTTCTCTACCAACCGCCTACCGAGCCACAGAACGGCTCACGGCCGAGGGAATAGTCGCGCCGGTGCGAGGAACGCTACGAGGGCGCGACCTATTTGAGGCACCCGAAATTCTGGATGTCTTCAAGACCGGCGCAGAACAGGCCGAGACGCTCGACTTGGCCCTAGACGATCCAACCCCGCAGACCACCGGCAGGGTTGCCTCCAGGGACGAGAGGATCGCTGAAGCCATTCGTTTGCGTCGGAAAGGCCGAACTCTCCAAGAGATCGGGAATGCGCTGGGAATGTCCACCTCTTGGGCTCAGATTGCTACCAAGGGTGTAAAGCGCGGAGGACAGGACAACCAGATCAGGCAACTAAGTTGACATTGAACCCCTGTTGAGGCTGCCTCGCGTCCATCCCAAGATTCCGTTTGATTCGTGCTGAGATGCCGCTCGGGGATGTCGTCACACGCGAAGTGGCCTGGCCACTCTCCGGTTATCGGCTCTTGCAAACCAGATCGGTGACTAACTAACTGAGGTTGGGAGCGGTGTTCCCGCCGCCAGAGAACCCGGCGGTTCTAGGGTCTCGCTCTGACCTTCACTACGTAGCCGGCGCCGTCGGCGGTTCGGCCGGTGATCTGAACTTGAGCGTTGCCTATGACCGCGCTCTCGCCGACGCTGTACACGTGCCGGGCATCTCCGGTGATGACCGCGCCGTGTGGGAGCAGGTACCCAACTGGCCGCAGCCTTCGCCCGGGCTCCTTATAGACGTCTGTGAGACGTCCGGGGCCGTAACAGGTGCCCAAGAACGGAGAATTCCAGAAGTGGTCTTCGCACCAGGCGCTCTGGTCGATGAAGTACACCTCCACTCCCTCGACTGGAATATCGCCGTCGAAGCCAGACTTCTCCCTGGCTCCCAGGGTGTAGAACACGCCTTTGGCTCCAGTCTGAAGCACCAGCATCTGCGTGCCTGTCTCGCCCAGCGGGTACAGCTCATAGACAGCCTCTTGTTGTTGCGAAGAAGAGTCCACTGGCTGGGGGTGGATGGCGACTTCGTCGAGTGCGATCCACCCGGCCGCGTACCGGTTGATGGCAGGAGTGCCGAAGGCCAGTGATTGCCCGTTGCCCATTACATCCATCAAGTTGGATCCGAAATGCCTGTCGGGCCGGTCGTAGCTGTGGGGCCAGCTCAGGGCGTGGCCCAACTCATGGCCGATGACGAATCCGGTGGGGGGGTCGGGGATGTGGCCGGGCACTGAAGTGAATCCCAAGGTGCTCAGCCGGATTTCCCTGAAGTTCTCGGGCCAGTGAGGAGAGCACACTTTGGGTATCCACTCATCCAGGTGGCGGTCAAAGCAGTGGCCGGGACCCCCTCCACCAATCCGGCAGTCTGCTTCGGTTCCGCAGTCGATCATTGCCAGGTCGATAACGATGACCGCGCCATTGGCCTTTTGCGGAGAGGGGGTGTTGCGAATGTTGTTGTAGCAATCCTGCTCCTTTTCGGCTTTGACCGTTCCACCGGCGATGAACTCAACTCGATATGAGCCGCCCGACAGCCATGAGAAATAGGGCTGGACCCAGCTTGTGAAGCGCTCAGCCATCTCAACGGGGTCGTTCTCCAGGGTTCCAGCCTCGGTGTCGCAGGCCCATACCACCCAGATGTCTGTCCCCATTGTGTAGGCCCGATCAATGTCAACGAATGCGATCAGGCCGACGGGGTCGCTGCGATAGATCAGCTCGGTTCGAATCGCCAACAGCTCCGCGAGGGTTTCACCGCGGTTTGGTGCGTCCGTCTGGCCTTCGCTGTTAGCCCCCCAGCAGTAGATGTTCCCCCCGATCGTGACTCCGCAAGTGTGCGACCATCCAGCCGCAACGTCAACGAACAAGGCAAACGGAGGGCCACTCTGACCGTGGCTGCTCGATCCCCAGCAGGCGATGGTCTGGTCGACTCTGACCCCGCACGAATGGAAGTCGTCAGCGGAAATGTGGGTGAACTGGCCACCGGGGGAATCGGACTGGAGGTTCTCGTTGAGGCCCCAGCAGGTGACGGTTCGGTCGGTTTTGATCGCGCATGTGTGCCTCCAGCCTGCGGAGACGTGGGTGAATTTGCCGCTGGGGGCGTTGGTCTGGCCGTTGTAGTTGTGCCCCCAGCAGGCGACGCTCTGATCGGTCTTGATTCCGCATGTGTGCTGGCCACCTGCGGAGACGTGGGTGAACGCGCCCGATGGAGGAGAGGACTGTCTCTGTGCGTTCTCGCCCCAGCAGACGACTCGGCCAGAGGATCTGATACCGCACGAATGCGAGCCGCCCGCATCGACTGCATTGAATTCTCCTCGGGGAGCAATCGATTTCCCCAAGCGCATGTCACCCCAGCAAACGGGTGTCTGGTCGGACCGCAACCCGCACGTGTGCTCCCAGCCCGCAGACACGGAAGTGAATGCCCCTGCGGGAGCGTTGGTCTGACCGAATTTGTTGTCGCCCCAGCAGCTGATGGTCTGGTCGGCGCCGATCGAACACGAGTGGGTTCGGCCGGCGGTGACATCCAGATTGAGGACAGGATCAGGGGTGGTGGCGGGCTTTGGGGTGATCGTCGGTGCAGGAGTAGTTGCGGGTTCTGGAGTGGTGGACGATTCAGCATCAGTGGGAGCTGGCACGCCGTCGATGCAGCCGCCGGGCACGATCTGGGTATCGACGTCGAAACGACAGCGGTACACGTTCAAGAGGGCTTCTTGGTTCTGAATCAGCCCGTCTCTCACCTCGATGTCTTGTGGAATGGGACTCACCGGAGACACGCCCGGCGTGACCGTGTTCGGGTTAGGGCACCCTCCGGGAACCACTTCGGTGTCCACCTCGAACAAACACCTGTAGGTATTCAGGAGGTTCTCTTGGTTGGCTATCAGATTGTCCCGGGCTTCCACATCGGCGACAGTCTGAGCCGAAGCAGCAGGAAGCCAGAGGGCAGGCGATAGAAGAGCCGCGGCCATTGCAATGGCGATCGACAACACAACCAATTGCTTGGCAAGAAACCTAGGTGCCTCATTCATGCCGCTGAAACCTAATTGACAGACCTGCGTCATTCCGCTCGTGGCCTACTGACGCGGAGTGGCCCGGCCACTGGGGCCGGGCCACTCTCGAGTTATTGACTCCTAGGAGCCAGGTCGGTTATCAGCCAGCTGGCTGTGGAAGCGGGTCACCCGTGGGCCCTGTCGGGGGCCGGGTGCACTCGTCGGTAGCCAAGGAGGCTGCCGAGTCGCCGAAGTCGCTGCTGCCCAGGGCCGCACAAGCTGCTCTCAGCGCCTGTGCGTATTGGGCATGCTGAGCAAACGCCGCGTTGAGGGCGTTCTGGCGGGCCACCGCTTCACGGCGGGTGAAGGGCAGCGAGCAGATGTCCGCCACGCCGTCGTCATCGCTGTCGAAGGCATAGGTAGTCGGACCACCCAAGCTGTTGTTGGCGCAGAAGTTCGGACCGGTGATCACACCGGAGAAGAACTCATCGGCCTTGGCGGGATCGACGGGCCTCGGCGGTGCGGACACCACCCGGTTGAAGCTCCCAACCCGACCACAGGAGTCGTTGGCCAGATCACCAGGATCGTCGCCCAGGTTCCTGGGAGCTAGGGCGCACTGACTGGGGATGGTCGTGTCATCCGTGGCGTCATTGGGTGTCGGAGGATCGTTGAGGTCAACGGTGGCCCCGTGCAGGTGATTCTTGAACGTGTCGGGGTTCAGGGCGGCCAGGGTCTCCAGAGCGTTCTGGCGGGCCACCGTCGCCCGACGGGTGGTGTTCAAGGAGCAGGTATCGGCCACACCGTCGAAGTCACTGTCGAACGGATAGGTGGTGGGACCACCCAGGCTCTGGACCAGACAGAAGTCCGGGCCAGTCACGTTGCCGGAGTAGAAGCCATCCGTGATCGTGATGGTGACCGTCGATGCACGGGCCGACGGATTGTCGTCACCGGTGTCAGTAGTGGCGGCGCCATCGGTGACAGTCAGGCTGAAGGTCAGCTTGATGCTGGTGAAGCCACCCAGCCTCGGAGCATCGAAGTACGGGAACGCTGTGTTCTCGTTCTTCAACGCCCCGCCGGCGTTGGCACTGTAGGTGCCTACAGCCGCGCCGTCATCGCAGGAGTCGTCACCGTCGGTGGCGTCGTACGGGAACCACTTGCACTCGACGTAGCCCAGGCCTACCTCAGTGGCAGTGATGGCCGGACGGTTCTCGGTGCGAGGTTCGGTCACGATCCCGGTGTAGGTCCACGCGTAGGTCAGCCTGTCGCCAGGATCGGAGTCGGAGCTGCCGGCACCGTTCAACCGGACGAATGAACCGGGGGTTACCTGCTGGTTCGGCCCGGCGTTGGCGATCGGAAGATCGTCGTTGTTGACGATGCGAACGATCACGATCTTCGTCGTCTTCACCTGCCACGCGTCGAGCACAGTGAACGCGATCGGCACATGCAGTGCATTAACCGTGGCGCCATCGACTGTGATCTCGATTGTGGGGTGCTGGGCATTGACCTCGGGCACAGTGAACGAGGCGTCCTGGCTGAACGCACCGTCGATGGTCACATGCGGCTTGGCCGGCGGCCGGATTCCCCGCGGGAAGGTGGCGGCACTGGTTGGCACCACATCGTTGCCGGTACCCGAGTCAGTGGCCATGTCCAGCTCAGTCCAGGCGTGGATCAGGGCGTCGCCGTCGGCATCGTGGGAGATGCCCCGCAGATTCACCACTCCGGTGCCCCTCTGGGTAAGCGGATCGATGTCGCCGCCGTCGGGACCGTCATTGACGGTGATAATGCTGTAGCCAGCTGGCTGGGCTTCGCCTGGAGCAACGGCCTCGGGGGCAGTGTTGGTTGCCACCACGAGCGTCACCGACGATGTCGTCATGCGGCCGGTGATATCGGTTGCGGTAGCGGTAATGACGAACTCGTCACCTTCCTCGGCGGTTGCCGGTGCGGTGAACGATGCAGCGGCGGCACTATTGGCCGGGTCTGAATCCCTCGCACCTTCCCAGGTCACCGTCGGAGTATCGCCGTCAGCATCCCACACCGGCGCAGTCGCACCGCCAGCGGCGCGAGCAGGGCTGACCGTCGGCGTCAAGGTGATCGCCGAGCGGGGGGCCACGATGTACCGGTTGCTGCCGGGTGCACCGGTTTCGCCGCTGATCGCAGACCCTGGGGCCCCGCCTGCGGTGGCATCGGTGTTCGCGGTCGGGACGATCGAGTCAATCACCGGGTCTTTCGGCTGGTCATGGACAACGATCTTGACCACAGCAGAGTTTGTCGCCGGATTCTGGGTGTTCGTGTCGGTGACCGTCAGCCGGTAGTACACGAAGAACGGAGGAGCAGGAAGCCCGGCCCGAGCAGTAGCGCTCACCAAAGGCGTCATGATCTCTGTCGACCGATCATCCGCATCAACCTCGAGGTTCTCGTCGGTGCTGATCCTCTTCGTGTCGGCGGTGGTATCGGGCAACGATGCGGTCGGGTCGTTCGCGTAGGCAGTTGCTCCGGAGATATACACCCGGGTCCAGTCATGGCTTGCCGCAGGCAGTGAGCCATTGGGGTCGGAGCTGCCCGAGCCGTCCAAGATGATCAATGAGCCCTCGGCGATGTCCCACTCGTTGTCGGCGTTGCCGTTTTCGCCGGGACCGTCGATCACGCCGTCCAGCGGATACTTCTCGGCGTTCTCATCCTTGACGCCGTTGCCGTTGTCGTCATAGTTGTCAACATCGGGGCTCGCCGGATCGGCCATCATCGCCGTGATGGCAATGTCGGCGCTGGGGCCCTGGTTGATGTTGAACGTGATCGTGACGCTGTCGGTAGCAGCCGGAGTGTCGTTGTCGGTCACGGTCAGCCTGAACTCAATCGATTGCCCATATCGAGCGGCCAGCGCCGGACTCGGCACGTTAAACGTGCTAGGAGTCGCCGTTGGAGCGCTGAGCGAGATCCACGAGTAGGCCTCGGTCACCACCTCCCACCTCAAGGTGCAACCCGTGCAGTCTGAGTTGCCGTCATCAGGGTCAAAGCTGGTGCTTGTCAACGTCGCCACAGCCGGAGCGGTCTGAGTGGCCGCCGTTGTCACTGCCACCGAGGCGAGTGCCACGGGCGGGCTTTCGTTCCGCTGCGCCTGGGCAGGAGAAATCCAGGCCAGCACGCTCGCCACCAACGCCAGCAGTGCCCCGAGCGCGAGCAAGGACCTGCGACGACCAGCAGCACTCCCGCCGCCGGACCAAACCGAGTGAAGCATCGTCATCATGGGCAACTTTCTATCAGACCGGGCCAGTGGTTCAAAGTCTATAGGGTCGTCGAGACCCATACGGGCGAAGAGCCATTTGGCTCCACTCGACGGGTTAAGCCTGACCCCGGCTCAACACGGTGAACAGTTTTACAGGTCTAGCGGGAAGTTTCAAACACTCCCAAGCAATCTTCCGACGAAAATTGGCAGGTTGGGTAGGCAGTCGAATCGGATTGATTGCGGGGTGGGGTCGTTATCGACAGGCATCTCGGGCCAAGTCGGCGGGCGAGTCGCCGGGGAAGGTGGTGCCGGCCAACTCGCGGCAGGCGAGGGCCAGCGCATTGTCGAACTCGGTGGCCGGAGTGGTGAAGGATTCCAGGGCGTTTTGGCGGGCCACCGCCTCCCGGCGGGTGGTGGGCAGTGAGCAGACATCGGCCACCCCGTCGCGGTCGCTGTCGAAGGCATAGGTGCGGGGCCCGCCCAAGCTCAGATTGGTGCAGAAATCGGGACCGTCGATAACCCCGGAAAAGAACTGGCTGGCCAGGGTGGGATCGACCGGGGGCGGCGGAGCGGTCACCCGATTGGTAGCGCAGGCATCGTTGGCCAGGTCGGCGGGATTGTCACCGAAGTTGCCGGTGAGCGTGGAGCAGGAAGCCTGCACCTGGGCGCGGAATTTCGCCAGATTGAGCGAGGCCAGCGTCTCCAGGGCGTTTTGGCGGGCCACCGTCTCTCTGCGGGTGGTGGGCAGCGCGCAGATGTCGGATACCCCGTCGCGGTCGCTGTCGAAGGCATAGGTGCGGGGCCCGCCCAAGCTCAGATTGGTGCAGAAATCGGGACCGTCGATAACCCCGGAAAAGAAACGGCCGGTGACGGTGATGGTGACGGTGTCGATATCGAGGGCGCCGCTGGTGTCGGTGACCGTGAGCTCGAAGGTGAGCTGCACGCTGGTGTAGCCGCCGAGCCCGGGGGCGTCGAAGTAGGGGCGGGAGAACATCGCGCCGGTGAGCGGATTGAGCCCGGAATAATCGGAGTAGTCGTTGCCGCCGGGAATGAAGCCGCTGAGAGCCTGCCGAGCGAAGGCGTCGGGCGGCCGTATGAGGAAGATGGGATCGGTGACCAGCTTGACGTACTTCCACGACCAGCGGAGATTTGCGTTGAGGTCGGGGTCGGTGCTGGCGGTGCCGTCGAGGCTAACGCGGGCACCGGGTCCGACCACCTGGTTGGGACCGGCCTCGGCGGTGGGCCGCTCGTTGCGGCCCAACACGGTGACCGTCACGGTGTCGGTGTCGCCCACCCCCCACTGGTCGATGACGGTGAAGGCGAGGTGGATCTCTCGCACGGCGAGTGCGGAGAGCTGGGGAACGTCGAACGAGACGGTGTCGGTGTTGGCGTTCATCAGGGTGACGGTGGGCTTTTTGAGGGGCACGTCTTGGTCGTCGACCTGGACCCAGCGGTAGGTCAGGAGATCGCCGTCTTGGTCGGTGCCGGTGCCGGTGAGAGTGACGGTGCCCCGGTTCGTGGTGCCTCCCCGAGGGCCGTCCTCGGCAACCTGATCAATGGGGGCGGTGGCCACGGGGGGGTTGTTGTTGGCGACTGTGAACACGGCCTGGTCTCGGCCGACGCGGTTTGAGGAGTCGGTGACCGCCACGGTGACGGTGAAGGTCTGGCCCTCTACGGCGGTGCTGGGAGCGGTAAAGGTGGCCCGGGAGATGAGGCCCCGCGGTTGATTGGCAGAGGGGGTGACACCAGTGCCCGACCAGACGTGGGTCAGGGACCGGGCTTGGCCGGCATCGCCATCGACAGCAGTGGCAATGAGCTGAATCGACGCGCCGGGGGCTACCACGTACCTCTGGGTGACAGCTTCGGGATCAAGGGCGTTGGCGTCCTGGACTCGCTGGAGGTTGTTGGCCAGATTGAGGGTTACCTCCGGTACTTGCGGCTGGTCGACGACGTTGATCCTCACCGTTTTGACGGTTTGCAGGCCGCTGGCGCTGGTGACGACGAGGTTGTAGTGGAGGATGGCGCCTCGGCCGCTCTGGAAATTACCGGGGAGAATGATCGAGAAGCTCTGCATGTTGACCTGGGTGGCGGGGATGTTGAACTCCACCCGATTGGGCACCGCGGAGAGCTTTTGCCATGTGTATCGCAGCGTGCGGTCGTTGGTGCCGCCCGATGCGGTGCTGCCGGTGCCACGCAGTGTGAGGCGGGCACCCTCTTTGACATCCCACTCATTGGCGGCATTGCCGCCTTGGTTGGGGCCGGCGAGGACGCCATTGATGGTGTAGCGCTCGTCGTCCTCGATGAAGCCGTCGCCGTCGGTGTCGGTGGCATTGGGATTCAGAAGGAAGGCGGAGACGGCGACCGCGGCGCCCGGAGCGCCCTCGAAGGTGATGGTGACGGTGTCGGTGCCGGTTAGGCCGCCAGTGTCGGTGACGGTGAG